>NC_019729.1:1173066-1473349 GCF_000317475.1 Oscillatoria nigro-viridis PCC 7112
GGAAACAAATAGAAGCCACATTACGCGATAGCGAAGCCAGAGAACGAGACAAATCTCAGCAGCTTGAACAGGCTATTGATAATTTAAAACGAACGCAATCCCACCTTATTCAGACAGAAAAAATCTCATCTTTGGGGCAATTAGTTGCAGGAGTCGCCCATGAAATTAACAATCCGGTCGGCTTCATACATGGCAATCTAATTCACGTACAATATTATGCTGACTGTCTATTAAATTTGGTACACCTATATCAAAAGCATTATCCCAACCCAATTGGCGAAATTGAGAAAGAAGCAGAAAAGATTGACCTGGATTTTTTGCAAGATGATTTACCTAAAATTTTGAGTTCAATGAGAATTGGTACCGATCGCATTCGCCAGATTGTGCTGTCACTCCGCAATTTTTCCCGGATGGATGAGTCAGAATTTAAAGAAGTTGATATCCATCAAGGAATTGATAGCACCCTGTTAATTTTGCAACATCGTCTCAAAGCGCGGCCCGAACATCCAGAAATTAAAGTCATTCGAGACTATGGTGATTTACCGCTAGTTGAGTGTTATGCCGGACAACTTAACCAAGTATTTATGAATATTTTGGCAAACGCTATTGATGCACTGGAAGAAATAAATACTCAACAGGTAGCTTGCTCGATCGAGAAGCAACCATGTTGTATTACAATTAGTACCTCGGTGGTAGATTCGCAATGGGTTAAAATTGCGATCGCCGATAATGGCAATGGAATTCCAGAATCAATTCAAACACAGATATTCAATCCATTTTTTACAACAAAGCCTGTAGGGAAGGGAACCGGAATGGGAATGGCGATTAGTTATCAGATTGTTACTGAAAAACATGGTGGGACGCTTAGGTGTTTTTCAACGCCAGAAAAAGGGACGGAGTTTGAGATTTGTATTCCCGTTCAGCATTAGGGGTTGACAATATCGAGATCGACGACGATTTTATCTACGGGAGATAGATCATAGCCTGGTAAACGTCAAAATCAGCGTTTTGGGACTGATATCCAACTTTCCAAACAACCTTGAAGCCTTCCTCCATTTCTCCTTTCAACCTTAAAAACATCCTCGATCGCTTTACCCATGACTATTTGGAGAAAAAAGAGTTAATATAGATCTACAGAACCTTCAGGTTTCAGTTAAGAGTAACTTGGATTTCGCATCCTACAATTGCATCAAAAATCAGTCTCCCTGTTAATTTACTAGAAGCGACTTATCGAGCCGTAAACCAGGGAAAAGCCAAAAGCCCTGATGAATTTATTATGCGGGCTATTAGTCGAAAATTAGCCACGCTGAAGCGAGGAGAAATGGCAAGCGCTCCAGAGTATCAAGCTGATATTTTACAAATAGAAACTGAATTTGCTACAGCTTATTGGGAAGCCTTTAAATTGGCTGAGTCTCAAGAATAAAAAACAGTATCAATCAAAAAGATATCCTGGCAATTTAACTCACCCGTTACCCCTTTCTCCTTTCAACCTTAAAAACATCCTCAATACTTTTCCCCGCCGTTTTCTCCTCCCACCCCATCGCCATCAAAAAACTCTCAGCAGACTGAGTTTCCACCACATCCACCCCCCATTCTCCCGTTTGCAGCGCATCAGCATCGCTACTCAAAGGAGGAGTCTTCTTCAATCCCGCTAAAATCAAAATATCAGGAAAAAACTCATCAGTTTTCCCCTGACTCATCCGCTTATCCACCAAACTTTGAGCACAAAATTCTCCCACTTGAGGCGGAGAAAAAGCATCAGTAGAAAATAAAACTTCTACCATCCAATGAGGATGATTTAATTGACGACACTTAATCTCAGGATATTGACTTAAACCCTCAGCAAATACCAGAGTAAATTCTTCCCTACTTAAAGTGGGAAAAACACCCTCGGGCATATCAAAATTATGAGAAAGCAACATCCGCCCGGTTCCCGATTCAGTCATACTTTTAGTTACTTAATTTGAGAAATTGCCAACTTAATCACACCTTGAATCGCCGCTTCTGACTCCTTTTCCAATGCAGCTTGTAGCGGTTCAATAGCCGCCCGATCGCCCACTTTCATCAAAGACAAAGCCGCCGCCCTGCGAGTTTCCCCATCACCACTATCCAGCAACTCAATCAGATTAGGAATTGCAGGTTTATAAGCCAGATTTCCTAAAGCCGCCGCCGCCTCACAGCGCACATCAACATCAACATCCGTCAGAGACTTAACTAAAATCTCGAATAATTCATCCTTCGGTTCTTCCTGTGCAACCTTGGCGATCGCACCCACCACCGCACCGCGCACCACAGGCGAATCAGACGCGATCGCCCGATACAAATACTCCTTCGCCCCCGCCCCGATAAAAGCCAACGCCCAAGCCGCATGACCGATCGTACTCTCAGGCAAATCAGTTGACCCTAAAATATCCAACAAAGCCTGCACAGACGGTTCCCCAATCCTCGCCAAAGCCCCAATTGATGAACCCTTAACCACCGTATCCTCATCGTTCAACAAAGCATGAATTAAATGAGGAACCGCAGTAGGATCGGCAATCAAAGTCAGAGTTTTAGCAGCAGCACGCCGCACAACCGGATTAGCATGATTTGCCAAACCATCCAACAAAAAAGGAGTCGCCGCTTCGCCAATTTCCGCCAAAGTTTCCGCGAAACGCAGTCGAGTCATCCCCCGCGTATCTCCCAAACATTCAACCAACCGCTTCAACAGATTGGGATCGTTAGCGTCGAAAGTATCTAAATCAATTTGTTCAGTAACTTCCCGAAGAAAAGCATCTGTTTCAGCGTGATCCAATAGAATTGGATCTGCCTCCGATCGAGCATTAGAATTGACCATCACCATCACCTAATTATTAGTAGTTAGAGCCGCCAATTGAGCGCGAAGACTCTCCAGTCCAGCATCAATCTTAGCAAGTTCCGGCTCAATTTTAGCCATCGCCGCCTTCGGAGGTAATTTGGCCTTTTGTGCAGCCGTCATCGTTTCATTAACCAAACGTTCGCGATATTTCTCAAATTCAGCAATTACTTCGGTCAATTCTTCAACCTTAGTCTCTGGTGAAGTAGCAACAGTTTCCTCATTATCTGATGGATTCAATTCTTCGTTTTCAGACATAGTTTTGATAGTTTAATAATTAGTCCGCGTCTGCGAACTTTGTGTGCAGATGAGATTGCAGTCGTCTGGATATTTTTTGTTTGTGTTATCGCAATTTCAATCACCAGTATATTTTGACTTTGTGTGTAGCTGGGATTGCAAGACACTGGATCTTTGTGCTTTAAGGTGACAGCACACCCACCCCAGAAAATCTCAAGCGATTTTGTTCAATCATCTCTTCTAAAGCAGAGTGAGAAATACAACGACGCTCAGAACAGTATGCCATTTGTTTAACCCCATTTACCATCTGCACAGTCATCACCCGTACCCGAAAATGATCGTTAATAAACCAACAGCGTTCCTGTCCTTGATTGGTCTCATATTCCGTCTCAATAGTCAACACCCCATCATCCGCAAAATGGTAAACACCGATGACCGGAATACCTTCAACATAGCCTCGATTTCGCAGAAACTTGCCCGTTCTCGGATTAGTAGGATTAGGCACATCTAAAAGAATAGCAGCATAGTTTTGGTTCGGAACTGTATCATCTAAATTGTCCTGCCACATAAAACTGCATCCCCCACTAACTAAAGCGGGATCGACATTCTGCTCTTGACAAACATCTAAAAGTCTGCGATCGTCTATTGACAAAACTTCAACGATGACATTGGACTCTCCCGACTCATCAGCCGCAGCAGTATCAAAATTATGCACTGTTCGCTGAGTAAACCAAACGCCCTCACTCTTGCGAAAGAAATCCATCATAGTCATAGGTGGTGTTAGCAGCATTTCTGTGTCAACTTAGCGAGAGGAATCAGAGGGATTGAGACAAATCTCAATGAAAAACGGGGATTTAGGCTTTGACCTGAGTTTAGCCGAACAGGGAATCAGAGCTGATTTTGGTTAAGAAAAATAAACAAACGTCAGTCTGTAATCCTTCAAATTCTAGGATAAATGACACAGGACAATTTTGAGCAAATCGACCAATAAATTTTCAGAAAAATATAATGTCACCTCGTCAACACTCATCTTTCCTCTCCGAACCCCTTTCTGCAACAGAAATCTTGGCAACCATTCAGCAAGGGAAAAGTCTAGCTCAAAGCAACCTCGCGGGAATCAACCTCAGCCAGATGGATTTATTTGGTATTGATTTAAGCGGATCGAACTTGATTGGGGCAAACCTCAGTCAAACCAATCTGCAAGGGGCAAATCTCCAAGGGGTTGATTTACGAAGGGCAAATCTCAGAGATGCCAATTTGAGTGGAGCGAATTTACAAGAAAGCTATCTTTTTCGTGCAGATTTACAGGGCTGTAATTTAGTCGATGCCCAGCTACAAGAGGCTAAATTAAAATTAGCTCAATATGATGCTCGTACCCTGTGGCCAGAGGGTTTTAATTACAAAAATTCGGGAGCAATTGGTCCCCAAGCCAATCTCAGTGGAGCTTTTCTGAATACAGCTTACCTCAGAGGCGCAGATTTACACGGCTGTAACCTTCGAGGTGCTTATCTCAGTGGAGCCGATTTAACTGGGGCCAATTTAGAGGGAGCCGCCTTAAGTGGGGCGAGTCTTCAGAATGCCTTTCTGACTGGTGCTTATTTGCGAAATGCTATCTTAATTGGAGTCGAATTACAAGGAGCGGATTTACGAGGGGCTGACTTAACCGGAGCAAATTTAGAGCAATTAAAGAGTATTGCTGGCGCTGATTTTACCCTAGCACAAGGACTCACCCAAGAGATGAAAGCCATGCTTCGTAGTCGCGATCGCAAAGAATTAGGAACTTGGAATGCTTTTACTCGTAACAATACGGCTCAGAGTCTTGGCTCTCAGGTAGGATAAACTTACACTGATTGTTGAACTTCTGGAATGTGGCGTTCTAAATCGAACAGAAAACCGTGAATATATTCCTCAGTCCACTCCTCACCATAGAACCGCGTAAACATCCCCCTAGCCGGATCTTTGGCAGCACGATAATCAATATAACGTCGCTGTGCCTCAAGAATCTCTCCAAGTCGCTGACTATCTGTGACAGGTTGCGCTTGCTCCACCAAATCGAGATAAGCTTGAAGATAATCCTTAAAAGCTTCAAATACCGTAGTTTGCACAGCCTCTGTTTCCTTGGGACGAGTCCAAAGAAAAGCAGGTGAAAAGAAAGGTTTTGCCTCGTCAGGAAAATCTCCTCCCCAAGGCAACTCCTTTTGATACTTGTTAAAAATCGGCAAAATTGGCTCTGAGTATTGTTTCTGATAAGCCGCCTCGTGAAAAAGAGGCTGCATATCTAAAGCAATTAAATGTCCCCCCGGCAAGGTTACTAAGTCCGCCCCAAAAAAGGGCAAGTCATAATTTAACTGGGGGAAAATCACAAAATTAAGTACCTGGAGAGCATCACCACCCTCAACATGAGCTGCCCGAATTTGCCGTAATTTTGAGGACTTAAAAGCATGACTTGTCGTCACCACCAACTGCTCTTTTTTCCCCTTCCCAGTTAGAGCTTCTTTCCGTTCAAAACCTGCGGGAATTGGATAGGGCGCCAAGTCAAGTCGTGCTTTTAGAAGTGGGATAGCGTAATCTAAGAAAGGCTGATAAAGAGTCATTTTTAACTTATCTTACCCCCGCTGGAACTGCTAAGGGAACAGCATCTTCAAACAAAAATTCGTACAGAAATCTATCTGACCATTCATGCCCAAAATAGCTGCCGAATAGCCCTGATGCTGGATCGCGTTCCGCACTATACTGGTCGTAATCTTTCTGTGCCTTCACAATCCGCTGCATCTCTTCTGGAGTGTTAAGCGGGGAGGCTTGCTCTAGCATTTGCCAATACAACTGGACATATTCTTGATAGGCTGGAAACAAACGAGTTACAACCGTTTCTGCATCTGTTTTAGCAAATAGCAAGTTCTTAGAAAAATACTGGTTCGCATCGTAAAACTTCATTTCTAAGTCTTGCGTTAAATCTTTGTATTTATCCTTAATTGCGCTCATTGGCCCGATATATTTGTCTATATAGGCTCGATCGCGGAATAAAGGTTGAAAATCTAAGACAACCAAGATTTTCTTCTGTCCAAAGGCTAAAAAATCAATTCCTAGCAAAGGCAGATCGTAATTATAATTCGGATAAATGACACTATTGAAAATTTGTGCCGTTTCTCCAGCATCAATGTAGGTGTAACGAATCTTTCGCAATTCGGGACATTGATAGCACCAACTTTGAATGGTGGCGGGATTTTTGCCTCTTTCACTCACCACCGATTCCAACCCAGAGGGAATGGGACGACTCTCTAGAGCAAAACGTCCAAACAGTTCTTTTTCTAAGAATTCCTGAAACGGCTTAAACATAGATTAAAATCTAGCTCCTTCAATCTTTCCCTAAAAACAATATCATAAGGGATTACCTTAAATATTGTCTCTGTTTTTGACAAACAAAGTAATATTTCGTTACAAAAATCCGTTGTGCGCTCAGGATTCCCCAGAAAAACCCTCTACCAACCATCATTAAACGGCTCTATTTGTAATAAATCTTAACCAATTCGCTCATAATTTTAGTCTATCCTAGTAAATTAAGTGAGTGTAATTTAATAAATATGCAATTAAGTGAAAGAGCCAAGCAATTAATTCCCCAAGCGAGAATTGTCAGTTTTGCGACTTGGAAAAACTTATATTCAGATGAAGTAATTGCCATTTTTCAAGATGCTGACAATCAAAGTCGATATCTCACAGATGAGGATTTAGAACGCATTAAAAATCTTCATCCTCATCTCTCTTTAATGCTAGAGAAAGCCAGATTATTGCGAGAGCAAGCTCCTAATATTGTTGCTGATGCGAGGAAAAAGGTATTAGCGGACTTTCCCAATATCACTGAGCCTGGTAATGACCTTTATCCTCCCGAACGTGCTGAAGCCTGTTGGCGAGATTTTTGGCAGTTCCTACGCTGTATCACCTATGGAATTGCAGGTAACAGTCCTCAATTTACTAGCCAAGAAGGACTTAAAAACATGGAGCTACTGTATCAAGAATTGCGGGTTCCTGTTTCGGCGATGCTCTGTGGACTAGAACAGTTGAAAAAAGTTAGCTTGCAGCATTTTAATTCGGAAGACCGGGATTTATTGAGTCTCTATTTTGACCATTTAATCAGTGGGTTAAAAACTTTTAGTCAAGCTTAATCAACTTCCTTACTATTTATTGTCTAAAGCAGATTTTCTAAAGCAGTAGCAACAACTCGATGATTTGAGTCTTGCCGAAGTTGACCTAAAATTTCCTTAGCCTGCGGATCGTCAAAATGCTGCAAAGCAGATGCGACGTGCTGACGCATACGTTCGTACTCAGAATTAGCCAGCATTAATAACTGAGAAAGTGCAGCCTGTTCCTGATTAGTTCCGGCTAATGTACCAAGTGCATCCACAGCGGCTTCCTGGGTGGTCATATCTTCGCCAGCTAAGGCTTCCATACAGACCTCAAAGAGTTCGCTTTCGCACTTCATATCAACCAAAACAGCCAGAATACTACGACGAACTAACCAGTGGTCATCCTGAAAAAAAGTCAAGACTAAATGAGATGCAGCACATCGACCAAAAAGCGAAAGAGAATTAGCAGCCTCAGCTCGCACATTCGGCGTATTATCAAATTTCATGATTTGGAGCAATGCGGCGAAGGATTCAGCGGTTTGTTGTGTCCCAAATGCCCGACTGACAAAAGAACGTACTAAGAACTCCGGGTCATCGAGTTTGCCCTTGAGCAAGGGAACAGCAATCTCTGGTTGATAATCCTTGAGAGCCGCGACGGCCTTGAGTCGATACTGAAAATCAGGATTTTTCAGAGACGTTTCGATTTCGTGAATATCCATAACCACAACAAAGTATAAGTTTTCTTTATTTTAACCAAAAAGTTCCTAATTATGCAAATAACCAAAGATATTTTAATAATTAATAACCTTGGCGGTTGTTATAGCTAAGCTCTTTGATCGAATCGAGTCTGAAAACAGCCGTACTTGAACCAATATTGCCGCAGTTCATGATGAGGTGTATGCAAACTGGCTTTAGCCTGATAGAGAATCACTTGTCGATGATTTCCCATCCAAAGTCGTTTGGCTGGTTCAACAGAAATTAAGCACCCTCCTAGACTGTTAACACATTCCTCAAATCGCTCAACTGCTGGATAGTCTAAAGTTTCAAAAACTAGCAATTGACCGCAAAAAATTAGGTGACGACTTCTGATCCAAGCCTGAATTTTTTTACAAGCTATTGGGGGTAGCATTTTTCAGATCCTCAGCTTGAAAACTGAGTGATTTATTTTTATTTTCAAGTGTTGCACAGAAGAAAAAGAGCGAATAATAAACTCGCTCTATAGAAAGCAGGAGATACCACACTTCAATGAACACAAAGGTGAAGTCTAGGTAAATTTAGCCAACTTCAGTAATACTGAGAATTTTGCCTCCCATTTTCTGAATATTTTTAATTTGCTTAGACATTTGAGCATAGCTGACTTCATAGCTGATATTGCTCACTCTGACTTTAGCACCACCAGACTTAGCAGCAGTAATCCGAAAACGTTTACCAGTTGTGCTAGAGGCTCCACTGGTACCAACGCTAGAGAGCTTGATTTTCTGAGGCAGATTGCTAGCAACCGTCGCAATTAATTGAGCTTGATTACTGCTATCGCTAGTAGCTGCTCCTCCCAGCAAAGAAAGCATCCGATTAAACCCGACATTCTTGATACCAGTTTGGCTGCGAATGCTCCGAGGATAAGGCACAATATTCTCGCCAAAGTTCTGGGTATACTCGTCACTATCGATATAAGAATCGATTTCGGCTTCATAGCCTTGACCGTTACAAATTTGGACGTGTTCGGAAATCTCCTTCTGTTCTAAAGGAGCACGACCAAGTAAATGCTTGCAGTTTAACTCGATGAACCGATAGGCAGAATTGGTGTTGAAAAATTGAGATTGATACAGGTCTGATTTTGCCACTTGTCTGACAAATTCGCGCACCGTAATATCACCATTGCGAAGCAAAGATTCAGCACTGGTGAGACGCTGACTTTCCATCAGGTGAGCATTTCCTAACACCTGTCGGTAAGCAGCACGAATAACGACTTGTAAATCGTCTTCCGTTGCATTGGATCGCAGTTCTACTGGGTCACTGACGAAAGCGGCTGTTAAACTAGACATTGTTTTTTCCTAACGTTAATTAAAGTTTGATTGAGAGTGTAAAAAAAAAGTCACTGCCAGTTGAAATAGCTTGACAGACGGAAACACATCTGTTATTGAGGCAGAGAAAAACTATCTATTTCTATCGTTATCGCTTTCATAATTGCGAGGGTGATAAGATAAAAATCGCGATTGTTTCACAGAGGGATAGAGAAGTAAGTTTTTACTTCTCTACCCGCTAATCACTCTATGCCTCAAGCAACTTCTGTGATGCTGACAATTTTGCCACCTGCACGATGAATTCGCTGAATTTGCGGAGTCATATTCGCACCGGATACAAGATATTCAGTGTTACTTACTCGGCGAGGACTGTCAAATTTAGACCCCTTGACTAAAATCTTGAAGGTCTTGTCAGTGGCATCTTTGTAAGCACTGATCCGACCGCCTGTTGTTGGTAAAGTAATCTTGTTACCGCTATTGCCAGCCACAAAATCTACTAAGCGAGAAGCGGTAAAAGCACTATCAACTCCTGCATAACCTTGATACAGGGAAAGGGTGCGATTGTAGCCGACTTGCTTTTGTCCGACTTGACTTTTTGCCCCTTGATAATAAGGGACTGTATTCTCGCCAAATTTTTCCTGATATTCTGGACTATCGAGGTAAGAATCAATTTCTGCCTCGTAGCCTTCTTGAGTACACCGACAAATATGCTCAGAAAGTTCCTCTTGAGCTAAAGGAGCGCGACCCAACAAATGTTTGAAGTTTAGCTCGACAAAGCGGTAAGGAGCGCAGGATTCAAAATACCGACGGCGATAAAAGTCAGATTTAGCCACAGCGCGGACAAATTCTCGTACTGTTATCGAGCCATCGCACAACTTGGATTCTGCAGTCGTCAGGCGTTCACTTTCCATCACATGGGGATTGCCCAACACTTGCTTGTAAACAGCGCGAATTACGGCCTGTTTATCATCGGAGCTGCTTGTAGGCCAAAGTTCTACTGGCGCATCTAAAACGACACTCATTGAGTTTCTCCTAAGAAAAAATAACGCTTCAAAACAGAGAATTAGGGATTGTGAAAGACACGCTCAGGGAGATAATTCCCCAAGTCGTTAAGGCAGAAGTTTGAGCGGTTGTTAATTGACAGCAGTGATGCTGGAAATTACGCCGCCTTGTTTGTGGATGCGTTGATATTCTTGCGAGAGCCGATCGAATGGTACGAGATAGGCTTGATTGCTAGAGCGAAATTTAGAGACTCGGTTCATCACAGTCGTTGCTGAAGAACGATATCCAGTCACAGTAATGCGATAAACTTTGCCTTCTGCTGAGGCGCCTAATCCAGCACGAGTACGTGAATTGATACCAGACTCTTGGAATGCCCAACCATCTCCAACTGCACCACCGGAAGGGGGAACTATGGGTAGGGGGGTTTGCTGAATCACGAATTTATTCAGAACAGGGGTTTTTCCAGAAAGACTGCCCTTGAGGTCGCTACTGGAAGCTCCCCGCAAGAGAGCAAACATATGAGTAAACCCAACCATATTTTGTCCTGGCTGGGTTTTGTAGCCTCGGTAATAGGGAACGATATTTTCCCCGTAGGCATTTTGATATTCATCACTGTCGAGGTAAGAATCAATTTCTGCCTCGAAGCCTTCAGTATCTAGAATGGTGCTATGTTCTCTCATTTCTTCTAAGCCATCAGGAGTCCGACCTAAAAGATGTTTGAAATTGAGTTCAATAAACCGATAGCGAGGACAAGTATCGAAAAAGCGAGAGCGGTAAGCGTCTGATTTTGCCAGAGCGCGGACAAATTCGCGCACGCTGAGTTCACCACTTTTGAATTGGGATTCAGGAATCGTCGCCCGTTCACTTTCCATGACGTAAGCATTACCCAAAACTTGCCGATAAACGGCAGCAATAATGGTTTCTACTTCTTCTTGTGAACGTCCTGGAATTAGTTCTAAACGGGGTGTTTCTTCAAATAAACTGACTCCAAGTCGAGATGCAGGTCCAAAAACCATTGAAAAAATCTCCACAATTGTATTACATGAGAAACTACCATATTTAGACGTTATATTAAAAAACTTTACATAACTTAACATAAAATCTGCTCTGGGAGCTGATTCGTACTACACAAAGAGGTTGATATCTTGGCTATGACTCTCCTTTTGCAATATTTTTTTGTAGTACATCGTGAATTATTGTAATATACAGCGAATGTGACTTGAAATTATTAAGCCGATAAGTTATAAGAGGTGAGGCAACTCAGTGGCAAAACTTTGACGCTTTTCAAACTGTAGAGAGCCAAAAGCCGACCCCCAAACCTGTTGATGGGTATTCACGTCCAGACCTCGATCGAGGCTACTCCAAGTTGTTTCTGTAATTTCGACATCACTGACTAGGTAGGTTGAGCAACCTCTTTTTTCGATTAGACAAAGGTTTCCTGGTTCCACACCGCCTCGAAACATTTCGCCGTCTCGTTTAAAAATCATGGAACAGTTATAGCGTCGTTGCAGACTATCTGGTTTAATAGTTTTGAGAATGCTTAATTCTCGTGCTGCTCCGGCGTACTGTATGGGGTCTTGGAGGCTATAATTTTCAATATAAATCCGATCTCCCCGGTCAATTAAGCGATGAACTCCCTGACGATAGGGACTCCACAGATCGTGATCGTAAACCTGTTCAGAGTAAAAGCCAATGGCATTGAAAAATTCAAAGGGTAAGGGACGAAAAAATATCCGAATATGGGCAAATTGTTGTGGGTTATTAAAGGATTGTTGATAGTTACTAAAATCCCCAGCCATCCACTGAGCTAAAGTGATTAAATCATTGCTTTTAACTGAATTCATAAGCTAAGAAGAAGGTAGAACAAAGTTGATTAATAGCAATTAGTAGTTCACTAATTACCTGACATCGAACGAATCTCTGAGGAAAATGATGCGGTTACTACCCCACTGCCTCCGCTGGTTTTAATTAGGGAAACACGAAACCGTAAATTAGGATTAGCAAACCAGATTTTTTCTTCCGCTGCGGCGTGTTCGTAGGTAGTCAACAGCACAAAAGTTCCATCCTCTGTGATGTGATAGTCACCTGCTGCGGCAATAGTTTCAGCATAACCTTGATCTCGTAGTAACTTACCCCGATTAGGTAGATTTGGATCGGGGATTGGTACAAGAATACAACTCCCCTTAACCTCAGAATTCTCATCCCAATCTGACTCACCCTCCCAGCTCATTTGAAAAGGCATTACTGCTTGGGATGGGTCAACACTATACAATTGACAGAGTTCGATTACTGCCCGATCGTCCGGTGAGATAGCAACGATATCAATGACTGACTGCACAGCTTCAAAGTGTCTGAAAGTCAAATGATGGGCGCTGCGCTGGGATCGCCACCGTCCTAGAGAATTTTCAACAAACTGCTTAATATGGTTCATGGAAAACATTGTACAGGGGCAAGAGCCAAAATCTTCTTGTCTTCAGAACTCGACTTTTTGCGCCCCTGTCCACGAAAAAAAGTGCTTTTAGCCACAAAAGTAACAAATTGTTACTTTGTTTCTCAGGAATGAGACAGAGGAAACACCCCAGAGATATATTCAAAACCATTAAGTTAGTCACCCAGTTGACCAACTGAGATCAGAAATAATTTTTCTAAGTTAAGGAGAACTCAATGCTTGACGCTTTTTCAAGAGCTGTAGTTTCAGCCGATGCCAGCACCTCCACCGTCGGTGATATTAGTGCCCTGAGAGCTTTCGTTGCCAGCGGCAACAGACGCTTGGATGCTGTAAACGCGATCGCCAGCAACGCTAGCTGCATGGTTTCTGATGCTGTTGCCGGTATGATCTGCGAAAACCAAGGCTTGATTCAAGCTGGTGGTAACTGCTATCCTAACCGCCGCATGGCTGCTTGCTTGCGCGATGCAGAAATCATTTTGCGCTATGTAACCTATGCTTTGTTGGCTGGAGATGCTTCAGTTCTTGATGACCGTTGCTTGAATGGTTTGAAAGAAACCTACGCAGCTTTGGGCGTGCCCACCACCTCCACCGTGCGTGCCGTTCAAATCATGAAGGCTCAAGCCGCCGCTCACATCCAAGACAATCCCAGCGAAAAATTTGCTGGTGCTAAGCTCCGCAAAATGGGCAGTCCTGTAGTAGAAGATCGTTGTGCTAGCCTCGTTGCTGAAGCTTCCAGCTACTTCGATCGCATCATTTCTGCACTGAGCTAGTCCGTTGCTAATCGCAATTCGCTCAGCAAAATTGAAACTACGCTCACTGTCGTCAAAATCACTTTAGGAGTTTTAGGAAATGAAATCAGTTCTCACCACCGCTATTGCCTCTGCTGATGCAGCAGGCCGCTTCCCTAGCACCTCAGATTTAGAATCAGTTCAAGGTTCTATCCAACGCTCTGCTGCTCGTTTAGAAGCTGCAGAAAAACTAGGCAACAACCTCGACGCAGTTGCTAAAGAAGCTTATGATGCTTGCATCAAAAAGTATCCTTACTTGAACGAAGCCGGTCAAGCTAACTCGACCGATACTTTCAAAGCAAAATGCCATCGTGACATCAAGCACTACCTGCGCTTGATCCAATACTGCTTAGTTGTTGGCGGCACAGGCCCTCTGGACGAATGGGGTATTGCCGGTCAACGCGAAGTTTATCGCGCTTTGGGCTTGCCTACTGCTCCTTACGTTGAAGCATTGAGCTTTGCTCGTAACCGCGGTTGCGCTCCTCGCGATTTGTCTGCTCAAGCTTTGACTGAGTACAATGCTCTTCTTGACTACGCGATCAACTCCCTGTCCTAATTAACTGACAGGTTTGTAATGTCGTGACTGGGTAGTTTCTACCCGACAAGTCTAGGAACTCTTGGCTCGTTGCTTTACCGATTTTGGTGAGGTAAGGGTAAAGAATTCTTAGGCTTGTTATTGTGTTTTAATAGGCATATCATATTATAGTTATTGCCGACTGCTAATTTTATGGATAAACGCTTTTTTAGTTTTTTTAATTTAACGGAAGACCAGGCGATCGCCCTTTTAGATACGCCCCAAGCTGAAATCGGCGAAGAGGATTCCCGCTACATAGCTGCTTCCCACTTGATCAATTTCTCAAGTGATCGATCGATCGCAGCACTGATGCGAGCAGTACAACAAACCGATCCGGTGCTGGAAAACCGGATTGTGCGCCGCAAATCGGTGGAAACCTTGGGAAGACTGCAAGCTGTGCAAGCATTGCCGGTGATTCGCACCTGTCTGGCCGATGATGACTGCTACACGGTGGAAAATGCCGTTTGGGCGATCGGCGAAATTGGCACTCAAGATGCCGATATTTTAGCAGAAGTTGCTCAATTGCTCGACAAACCGGGACAAACCTACCGGGTAATTATCCACACCCTGACTAAATTAGATTATCAGCCAGCCGTAGCCAGAATTCGCAGATTTGTCGATGATATTGACCCGCCGACTGCTAGTGCTGCGATCGCCGCAATTTGTCGCTTAACCAGAGACTTTTCTCAAATGGGAAAAGTTGTCGCGATGTTGCAACACAAAAATGTCCTCGGGCGCAGATTATCTATTCAGGATTTGATAGATGCGCGTTACTACGATGCAATTCCAAATATTGCCAGATGTCCGGTATCTTTAGTCTTTCGACTCAGAGGAATTAGAACGTTAGCAGAAGCAGGAATTGCTGACAAATTCCTGACCTTTGCTAACATTAAACCATATTTGGAACAAACATTAAGAGACTATCCAGCAGATTTAGATCTAGTGCATAGTTATGAAAAATTACCAGACTTACCGTTTTTGATTCGCCAATTATACGAAACAGATTTTGGACGTTGCTATTTAGCAGCTAAAACGATACTTGAAAATTACTCAGAGGATGCACCAGCCGCCCTGTTTGCTACCTTTGCTGAAGAAGCAAATAATGACTATGGAGCGCATTTTCATGTGGTAAAATTGTTTGGTTGGTTAAAACATTCTCCAGCCTGCGATTTGTTATTGGAAGCTTTGCATCACCCCCAACCCCAGTTTCAGAAATCCCGTGCGGCGGCGGCGATCGCCCTGGGGGAACTGGGAGAACAACGTGCTATTCCAGAATTGAAAGCCTGTCTGGAAACTAAAATCTGGGATTTGAAGTATGCTGCATTAATGGCACTAGAAAAACTTGGTGATGTCAGCGGTTATGAAATTGCTGGGGCCGACCAAGATTGGTTGGTTAGAGCTAAAGTAGATGCTCATACTTGTGTAACATCCGAATTATCTTAATAGGGCATAGGGCATAGGGCATAGGGCATTGGCCCGCGCAGGGCATAGGGCATACCTCACCACGCTTGAGAACCGCCATAAGCAGTTCTACATTTAAATTGTCTGTTAAAAAAAATCCCCGTCTTGTGGGGTGGGCGTCCCGCCCGCCCTGAATATACAATTTAAATGCGCGACAGCTTACAACTATCAACTGTCAACTGTCAACTGTCAACTGCTATAAAACCCCAAAAACCATGACAACAGATGCTTTCTTTGAACAACTAAAACACCCGAATCCTCATCTGCGCGATCGGGCAATGTTTGAAATTGCCGATTCCCGCGATGAAAATACAATTTCTCGACTCGTGGGCATTTTAGATGAAGAAGATGTCACCTATCGTCGGGCGGCCGTAAAAGCCTTGGGCGTGATTGGTGAAGATGCCGTGCCATCGGTGGTGGACGCATTGTTAAACAGTGATAATGTGACTGTGCGAGGGAGTGCGGCGAAGGTATTGGCACAAATTGCGATTAATTATCCAGAGTTGCCGTTCCCTGAAGCGGGCTTGCAGGGATTAAAAAAGGCGATCGACGATCCGAATCCTGTGGTTAATATTGCTTCAGTGATGGCATTGGGGCAGATGGGTTCAAGAGCTTTTGAGATTTTGGTGGAGTCGCTGAAAACAACGGATAATGTGGCAGTACAGGTGGCGATCGTGAATGCTCTTGCTTCTGTGGGCGATCGACGTTGTTTAGAAGTTCTGACCACATTTGCCAATGATGAATCGGTGGATTCCTATGTGCGGGAATCAGCCACAAGTTCTTTATCGCGGTTGGATTTGGTGATGAATTATAAGCGTGCAGATAGTTAGATTTAGTGAGATTTTTAGGCTCGCTCTCGATCGCACACAGCACTTGCAGCCAACAAAGCGCGGTTAGAGTTGACGCAATCTGTCGAGCTTTTTTAACTGTTGTGACTGTTCTTGCAATCGAGTTTCGAGCCTCTGACACACAAGTTCGCATAAATCAAAAATCATCGGGTCAGTGATTTGATAGTAAACACTGACTCCCTGCGGCTGCCGTTGAACGATGCCTGCCTGGGTCAAAATCTTGAGGTGCTTGGAAACATTGGCTTGCCCCAGCCCTGTTTCTTGAATGATTTCAGTGACATTTTTAGCATTATTTTTGAGCGCGCACAGCACTTGCAACCGGCTCAGGTCTGATAAAACTTTGAAGTAGTCAGCAATCTGAGCGAGAGCGGAAACTGGGATTTGAGACATAAGGACGAGTGAATTAATTTTGAGCAAGGCTTGCTTTATCGAATATACTACTATATAGTAATATTATCAGCAAACTAGATGGTAGGAGACTGATGGCTATGCTGTTTCGTCAACTTTTTGACCGGGAAAGCAGTACCTATACTTATCTGATAGCCGATCGCGCTTCCGCAGAAGCCCTATTGGTCGATTCAGTGTTGGAACAGGTTGAGCGAGATCTCAAATTGCTGAAAGAACTGGGTTTGACATTGCGTTATTGCTTGGAAACTCATGTTCATGCCGATCACATTACCAGTGCATCTCAACTGCGGGAATTAACAGGCTGTGTGAGTGTGGTTCCAGCCCAAGCACAGGTTAACTGTGCAGACCGTTTTATCTACCCAGGGGAAACGCTACAGGTTGGAACGGTGGAAGTGAAGGCGATCGCCACGCCAGGGCACACAGATAGCCACATGGCATACATCGTCAATGGAACTCACTTGCTGACCGGGGATGCGTTATTGATCCGTGGCTGTGGACGCACGGATTTTCAAAGCGGGGACGCCGGAACCTTGTTTGATTCTGTCACTCAAAGATTATTTACCTTGCCTGATTCTACCTCGATCTATCCAGGACACGACTATCGCGGGCAAACTGTTTCTTCCATTGAGGAAGAAAAACGCTGGAACCCTAGGTTTACAGGGCGCAGCCGGGATGAGTTTATTGAATTTATGAATGCACTGAATCTGCCCAACCCTCAAAAAATGATGGAAGCTGTGCCAGCTAATGAACGGTGTGGCAACCTAACCTCAATTTCTGCCTAGACCTTCGATCTATTTTATTTGGAGTACAACTATGACACTGACTAACGATTCTCAACTTCAAGAAATTGATGCTCAAACCTTGAAACAATTGCTTGAGGAAAACGCCGTAACTTTAGTGGATGTTCGGGAAGCTGCCGAATATGCAACTGAACGTATTCCCGGCGCAAAATTGCATCCACTTTCACAGTTCGATCCACTTCAATTACGACCGTCTGCAGGACAAAAACTCGTTCTCTACTGTCAATCGGGAAATCGCTCTGCCAAAGCCGCCAGAAAATGTTTAGACGCAGGATTCAATTCTGTGATTCATCTGCGTGGCGGAATTCCTACTTGGAAGAATGCAGGCTATCGCATTGAAAAAAGTCAAAATGCGCCGATTAGCTTGTTTCGACAGGTGCAGATTGTTGCAGGCTCATTGGTTGTGCTGGGAACAGTTTTAGGGGTGTTTGTCTCACCTAATTTTTTACTTCTGAGTGGATTTGTGGGTGCTGGCTTAGTGTTTGCTGGAATCACTAACACCTGTGCGATGGGAATGCTACTGGCAAAGTTACCTTACAACCAACAAGCCGGAAATAAATCATGATCTGGATAATTGGACATTTCCTGGCAGTTTGCATTGGTGTGAGTTTAGGCTTGTTGGGCGGTGGTGGTTCTGTGCTAGCACTGCCTGTGCTGGTTTATGTGATGGGTGTGGCGCCTAAACCTGCGATCGCCATGACTTTGATTATTGTCGGGACTGTTAGCTTGTTGGGCAGCATTCCCCACGGGCGGCGCGGTAATCTTAATCTCAAAACCGCAGTTATTTTTGGAACTGCAACCATGTTGGGGGCTTACCTCGGTGCAAGAATTGCCACGCTGCCGTTGATTACCAGCGCATTCCAGATGACCCTATTTGGATTGTCGATGCTGATTGCTGCAGGCTTGATGATTTATCGCACCACCTTGTCAAAGAACGTATCTAGTAAGGATGATATAGAGGCTATCCAGTATGTCAAACCTGTTTGCAAATACTGCTGGCTATGGCTGATGACTGAAGGGATTGCAGTAGGGATTTTGACAGGATTAGTCGGTGTGGGGGGCGGGTTTGCGATCGTCCCTGCCTTGGTTTTATTGGGAAACGTACCCATGCGACAGGCGATCGGGACTTCTCTGCTAATTATTGCGTGTAATTCGGTCGCGGGTTTGCTAGGTTATTTAGGGCATATTTCCTTAGACTGGAATCTCACGGTTTCATTCACCTTTTTAGCTGGATGCGGAACGGTGATGGGGGCTTATCTTGCACAGTTTATTCCAGCGCAACAACTTCAAAAAGGGTTCGGTTACTTCCTGCTATTAGTCGCCACATTCGTATTAGTCCAAAATCGTGATAGCTTACAGGGAATCAAAAAGTCATCTGCTGACGGGCCACCTCACAACGCACTTTCTGCAGACGGACGGGAGATGTCGGCTGTGATGCCGAGGTGATCTGCCGCCACTCCTCTTAGCCCTGAGCTCGCGATCGCCATACCCCATACTTCAAAATTACCATAAGGTCGATCGCCTTTCAATTCAATGCGATCTCTTAGTTTCTCGGGTTATTGTTATGCCAAGAGTGCGATGTTTGTCAAGGGCGATCGCGCCGAGCACCGACACGATCGAGAGGACACGGCAGTGTCCTTGGACTACCGCGATTAATTGTAGTCCAAGGGCACTGCCGTGTCCTGGTTGTGGGTAATATTAATTCCGATGCTACCGGATTTGATATGAGGTATCATATTTACAGTGTAACTGATAGCTAGACTTGATAATTAAGAACTAAATCAAGTGCAAAAAATTCATAAAAATGAAGAGAAATAGAGGCGTACAGAAGCAATTGCACCCAGATTTTTCCACGATGTCTATTCATCAATACAACTGATTTTTGTCTGTTTAGGACTACGGGAAATACCAATAACAACTACTCATCTGGTTTGTCTTTGCAAAGCCAATTTTTGATAGTTCTGTCGAATAGGAATCTGAATGATGAACTCTGCCCCCTGACCGGGATGAGAAACACATTTCAACTGTCCCCGGTGTTTTTCTACCACAATCTGGTAGCTGATTGACAGCCCCAGACCGGTGTTCTTCCCTACGGGTTTCGTGGTGAAGAAGGGGTCGAACAGCCGCCGGTTCACTTCCTCTGTCATACCGGGGCCATTGTCGCAAATGCGAATCACAACAAATTGGGGACTTTTCCGGGTTGGGTCGAGGTTGGGGGAATCCACCTCAGCCGAAGAAACTGTAGAGCTTTCCGCAAGGGGGGGATTGGAAATCGGGGATTTTTCTTCTTCCCCATACCCCACTGAGGTGCGAATTGCGATCGCCCGCGGCCCCCTTTGGTCATTGAGAGTGTCAATCGCATTCGCCAGTATACTTACAAACACCTGGTTCAGTAGGCCGGCAGAGCACTCCACCAGCGGCAGCGGGCCGTACTCTTTAATGATTTGAATAGCAGGCTGGTCTAATTTGGCTTGCAGTCGGTGCTGCAAAATCAGTAGGGTGTTATCGATGCCCTCATGGATATCGACCTCTTTCATTTCCGCTTCATCCAGTCGCGAGAAGTTTCGCAGGGAGAGGACAATTTTGCGAATTCGGTCTGCCCCCACCTTCATCGAATCCAGCACTTTGGGTAAGTCTTCCATCAAGAAATCTAATTCGATTGCCTCAATATCCTCAACAATTACTGCTGTGGGATGGGGGTATTGTTCTTGATAGAGTTTCACCAGTCCTAGTATGTCTTCACAATAAGTCCTGACGTGACTCAGGTTGCCATATATGAAGTTAATCGGGTTATTGATTTCGTGGGCCACCCCTGCCACCATCTGTCCGAGGGAGGACATTTTCTCAGTCTGAATGAGCTGGGTCTGGGTGCGCTTGAGTTCTTCAAAAGAAAGCTCTAGTTGTTCGGCTTGTTTTTTTAATTGCGCTTCTGATATTCGCAGAGCTTGCTCTATCTGCACGCGATCGCGAATTTCCTGGCTCAGGAGCAGATTTTTTTCATTTAATTCCTGCGTCCTCTCTTCCACTTTATGCTCTAAAGTCCGGCTGTAATCTTCTAATTGCTCATTGGCTTGTTTCAGGCTGTCAGTCGCCTCAGACAAATTGGCATATAGTCGGGCATTTTCCAGGGAAATCGCCGCTTGAGAACAGATCGCGGTTAAAACTTCCAGGCGATCGGGAGTAAACGCACTCCTTGTCAGATTATTTTCCAAGTAAAGCAGACCAATGAGCTTTCCTTTATGGACGACCGGCATACATAAAACTGACTTGGGTTGGGCGTTAACAATATAGCTATCCCTGGTAAAAATTCCCTCCTGACTTGCATCATTTAATACCACATTTTTCTGAGTTCGCGCCACATAATTTAGTATAGAAAACGGCAATTTCTGACTCGTTTCTATGGGTGTGGATTGCAGCACTAATACCTCATTATTATCTATGCTTGCCGTCCCTTCTACCACCAGTTGACCATCTTTTTCTAAAATTAAGTAACTTTTTTCAGCCCCAGCATTCTCAATGGCAATTTTCAATAACTTAGAAAGCAGACTTTCCAGAACAATTTCGCCAGAAATAGCTTGAGAAGATTTCATCACAGAGGCGAAATCCAGCGCCGCAAAACTCCCCGTAGTCGTCGCGCTAGTTGTCCGTGATACGTCGAGGCTGGAAGCTTCTTTAGTCAGTAGTCGCGAGAAGAATTCAGGATATTCTTCTGATAAATCCTGCACTTTTGCTTTGGCTCCCCAGCGAATATAGCCATAGTAAGCATCCGTCAAATAAATCTCTGCTATCTTCTCCCGCCCGCGACAGAAATAAAACTCGGCGGCCCGTTCATTAGCTATGGCTTCTTCATGAATGTATCCCTGTTCTCTGGCTCCTTGAATGCTAGCATCATAATACTCCATCGCTTTGCCAATTTTACCCAATACCCGCGCTTTCTCTGCCTCCACTAACTCATACTTGTGTTGATAATTCATCGGCCCATGTATAGCCCATTGCTGCATTTTTTCCTGATTTTTCGCCACTTGCTTCAAGGATTCTTTTTGTTCACTGCTGGAAACTTGGCGATATTGAGCAAGGAGAGCCAGAGAATAGTAAAAATTGTGTTCCGCACCACTCATCAGACCGGGCACACCATCTTTGTATTTTTCGGCTTCGCGGGCGCTTTTTACTGACCGACCGTAATCTTTCAACAAGTAAAATCGAATCACTTTTGTCAGGTAAGCAACAAAAATAAACATATGTTTATTGTCGGCAATAGATTGTTGCAGGAGTTCTTCTTCATTCAAAAATTCGCCTTCGATCGTATATTCTTCTTCAGGGGCATCGAGTAATTGTAATACCATTACTCTCCATGTTTTTAAATAACGAATATGGGAATCTTGTTTAATATTTAGAAGTATATTAAGATATTGCGCCTGCTTCTGAGCCACAAACTCCAGCGGTTGACCTGTAAAAAGTATATGATCGCAATAGTAGATAGAATTATAACCAACATACTCTAAACTTCCCGTTTCCAGACCGCTTTTTATTCCGTCAAGCAATGGTGCTAAGGTTTCTTTTCCATGCTCTTTCCAGTGTCTAATATGAGCATTAAAAACTACATATACGTGAGATTTGATTTCCCGGGCATCAAATCGATCCAACAAATTTAAAGCTAGCTGTCCAAAGCGATATCCTACTTCAATTTCACCCAGAGGTCCGCACAAAAATAAGCCATAAATCCCATAGCCGGAAGCGGCCTGGGGTGAATTACCATATTGAATACAAAGATGAATCATTGTAAATGGAAATTGCGGAAATAAGGCAGGAGTCACATGATGAGCAAGAGGGGCGGATTTCCATAATATCCCCATAGCCACCAGCTTATTGATATCCGTCATTTCTGGCAGATTAGCTAACGCCTCAGTATTCATCTCTTGTGGAGGTTCCGAACAAAGGGAGACACCCAGCATACCCAAAACTTGCAGCCCGATATCTAACGCGACTTGCATCTGGTTTTGCAGGGAATAAAACTGCATTTGGATTTCATAAACTTTGACTTTTTCTAGCAGAGTTTTCGTGTGCTTGAGAGCCTCCTCAGACAGCATTTTTGCTCGCTCGAAGTTGGTATTTAGAAATTCCACCGCCGCCGCTTCCGCATACAGAGGGAATGTCAGGTCATACAGAGTTTCCCAGCTATCTTCTCTGAGGAGTTCTAGCCCCATCCGTAGTTGTCGGGCGGCAGTTTCATAAGCTGTTGCTGCCTTAGCTTTTTTGCCTGCTATCAAATTTAATCGGGCTAGACGCTCTTTTTTTGCCCGATCCGTGATGAAGTCAGCCCCAACATTTAACTGATTGACAATCTCAAAAATATTTTCTTCAATCTCCTCTGCTGGAGTATGCTCTAGTAGCAGTTCACCGATTTTCAGGTGGGTCTGTTGTTTCTGAGATTCGGGAATAAGAGAATACGCCGCTTGCTGCACCCGGTCATGGAGAAATTTGTAAGCGATAGGCGCGTGATGGCTGTAAGGCAAAGGGTCAGGTGAGCATGATAGCAGAGGACAATCTGGAACTATTCTCTCCTTGACTTCCCTGCTCATTTCATCAGAGGTAAAAAGGAGAGGGATTTTGTAGGCTTCGCTCAGAGGCAAAACCAAGCCAGCCTGAAGCGCTTCCCAGAAATCAGCCGCCGTTTCCGACTCAGATTTTTCATTGACAATAGCCAGAACGTCTAAATTAAATTTGTCTCCAATACAGGCGGCTAACTTTAAGATATCCTGCGTCTCCTCCGAGAGTTTTTGAATATTTCTGGCAATCAGTTCGACGACATTATAATCCGTGATTCCTACTGCTTGAATTTGGTTCAATGACCACTGCCAGCACCCAGCACTGAATTCAAAGGTCAATAGCTTTTCTTGATGCAGAGTGGCGAACATCTGAGTCAAGAAGAAAGGATTGCCCTGGGTTTTATTGAAAAGTAGCTCGGACAATTCAGAAACCCGGTTTCTCGGAACAGAAGACTCATTCAGGGTATTCGCTACCAGCAAGCTGACGTTGCCAAGATCCAAAGGACGGAGGGTGATATGATTTACAACCGCCCCATTCTTTTGAATCTCATCTAACGTCAGCATCAACGGATGCGTCGGACTAACTTCGTTATCTCGATAGGCTCCCATCAGCAGTAAATACTGGCTGTCCGGGTCACAAATCAGCAGATGAATCAACTTGAGCGATGCCGAATCAGCCCACTGTAAGTCATCCAAAAAGACGACGAGGGGGTGTGAGGGTTTAGTAAATACATGAATGAATTCTTTAAACACCCGATTAAAGCGATTCTGGGATTCAAATGGCCCCAATTGCGGAACCGATCCTTGAGGCCCGACAATCAGTTCGACTTCGGGAATGACATCTACTATGACTTGGCCATTTGAGCCTAAAGCTTCTAAAAGTTGCTCTTTCCAAATCGCTAGTTTTTCTGAACTTTCTGTTAACAGATGCCGCATCAAGTCGGCGAAAGCTTGAATCAAAGAAGCATAAGGAATATTTCGCTTTAATTGGTCAAATTTACCGGAGATAAAATACCCGCGCTGCCTGACAATCGGTTTTTGAACTTCATTCACTAAGCAAGATTTGCCAATCCCCGAGTAACCGCTCACTAGCATCATTTCGCTGGTTCCCCCGGAGACTCGCTCAAAGGCTGCCATCAAAGTGGCTACTTCTTGCTCGCGACCATAGAGCTTTTGCGGGATGATAAATTGTCCAAATTTATCCCTCTTACCGATGGGAAAGTTGTCAATTTTACCCAGGGTTTGCAGTTGATGACGGCATATTTCTAGATCAGCTTTTAGTCCCCTAGCGCTTTGGTATCTGTCTTCAGCAGTTTTGGCTAATAATTTCATTACAATGTCAGAAATTGCTTGGGGAATCTCACCGATTTGCTGATGGGGTGGCACTGGTCTTTTAGCGATATGGCAGTGAATTAATTCCAGGATGTCGGTGGCTTGATGCGGCCGCTTTCCAGTTAGCATTTCGTAAAAGGTGACACCTAATGAGTAAAAGTCGGTGCGGTAGTCCATCGATCGATTCATCCGCCCGGTTTGTTCTGGGGACATATAGGCAAGGGTGCCTTCTAGCAAGTTGGGATTGCTGAGGGTCTGGTTTTCTCGCTCTAGGTGCGTGGCAATGCTAAAATCGATGATTTTTATTTGACCTGTTTTGGGGTTGATAATAATATTCTGCGGTTTAATATCTTTATGAATAATCTTGTTTTCATGGAGTTGAGCTATGGTCTCTGCTAGATGAATTGCCAGACTCAGAAATTCGCTGATTTCAAGGTGTTTAGCTGCGATTAGGTTTTTCAGGGAGTCCCCCCCAAAATCTTCTAAGATCAGCGCCAGACCGTTATTATGCTTTTCCAAAGAGTAAGCTTTGATAATCCCTGCCATGTCCAGAGTTTTGAGAATTTTATATTCATGCTTCAATCGTGCGATTTCTTCTATTGTGGGATACTCGGATTTGAGGGTTTTTACTATAACCGGGATTAGGTCGGACTCCCTAACCCCGCGATAAATAACTGTATTGACACCTTCATGAATGGGCAACGATAAGAGTTTGTAACCGGGCAGCGTGGTTTTCATATTCGTTTTTTCGATGAGTACGATTATTCTGGCCTGGAATTGATAGAGGGAAATCTGAAACGGCGATGTTCGATCGCCTGTAGGGAAAAATTAAACTAGCAGGGAATCAGCTTGTTAGCAAGTGGCAATATTTTCTGTGCTCATTAAATGCTAATGTGCATCAGGGTCTAATGTTTAATTAGAACTATAATACCTATGCTGGAGTTGGATAAGCAAGAATTGGCGCTTGGACAAGCGCCTCCAGATAAATTATGCGATCGCCCTACCTAAAGTATCTGTTTAAAGTTCTCTGAACTTACTCCGCACAGACGCTTAAATTTTTGAGAACTCAGGTTTTTTATTACATCCCAGTAGCTGATTATCTGTCTGTCCCTGAATTATTCCAAATTAGGATTATACATCCTACTACAACCTATTTGCAGCAATTCTACCGGGCGCGATCGTTGTTCTTACCAGGGTACAAGTCGCGAGATCCTTGCCTACTTTTTTAAGAGGTCTATTGTAAGAGTGTGCTAGCCATGACTGAATTACTTGAGCGCGCGTTAGCGGAGCCCTTGAAGAGGATCATCGCTAAGTTGAAAACCTGGTCTGTAAGTGAGCAAGATGCGTAAGCGTTGCCCGCCCATACGGGGGCTACGCCAACGAAGAGGATCGCCTCAATGACTGTGGAAGAACTTGAAGATGATACCAGAGGGGAACCACCAAATGCTCGTTCTTCCGACGCTCTTACCAAACTTGCAGCCTCAGCAATGGCTGAGTATCCGCCAGGTAAAACCCAAGAACTCGCTCCAGAAACATTGTGAATTCGCCTCATAAAGCCCACGTCCGTAACAGGATCAAAAGTTACAAAAAATGGGGAATGTATGGAAACCATCCTTTGGAGTCGTGAAGAAGTCTCGCCTCGTACCAAACATTTATATGAGAGCAGCATCCGCCCTAAAATTGACTGAGAAGACAATGTTGGCAAGATCGTCATCATGGATCTAGAAACAGCCGACTATAAAGTTGATGAAACTGGTTTACAGGCTGCTGATTACCTGAGTGCGAAACATCCAAATGCTAGACTCTAGGGTATCCGTATTGGATCTAAACTTGCAGCATCTCTAGGTAGTGTCATTGAGCCTCACTCTAAGTGATTTCACGTATGGTAGGTGATGGATATGCTAAACTTAAGTTTATTGGATTTTGCTTGAAAGTCAAGCTGTTTAAGTTTAAATTTATGAGAACGTTTACAGCGGTGGTTCCGAAAGACCCTGACACTGATTTATATGTAGTCTATGTTTCCGGTTTCTAAGAGAGCACATTCTCAAGGATAAACTTTAGACGACATACAAGCGAACTTACGTGAAGCGAGCGAAATGTTGTTGGAAGATGAGCATCTAGCCTTAAATCGACCTTCTATTCAGTACGAGCTTCAATTAAGTACGATCGCTCTTTTAGTCTTTACCCTTAATTATTCTAGTTTCTATAGTTGCTACAATAGCAGCGAATACTAACCCGACTGCAACTCATGCTAAAAACCATCGAAGGTATTTGCATCACTTGCCAAACAATCCTATGATGGTTCATCATAATCTTGATGATTGTTTCGTTTCATTCTCCTAACTAAGCTAATATGCGATCGCTTGTATTGACTCTAGCTCTCATATGTTTAGCCACCCCCGCTGTTGCCGCAACCTGCGAGGAAAGCTTTCAAAAAAAGGGGGACTTTTTGAATGGTGCCGCCTTTTCTGCACGTGTTCAGGTTGAGGGGTTATCGATAGAGAGAGCATTTTCCCAATTACGACCAATTTTGGCCCGCGAGGGTATCAAGACTCTCAGCACGGATCTGAACTTAGGTGTAATGAAAGCCGAAAATCCCGCGACAGCATTTCAGCGTGCTTTGCCAATTGACGTATTTGCCTCAATGGACGGCAATCTATTAAATGTTGAGATGATCTTTACCCTTCCCAGTGGGGTGGGCGCAAGTAGGGATACCGTGAAGCGATACTTGTGCGGTGCGCTAAATCAATTGTTGCCCAAAACTACAAATTAATATGTAATCATTCATTTGATGAATATTAGTTTCCCACACTCGATCGCAATACCCCATACTTCAAAATTACCTACGGGCGATCGCACTTAATTGAAGAGCGATCGCTCTTGGGATTTCCAGCCTTAAGTTTATTGCTGGGTGTTCTGCACCAAGTTGGCTGGAGAGCTTTTTACGCTGGGCAAATTATATGTTGTGGAAAGCTGTGCAACCATTTCTGCACGAGACGAAACCTCAAGCTTGCGGAACATTCGCTTCAAAGCTTGCTTCACTGAATTCTCTGTAATCCAAAGTTCCCTCCCGATTCCTGCGTTGGTTCGCCCCAAAGCAACCAATTCGGCAATTTGCAATTCACGAGGCGTTAGGCGTGAGGTCTTCAAAGGTTGGTGTTGCGATTCCCTACGGGATAGCTCCGCCGCGCGTACTGTTGCAGCCCAAACAGACAAGTGCAAACAGATCGCACTCAAATCGGCTAGATTTTCTGTATCGAAGGCGGGCATTGACCGATCGCGCGTACAGCCCACTACACCCATTAATTGACCGCGACTGACAATCGGCCCCGCCATCACGTGCCAATGATCGGGTCGGGGACAAATTATTGTCCAAACCTTGGGAGATGCCACCAATGCTTCATGGACAGGAGAATGACGTTCCACTAAATAACGCGCAACAGGATTGTGTTCGATCGATAGCGCCACTTTCAATGTTTTCTGAAGCTTACTATCTACCAAGGGCAGTCGATCGAAGAAAAAGATTCCCGATCGCTTAGCTGCAAAATACTCGCCGATTTTGGGCACGACTTGCGATCGCAAATCTTGTTCGTCCTTTACCTGCTCGATCGCTTCAAATAAAAGCTGCAAGGAACTTTTCATGGTCGTGATGTCAACCGATTTTAGATTTTAGATTTTAGATTTTAGAATTGACCCCACGGAGGAATCCGGGGGCTTGTAACCAAATTGCTTGATTGTCAAAAAGAGTACCCGATCGAGGTCTAGAAGCATTGGCTTACTCGAATTATATTACTCTTACAGTCTCAAAAACAACTTGACATGACAACCTGTTCGGAAATCGATCGCGATCGCACTCCCGCACGTGGGATACTCATCAGCTTTTATGTGACTTCAATCATCTTTAATGTCTGCTTGATTGCTCAGTTATTAACGGTTGGAGTTGCCTACTTCAATAATCCTGCATGGTGGAATATTCATGTTTGGCTAGTGCGAGGTTATGGCGGATTGTCATTAGTATTACTGGGATGGTCGTTTGTCGCCCCATTTTCACGCAGAATACGAAATCTCGCCACAAGTTTGCCAGTGCTGCTTGGACTACAATTTGCCAGCATTCATCTCAAAAGTCCTCTTCACCTAGAGATACTCCATCCTCTGATTGGATTTACATTGCTCTATGTTTCTTCAAGCCTTGTACATCACATATCGCGCACTTTCTCGCCCACCAACAATCATAACCATCAAATTTGAGAGGTAAAAATGACGCAAGATACAATCTTCAGTCCCTTCTTTGCAACAGTGTTTCTCACATTCATCGTCTGGGTGTATATGTACATCCGCCGTATCAGTTTTATTACCAGTAGAAAGATCGCCCTGAATGAACTTGCTGTACCGGGCGCACTGGCACAAATTTCGCCACCAAGCGTATCCAATCCATCGGATAACCTAAAAAACCTGTTCGAGATTCCGGTACTTTTCTATGCGCTTGTCCTATACCTGTTCGTCACAAAGCAGGTCGATACAGTGTATGTGAACGCCGCGTGGGTATTCGTTGTGTTTCGCACATTGCATAGTGCTGTTCATTGCACATTCAATCTTATCATACTTCGGTTCTACCTCTACCTATTTGCCACGTTCGCGGTATGGTTCATCGCGATCCGCGCAGCACTTATCCACTTTGGAACAATCAATTAACCTCGTTCAAATGAGGTAGAAGTTATCAACAGTCGCCGAACAATGAGGGTGCAGCGGAAAGCGCACCCTGTTTCTGCGTGTGTGTTCCGGGTATTGCGGAGCGGTCTGCCACTTAACCGAGTCGTTAGATCGCAATACTTCAAAATTACCTACGGGCGATCGCCAAATGAATCTCGCCGATCGATCCAATTCATCTTAACAATATTTAACTTTTAAAAGTATCGAGAACCGGCGAATGTAGAAGACAATGGTTGAGTTTAAATTGATTCTGGCACTCATCTTCAGGTGCGATCGCGCGAAGGAGGAGTTTATGGGCATTCAAAACCCATCGTTCAGACGGAAAAAGTACCTTAAATTTCTGGGTGGTTCGGCTGTTGGGTTGGCGGGACTGCTGGCAGTCTGGATTGTGGGTGGCAACTATATCGCTTCTGTGCAGGAAAAAGAAATCGAGCAGGATTTAGCAGCTTATGCCCAACGGTTTCCCAAAACTGAGCCGAATGATGCGGCATTGAAGCTGGGGCCGTCCCTCGCTAAAGTGGGGCTCGTAGACTGGGGAAGTTTCTCTCAAGAATTAAATCAGTACCTAGACGCTGAGATTGCCAAACCAAACGATACCGTAAATCCACCTCCAGAGAAATTACAGCGCTATCTCGCCTCCAAGCAAACGGCTTTAGCAAAACTTCGCCAGCAGGTTTTAATAAATAATGAAGTGCCGCATTGGGGAACGGATATTACCTGGATTCTAGAAGGAGATATGACGGCTCCCCTACCCGCTTATTTATGGCAGGTTAATTTCCAAAAACTTTTAGCCCTAGACATTCTAGAAAAATACCGTAAAGGTCAGACGGAAGCAGCAGCAGAAATGCTGGAAGTATCCTGGAAAATCAACCAGCCTTTAACAGAAAGCCCCCTCCTAATCTCTCAACTTGTGGGTTTGATTGTGACTAAATATCCAGCAGGGGTGATGCGGAAAGTCGATCGCCTTCCGGCCCAGTGGCAGCAGCGCTTGCTGGAACGCGATTACCGCGAATCGGTATTGACATCCTTGCAGGGAGAATATTTGTCTAAGTTCAAATTTTCGCAAGACTTCGCTTGGAAATACTCGTGGTCTTCGATACTAGAAGCATCAGACCCTTTTAGTGGTCTGGGAATACTTTCACTATTTCAGACGGAAACGAACTATCCCCCAACTTTAAAAGACAAAATCTTAGACTGGACTTTATCTCATGTCCTGGTGTGGTTCAAGCCAGTAATCAAACCTTATGTTCGCTTTTGTGCGATCGATACTTATCACGCCTATAAACGATCGCTTGCAGCATCTCGCCAGCAGAATTTTTGCGCTTCTGATTCAGCCCCGGCAAAGGACTTCGCGTGGTGGAATTATATAGGTAGGACATCTACAAATTTACCCAGCCAAACCAGTAAAGCAGCCAAGTCTATGCTGGATTTGGAACTCACTCAGAAAATTCTGCAAGTCAAAGCACTAGCAGCCCAAACCGGAAAATGGCCGGCATCGGTTCCCGATATGAAATCGTCTATTTGTCCGGGCTCAAAATGGCTGTATCGCGTTGCTCCCGACGGTACGATGTCGATCTCGTTTAGCGAGAAACCCAAATGGTTGGAGGAGAGATTAAAATACAAAGGGCTACCATTTACCTATAGCGACAAGACACCGCCACAGCTCAAAAACCGAACATCTACCCGACCAAAGCGATGATGGCACATCCCCAACGACAGTTTGCGACCTTCCTCACCGTTGCCGTTCTCAGCAGTAGGTTCGCGCTGGCAACCGTTGGCGAAGCCTCGGGAAAAAGTGCCTCAGATCCCCAGATTTCCACGTACATCAAAAAGTTAAAAACCGATAAGGATTGGCGCCAGCGCAGTCAGGCAGCATCGGCATTAGGTGGGATGAGTTAGGAAGCCGATACGGTGGTTCCCGCTTTGATTGAAGCCTTGCAGGATAGAGATGAAGTTGTGCGCCTGCGAGCCACCTTGGCCTTATTGCTTTGTCTCGTTAGAAGACTCTTTTGCTCTCCATCCCTAATAGTTGAATCCACCGGGTTGCCTTCATCAAAAAAAATGAAAAGGTAAAAGCTTGTTTAAACCTATGAAAGGGTTAATTCAATATCTTTACGAAATCAAATTAGATAAAGCTATTCTCTGGTGCTAAGCTGTTACCCATTTAAACCATTAACGATCCAGGTAAGGTGCGTCAGCTAGAACACTTACTATACATGGGAAACGCTAATTTACGCTCCGCACCCTACTAAGCTAATCCGCATTTAAATTGCATAGTAAAATAAATCTTTTCCTTTGTGGGGTGGGCAGGAGAACCCGCCCTCAACATACAAATTAAATGCACAACAGCTTATCCTCCTTTAAATGCCGAACAGCTTATCTCATTTGGTATATTATAGTAGTTTGTTTTCATTTTGATCCTTCGGTAAAGATATGGATCGATTCAATTGGTATAAGTGCTGTAATCGGTACGGATCTGATGCTAAGTGTTTACTCTAGTAAAGGCAAAAGAGATAATTGGCAGGCATTCAGGTTATATCTCATGCCATTTTGTGTTTCAAGCTTCTCTGCTTTAATTAAACTTCGGGTATCGATCGTATTCATATCACCAAATATCACCGAAACAATAGTGTCAGTATCATGCTGCGGTCTATTTTTATCACTTATTTTAGCAGTCAAAGTATTCAAGAATAAATTTATTTAGCGGGACTATAAAATTGGTGAAAGCAGCATACATATGAAATTTGAGGTTGAAATTACCCCGATCGCCTTTAAGGGCGATCGAGCTTGTAGAGTTCTTACGCCTCCATGAAGCGATTGAATTGCTTATGGAAATTGCTTTCTTAATTTCTAGCCCGATAGTCCTTTGAGTGCGATCGCTTTTTGGTTGGGCGATCGCCAAGTTGTACTAAGCTGTCGCGCGTTTAAATTGTATATTCAGGGCGGGCGGGACGCCTACCCCACAAGACGGGGATTTTTTTTAACAGACAATTTAAATGTAGAACTGCTTATACTAGCCCCTGTAAAGCAATTACCAAGATCCCCAGACGAATATCGGCGGTAAGCGGGTTGCTAAAATCGGTCGATCGCGCTGGCATTTTTTGCCCTCAAATCCCTTTCTTTGGATTAATTGGCGTTGGAAATTCTGCCTTCTACTTTCTCCCTTGGGGCCACACAAACGGCGGGTAATGCCCTCCCTACCGTCAATTGTCAATAACCAATTATTAATTGTTAGGATTCCATGAGGAAGCCAAAAAGGTATATCATAACCTTAACCGGATCATTTCTTCCCAGATATGTTCTACTGTTCTAATCCCAGGTGCTCTAATCCTTTCAATCCCGACAACTCTAAATTTTGTCAAAGTTGCGGAGCTCAAGGCCTCAACCCTCTATTCAGAAACCGCTACCGCGTGATTCGACTGTTGGGCGAAGGGGGATTTGGCAGAACTTATGAAGCGGTAGATACCGATCGCATGGACGATCCCTGCGTAATTAAGCAGTTTGTACCCCAATTTCAAGGAACCTCAGCACTTGCAAAAGCCGCAGAATTGTTTAAGCAAGAAGCGAAACGACTTTACGAACTCGGCGAACATCCCCAAATTCCTCGATTAATTGCTTATTTTGAACAAGACAAGCGACTTTATTTAGTACAAGAGTTGATTGAGGGGCAAACTTTACTGGCTGAATTAACTCAGCAGGGTGTTTTTAGCGAAGAAAAAATTTGGCAGTTGCTGGCAGATGTACTGCCGATTTTGAAATTTGTGCACGATCGCCATGTCATTCACCGAGACATCAAACTTGAGAATATCATGCGGCGCCGCACCTCTGTTAGCTCCTCCCTGCCCAAGGCGGGAAATTTTCCGAATTCAGCTTTCCGAAGGGGAGGGCGGGGAGAGTTAGTTTTGATAGATTTCGGCATTTCCAAACAAGTGACGGGCTCCCTGATGAGCAAAGTAGGCACGACGGTAGGAACGCCCGGATATTCGCCGGTAGAACAAATGCGCGGTCAAGTTTTCCCCGGAAGCGATTTGTACAGTTTGGGAATAACTTGCCTGAGACTGCTAACTCAATGTTTGCCAAAAATTGACGGTTCCGATGACCTTTATGACCCGATAAACGGCGGGTGGATGTGGAGAGAACGGTTGCCCGCAGGCACAAAACTCAGCAGCAAGTTGACAAAAATTTTAGATAAGTTAATTGAAGATTATCTCAAAAATAGATATAAATCTGCTGATGAAGTAATCAAAGCTTTAAATCTCTATTCTTTACCTCCCCAACCCCCTTTTGTCAAGGGAGGACAACTTGCTTTAAATTCTGCTGTGACAAAGGGAGGCCCACTTGCTTTAAATTCTGCTGTGACAAAGGGAGGCGCGCTTGCTATCCATACTCCGGTCAATCAAAGCGGGCAAATCAATAGCAATATCTCTGTCAATCCCAGGGGAAAATCCAACACCAATGCGCCTCCGAACAAGGCATCGCAGAGAATTGCGGCTGTCAAAAGCACTTTTGAATTTCAGGTGGTGACAGTAGACAAGCGCGGGAAGCAAACTAATGTTAACAGCCGCCAAGCGCGTTTTTTTGAAGAACATCTTGGTAGCAGTACAGTCCTGGAAATGGTATCTGTTCCTGGCGGTACTTTCCTCATGGGTTCTCCAAAAGAGCGGGGTGACAGCGACGAAAAACCGCAGCACCCAGTAACTTTAGGCTCTTTCTATATTAGCAAATTTCCAGTCACTCAGGCCCAGTGGATAGCAGTTGCCGCCCTGCCGGAAATTAAAATATTTCTCAATCCCGATGCTGCCCGTTTTAAAGGTGCAAATCGACCTGTAGAAAATGTATCTTGGTACGAGGCTGTGGAGTTTTGCGATCGACTTTCTCGCAAAACAGGTAAGAATTATCGCTTGCCTAGCGAAGCCCAATGGGAATATGCTTGCCGGGGGCAAACTACGGGGCCGTTTCACTTTGGGGAAACGATTACCAGCGAGTTAGCCAATTACAACGGAAATTCTAATTACGCTGATGCGCCGAAGGGAGTTTATCGCTTTCAAACTACAGATGTTGGCAGTTTTAAACCTAATGCTTTTGGATTGTACGATTTCCACGGAAATGTTTGGGAATGGTGCGCGGATTCTTGGCACAATAATTATAACGGTGCGCCTGCTGATGGTAGCGTTTGGGAGTCTGACGGCGACTCTTCGCTGAGGTTGTTGCGGGGGGGTTCTTGGAACGATCATCCTCCTAATTGCCGAAGCGCGTGCCGCCTTAGATATCAGGCGGATTGTAAGGCTAGTATTGTGGGTTTTCGAGTGGTGGTTTCTGTTGCTCGATCTTGTGTTCGCACAGAGAAACCCGGTTTCTTGAAGAAACCGGGTTTCTGAATGGACGATCGCCCAAATTTTTGCCTTAACTAGCCTTCTTTTGAGGAGCGACTATGCGTTCCACACTCATAGCAGCCACGCTCAACGTCACCACAGCCATGCCGAGAATTGCCACAGGCTGCAACTTTTCATTGATAATTAGAAAACCGAAGAGTGCGGTCATTGCCGGCCCCAAAGTGCCAATTACTGACGCTAAGGCCGCCCCCGCAAAGCGGATGGCAAAATTATTCAAAAGATAGCTAAACAGCGTCAGCACCCCTAAAATAACGCCTCCTACAATCAAACCGGGCCAAACATTTTGGTCGATTTTAGGAGCAAAATTGTCCGACAGCGGTACCCACAAACTCAGGGAGGAAAATACAAAAATCGTGGCGAAATTAACTAAACTAAAAGGAATTGGGTGCAGCTTGCCCGCAGCCATTTGCGTCAGCAATACGTAACCTGCAAAGGTAATCCCAGAAGCCAGTGCCGCAGCGACTCCCACCCCGACATTGCCGCCGCCCGGAGCTGGGGCCGCAAAACTCGGCAACCCAGCTAAAATCAGACCTGCGGTAATCCCGAATATCGCCAAAAAACCGACTCTGCTGGGGCGAGAGCCAAACAAGATCCAAGAACCCAGTACGGTGACGATCGGGTAAATAAAGAAAATCGTAATCGCAATCCCGGCTGGAATATTGCCGATCGCCAAATAAATCAAAACCTGAGACAAAAACAGAAAAAATGCGCTTCCTAAAACCTTACTCCACAAAGCTCGATCGCCCGACTCGAACAACCGCCTAATATCTTTCCACACAGAAGGATACAGAAATGTCGCCAATATCGGCATCAAAGCCATCACCACGATCAGCCGCATCAACAAAATCAACAAAGAATTTCCAAAACCCGGAGTCACCACCCCCGGAAACTCAAACAAGCCAAAAACCACCCGAGGATTTTTGCTTTTAATCAGAATTCTTAAACAAACATTAAACAGCGACAATACAACAGCCGAAGACAACGCCAGCACCAAACCTGTCTGTACTTGAGAAGATGCTTTAACAGTTGCAGCAGGCGCTGAAGAAGGCTGTGACACGGGTTCTCGCGGCGCATCCGCAGGTGTTGGCTGCTGAAATTGCGGGCGGACAGAATTAACAGAATTATTTGATTCCTCGACATAGGAATCTTGAGCATCGAAAGGATTCTCAAGATATTCTTCTTCTGATTCGAGTTCTTCCCTGATGCGGTTGACGAGATTTTGTAACAACTCTTCCCCTTGCAGTTCCAGGGTTTTCATGTTGTTGAGCCGCACGGAAAGCTCGCTTTCATAGCTGCTCAAATCTTGTTCCAGCATCTGGAAACTGCGATCGATCCTTTCATCCAGCGCCGCCAGCAACTGCGAGGCCCGTTCGTCGTAGTTGCTCGGCGGCAAGGGTATCGGGAACTCGCCGCTGGGAATCGGGCTGCTGAGAGAATTTCCCGAGTTAGCGCTGAGTTCGTTGAACCGCTGCACCAACAAATCCTGCAAATTGTGAGCCAAAACTTGAGCCAACTGCTTCAGCCACAATTGCTGCTGCTGAATGTATCGCCCAGACAGAGATTCCATTTGCTGAGACTGCAATTTGCGATATTGCTCCCGGAGGTTTTCAATATCTTCAATCAGGTGATTTTTTTCAGTTTGCAGCCGAGTAATGTCTTGATTTAACTGGCCTTTGACATTTTCATGCAAAGCGTCCAGTTCTTGCATTACTGAGTGGAGGACTTCTTCTGCTGATTGTGCATCCTCTGGCTCGCCCTTTGACGAGTATACGTTCCGCTGCGCCATTAGCCTATAACCTCTAATTTAAACTGCACGTTCAGTGTTCTTAAGTATTGTGGCAAATCAGGTCGCCAGTTATAGTGAGTCGATCTAAAAGATTGCGAACACTGTTTAATCAATAGTAGTCGCTCAGTTGGAGATGTGAAAAATTTGCGTGAAGCAAAGCTATCCCGCTCTTAATCGCCCCAAGAACACTTTGTGCAATTAGAAATCATACTACAGCTTGACCTCTCCACGGATTGCTCCCGGTAATTCTCGCATCTAACTCACCCGATTGCACCCGACTCACAAACCTAAGAGCCCGTTCCGCGACTAAATTTGATTGGGGGGTGGCACTCCTAGCCCCTCAATGGATAACTCGATCCTGCAGCCAGAAATCCGGTTTCTTTTGCCCGCCTTTCTCCCGCACTCCCGCACCCAGATTTATTATATTAAAGGTTCCGATCTTTTGCTCGCGAAAGTTTTAAGAGGCGATCGCGCCGTCAAAAAGCCACCCCGCGCCATCAAAAAATTAACACATCCCATCCCCCAAGAGCAACAGATATGGCATCCGAAATTTTTGACAAGTCCTTTACAAACGATATAGAAAAACTGAATATTTCCTCAGAAGCCGAAGTGTTTGTCTTTCCGGCATCATTTGCCCAGCAGCGCTTGTGGTTTCTCGACCAATTCGCACCGGAAAACCCTTTCTATAATGTAGTAACAGCACTGCGATTAACTGGTTCCCTCAACTTAACAGCGTTAGAGCAAACCTTCAACGAAATAGTACAGCGCCACGAAACTTTGCGAACCACTTTTGCAGCGGTATCAGGCCAACCAGTGCAGATAATCTCTCCCGCTTTCTAGACTAATTGAAAAGTATTAGACTTGCAAAATCTTCCGCCAGAACAACGGGAAACAGAAGCAAATAAACTCGCCGCCGAATCTCTTCGTCTTTTCAATTTATCCACCGGGCCGCTGATGCGAGTCACCGTTCTGCGGCTGACAGAAACCGAGCATATTCTCTTGCTAAATATGCACCACATAGCCTCCGATGATTGGTCTATCGGCGTGCTAATTCGAGAACTGGAGGCTATCTATACAGCTTTGATAAATCAACAGCCATCTCCCCTGCCAGAATTATCACTTCAATATGCCGACTTTGCCGAGTGGCAGCGCGAATGGCTGCAAGGTGAAGTATTAGAAACTCAGCTTGCTTATTGGCGGCAGCAATTGCACGGCATTTCTGTGTTAAATTTGCCCACAGATCGCCCTGCACCAGCTAGGCAAAATTATCGGGGAAAAACTCAATATTTAGAACTGCCAAAAAACTTGAAAGACGCATTTGTAGCGCTCTCGCAGCGAGAAGGAGCGACTTTATTTATGACAGCGATCGCAGCATTTCAAACTTTGCTTTACCGCTACTCGCAACAAGAAGATATTGTAGTAGGTTCGCCGATCGCCAATCGCAACCGCAGTGAAATTGAAGCATTAATCGTTTTTTTTGTCAACAGTTTGGTGTTGCGTACAGATTTGTCGGGAAATCCAACTTTTCGGGAACTTTTAAACCGAGTCAAAGAGGTAGCATTAGGAGCTTACGCTCACCAAGATTTGCCGTTTGAGAAGTTAGTAGAAGAACTGCACCCCGATCTCGCGTTGAACCAAAATCCCTTATTTCAGGTGGCGTTTGCGCTGCAAAACGCGCCGGGGAATCACTTAGAATTGCCAGAATTAACACTCAGCCCGCAGCAGTTAGATGTGGGTACAGCGCGGTTTGATTTGGAGTTTCATTTGTGGGAGCGATCGCCCAACAGTTCGGGAAGCAACCAATCGCCCAGCAATAAGCTGTGGGTTGATAGCTCTCTGGGCATCAGCGGCATGGTTATTTACAGCGCAGATTTATTTGATGAAGCTACGATTACCCGCCCGATCGGGCATTTTCAAACCTTGTTAGAAAGCATTGTGACAAATCCCGATCGGCGCATAGCAAACTTGCAATATTTGAGCGCCCAAGAGCGCTATCATTTGTTAGTTGAATGCAACAAGACTCAGGCAGATTATCCGCAAGATTTGTGCATCCATCAGCTATTTGAAATGCAGGCAGATCGGACACCGGAGGCGGTGGCGCTGGTATTTGGAGAGGAGCGAGTCACCTATAGCGCGTCGCGTGAGAACCCCGGTCTTTCCCGCAGGGTATGAAACGCACTTGTAGCCTTTAGGCTACGAGTCTGTGTTATAATAATTGAGCAATGCCGAACAAGTAGGCGTATCAACTACGTGATGAACTATTCCTAGTACGGTGAGATTCCCGGCAGTAAGACACCCTCAGCGTTCATCGTCTGAGAAAGACTAAGGCACAGCCAAGCAACGCAGGATAGTGAGCGTACCGAACTGGCAAGCGTGTTGAAAAGTGCGAACGAAAGCATACAAAAAGTAAGCGTAATTGCAACACCGAAAGGTAGTTGTTTTGAACGTCTAGAGGTGTCTTGACAGCACCTTTAAGAGTGTTAAAGTTTCTCAAGAATCTCCGTACCTTCAGGTCGGAGAGTGTCAAGGAGAGCTAAATCTCCGCAGCAACCAACTAGCACGTTATTTGCAAAAAATGGGGGTGGGGGCGGAAGTTTTAGTCGGGCTTTGCTGCGGGCGATCGCTCGATCCGATCGTGGGGATGTTGGGTATCCTGAAAGCGGGAGGAGCTTACTTAATTTTAGATCCGAGCTATCCTGTTGAGCGATCGAGCTTTATGGTAGAAGATGCTCGAGTGTCAGTATTGCTTACCCGCCAGGGAATAAATTCCCCCTCTTAGGAATGAAAAATAAATAACTTGATGAATCCTCAGCTATAATTTAAAACAGGGATAGCTTGCTTATTTAAGCAAAATTGAGATCGAGTTGCAAGTTTTTGGGTATTCGTAAACTATTTCACCTTGAAACCAATGTTTTATTCTAGTTCAATTGAGTCAGAAATGAAGAAGTTTTATAAGTCTTTATCAGAGAAAGATAAAAGAAGGTATGCAGCAGTAGAGTCTCAAAAATTGGGGCGGGGTGGAATTAGCTATATAGTACGACTTTTGGGATGTAGTAGAAATACCATCGTCCAGGGATTGGAAGATTTAAAAAAAATGGATGAACACACAGTAAATAATTTAAGAATTAGAAAAAAAGGAGGTGGTAGAAAAAGTATTTTATCTACCCAAAGTGGAATTGATGCCGCATTTTTAGAGGTTTTAAAATTCCAGACAGCCGGAGACCCAATGAACGAGTTAATCAAATGGACTAATTTAACACATAAAGAAATAGCTTTGGGTCTTAAAAAAGCCGGATTTATTGTCAGTCTTCCCATAGTAAGTCAACTTTTAAAAAAACATGGATATGTAAAGCGAAAAGCCCAAAAAAAGCAAACAATAGGAATTAATAAAAATCGTAATGCTCAATTTGAAAATATTGCTATACTCGACACACAGTATAGAGAAGCAGGTAATCCTATTATTAGTTTTGACACCAAAAAGAAAGAAGTTTTAGGTAATTTATATCGTCCAGGTACTCTTTATACAACCGAACCTCTTATTACTTTGGATCATGATTTTTGGAGTTTAGGTTGCGGGAAAGTGATTCCACATGGAATTTACGATTGCCAAAAAAATAGAGGGTATGTAACATTAGGGAACAGTAAAGATACCAGTGAATTTGCTTGTGAGTCTATTAAAAACTGGTGGAATAATTATGGAAAAGCTGCTTATCCTAATGCCAATTCGATTTTAGCTAAGTGTGATGGCGGCGGCAGCAATAATGCTAATCATTATATTTTTAAACAAGATTTACAAAAATTAGTCGATGAAATTGGAATTGAGATCAGAATTGCTCATTATCCTCCCTATACATCTAAGTATAATCCCATTGAACATCGACTCTTTCCTCATATTACCAGAGCTTGTCAAGGAGTGATTTTTACAAGCCTAAATTTAGTCAAAAATCTCATGGAAAAAACTCACACTAATCAGGGTCTATGTGTAGTTGTAAATGTGGTCGATAAAATCTATGAAATTGGTCGAAAGGTGAGTGATGATTTCAAGAAAAATCTGAAAATTGTTTTTGATGAATATTTACCAAAATGGAACTATCGAGCCGTACCTCAAATCACTAAGCAATCAAGTTATTAATTTTTCATTCCTTATAGCGCAAGTCGTCTAAAGACGACTCAAGGAGGACAAGTTTCCAGTCGGCTTCAGCCGACTTCAGCTATGAGCCAGGGAATACATTCCCTGGTGGATGATGGCGAAGTGCAAAATTTAGAAACACAGTCAGATGATAAAATTCACCATCCAAGGGTTGTTTTTCTAGACACAGACTGGGAGATGATTTCCCAAGAAATCGCCGACAATCCCACCAGCGCAGTCACAGCCGAAAATCTGGTTTACGCGATTTACACCTCCGGTTCCACGGGAAAGCCGAAAGGAGTGGAAATTGAGCACGGGAGCTTGTTAAATCTCGTTTTTTGGCATCAAAGAGAGTTTGGGGTGTCAGCGGGCGATCGAGCAACGCAAATTGCAGCGATCGGCTTTGATGCTTGCGGGTGGGAAATTTGGCCTGATCTCGCCGCCGGATCTAGCATCTACTTTCCAGAAGATGACATCAGGCGAGATCCTGAAAAACTGCAAAACTGGTTAGTATCAAAAGCAATTACAATTAGCTTTTTGCCAACACCTTTAGCCGAGAAAGTTTTGCTATTAGATTGGCCTCAAACAACAGCGTTGCGAATCTTGCTCGCAGGCGGCGAAAAACTGCAAAAACATCCTTTAAAATCCCATCCATTTAAGCTCGTAAATAATTACGGCCCAACCGAAAACACCGTCGTCACAACTTCCGGTTGTATTCCTGTAACAGAGCAAACAGACATCGCCCCGACAATTGGCCGCCCCATTGCTAACACTCAAATCTACATATTAGACAAATATTTGCAGCCGGTGGCGATCGGCGTTGTGGGCGAATTGTACATCGGCGGAAACGGACTCGCTCGCGGCTACCTCAACCGCCCCGATTTAACCGCACAAAGCTTTATTCCCAATCCTTTTAAACCAAATTCAGGCACCATTCTCAATGACTTGTTTAGGAACAGGCAAGATGCCTGTTCCACAATAAAATACATCTCTCGCTTCACAGGCATCTTGCCTGTTCTCGATAATGGTGCAACATCTGAGTTTAAACCAAATTCAGGAGAGCGAATTTACAAAACCGGCGACTTAGTTCGCTACAGAGGCGATCGCAACCTTGAATTTTTAGGACGCATTGACGAACAAGTAAAAATTCGCGGTTTCCGCATCGAATTAGGAGAAATCGAGACAGTATTAACTCAACATCCCGCCGTGCAGCAAACTGTAGCAACAGCTTCGGAAGATGGACATGGAGATAAACGTTTAGTAGCTTATATTGCCCTGAATCCTGAATATAGCAGTGCCAGCGAAAAAAACCCAATAATGCAATTGCAGGACGAACAGGTTTTGCAGTGGCAAATGCTCTACAATGAAACTTACGATCGACCTGCTGTTGAGTCAGATCCAACCTTTAATATAGTCGGCTGGAATAGCAGTTATACTAATCAGCCAATCCAGCAGAACAGATGCGCGACTGGGCGAACAATTAAGCCGCCAAAATTTTAGCTGTGCAGCCTAGCCGAGTGTTAGAAAATGGCTGCGGCACAGGTTTGTTGCTGTTTCAAATTGCCTCTCGCTGCACTCAATATTGCGGAACAGAATTTTCACCTATTTCGCTCAACTATATTCGGCAGCACTTGGCAAATCAACAGTTAGCTAATGTAAAGCTGCTTCAGAAAATGGCGACAGACTTTGAAGGAGTAGAGACAGCAGCTTTTGACGCAGTAATTCTCAACTCTGTCGTGCAATATTTCCCGACTATCGACTATCTCGTGCAGGTGCTAGAAGGTGCGGTGAAAGCAACTGCTACCGGCGGCTTTATATTCATAGGAAATCTCCGCAGCTTGCCGTTGCTGGCAGCTTTTCACGCTTCGGTACAACTGTATCAAGCCGAACCTTCTCTCGCGGGCGAACAGTTGCAGCAGCGAGTACAAATGCAAATTTTTCAAGAAACCGAGTTAGTTATTGAACCAGATTTTTTTAGCGCATTAAAGCACCGCTTTCCGCAGATTGACGGCGTAGAGATTCAATTAATTCGCGGTAGCGATTGCAATGAGTTAACTGATTTTCGTATCCGCTCAATAAATCGGGGTAACAGTAAAAAAAGAAGGTTAACAATCTAGGCACAGCATGGTAGAATATGACATATTATTAATCATAACATCAAGAATGTCATAGTCTTTTTTAGCCACTAAAGTCACAACTGTAGTTTAGACTAAATAAAGATGAGAACGGTGGCAAAAGAAGAACTTGAGCCACCGCGCCGGGAGAGAATGAGGGTGCAAAATAAAACCTATCCCCTCCCTCAATGAACAGTGAACGATTAAAGGACTTTCGTCAAGCAGCATACGAGTTATTGGTGCAAGCCAAGGATGCCACATTCGAGCTGATGGATGCAGTGATGACCACTCCTAATGCGTCATGTTTGGCAGAATTTTCACTCAGCCCACTATTCAATCGACAATGGTCAAGCGTCTACGAAGCCTTACAAGACTGCAGACCAGACCGAAAAAAACTAATGGAGTTGTACCCTTGAGCAATTAGAACAGCAAGTACCCGCAACAGAACATATCTTAGTGGCTCTAGACCACACTGCATGGGGAAGACCAGATGCCAAAACATTAAAAGACAGAACCCATGAATATCAGAGGGGCTCCATTGTTGGACAGGGATAAAGTACAATTGCGTGGATACCAGAAGCACTCTTGAAGTTGGGCATTACCCCTGCTTCACGAACGAATTAATAGTGAGTCTTCACCGATACTTCAAGCAGCTTCGCAACTCAAACTTGTCTGCCAACAGAGCGTCAACCCTGTTTTAGCAGTTTTAGATCGAGAATATGGGAATGCCAGTTGGGTCTTAGCGCAAGCAGATATTCAAGCTGATTGCTTAATGAGAGTCCGAAAAAATGCCTGCTTGTGGTCGGAACCACCAGTCTATAGTGGTCGCGGTAGACCGCGTAAGCACGGGTCTAAAATGAGACTCAATGACCCAACCACATGGCTCAAAGCCGATAGTGCCATCGAAATTGACGAACATCCACAGTTGGGACAAGTTCGAGTCAGTCAATGGCTTGACTTACACTTTTATCGTGCGCCGGGACATCCAGTTAATTTAATCCTCGTCGAAAGACTGAATCCCATGTCAAACGGTCAGCCGTTTCCACCCTTGTGGTTGGCTTGGGTGGGAGAACGAACTCTCCCTAAGCGAAACTGTTTGGTTTAAGTATTTACGACGTTTTGGAGTGGATCGTTGGTATAGATTTGCTAAGCAAAGATTACATTGGACATTGCCTAACTTGAGAACTCCCGAACAATCACCAGCGCTGGAGCGATTTAATGCCATTGATGAGTTGGCAACTCTGGCTAGCTAGGGATTTAGTCGTCGAGAATATCTTACCTTGGCAATCTGAAGCGTATCAATTTAACTCCTGGACGTGTTGCCCAATCAATGTTGTCAGTTTTAGTTGACCTTGGTACTCCCGCGAAAATGCCTAAACATAGGGGAAAATCACGCCTGTTGGGAAAAAGGAAAGGTACGTACTAAGGCACCATACTATCCCACTGTTAAAAAACGGGTTTCTCGACGCAAAAAGTCTTCAAGATTAGCTGTTTAATCTTCTACCTCTTGAGTTTTTGAGCAACATTTGGCCTTCTGTTAAAAGGCGACTACTTTTAGCTGCACTCATTTTTTAGTCTAAACTACAGTTTGGAGGTTTGGTTGCTTTTGAGATGGCTCAACAGTTGCTTGCAGCGGGGGATGAAGTGGCTTTGCTTGCTGTGCTGGATACTTTAGCGCCGATTGCTGCTAACAAACCTTCTTTTTGGGACGGTTGCAAGTTTATTCTGACTACTGTTTCGCGCTCTATCTGGCCTTTTGTAGTAGATTATTTTCGATTGGTGGCTGCTGCGGAAAATGTTCAAAGTGGCGGTATTTATGCCAAATTTCCGACATTAAATAAGATGCTTAATTTAGCAGCTAATTTTTGGCATCGCTGGAATTGGAAACAGGCCGTTATGGTTAGCATCCTATCTCAGGAGTCAAAAAAAAACAACTGGCGCGAGCTGGCAATTCCATCTATGTTTACTGTATTTCAGGCTAACAGTCAAGCAACTCTCGGCTATGTACCGAAAATTTATCCGCAGCGAATTACTCTGTTTAGATCGAGGGAACAGCTAAGCATGAATCATCAAGATCCCACTTTTGGATGGAGCGAATTAACGACCCAAAGAGTAGAGGTGATTGGAGTTCCTGGGAATCATCTTACTATGTTGAGAAAGCCTAGCGTTGAGGTGCTGGCTCAAAAGCTGAAGCATTGCTTTGAGGAGGAATTAATTGATTGAGCGGCCCGCGTGCTTGTGTGTCGAAACCGGGTTTGATGTGGGAAATTACTATTAGACATCTCCAATAATTATTGTGGAACAGGCATCTTGCCTGTTCAAAGCTTGCTTTTCTGGAGATGTCTATTAGTGATGAAGAAGTGACTACTCTGATGTCCGGTAAAATCACCGTTATCGCGCTTGTAGTTAGGAGGTCAAAAAATTGCGATCGCCCGAAGAACACTTTTTGCAACTAGAAATCATCATGCAGCGCCACGCCGCAGCACTCGAAGCTGAAGTCAGAGATTTGCAAGCCGCTGACGAAACCGCCCAGTGGCCTCTTGACTGGAAGCGTTACTATAATTGGCGTTTCGCTAAAATTTTCGCTTCAGTGAAGATTTTTCGCAACTGGGGTGCAGATGCTGCGGCTTGGAAGTTTTTGCCTTCGCGAGTTTATCCCAACCGAGGCAATCAGAAAGATGAGTCGGGTGACAGTTGACAGTAGGGGCGGGTTTTACCAACAATCTCGGGCTAAGACCAATCATCTCGTAAACCCGCCCCCACCCAACAGTAAATCCCCATCTACCTCCAATTCTTCAATTCTTCAATTCTTCAATTCTTCAATCTAAAATTGCCCAAGGGATTGCGCGATGCTGAAGATGATAGCACCCAAACCTGCTGCGATCGGAATTGTCACCACCCAAGCCGAACCAATTGACAGCAAAGTTTCCCAGCGTACTGTTTTCCAAGCTTTGATCAGCCCGACTCCGACGACTGCACCGACTAAAGCGTGGGATGTGGAAACTGGCAAACCGCAGCGGGATGCTAGCAAGACTGTGGTTGCTGTGGCTAATTCCGCGCAAAATCCGCCGCTTGGTTGGAGTTCGATGATTTTTTCGCCGACTGTGGCTATTACATTTTTGCCCCAGATGGCTAAACCGATGACTATTCCTGCGCCTCCGACGACTAAAATCCACAGGGGGACGCTGAAATCCTCTGAGGGAAAGGAACCTGTGCGCCGGATGTAGGCGATCGCAGCTAGGGGAGCAACTGCATTTCCTACGTCGTTGGAACCGTGGGAAAATGCTACAAAACAGGCGCTCAAGACTTGAAATCTCGCCATTTGTTGCTCGATGAGAGAGTGGCCCAGTTTCGGAGTGGGGGAGGATTTTGTACTTATTCCTTCTGCTTTCTCCCCTCTGTCTTTTTCGTTCTCAACTGATTCTAATTTTTTCCAGCTATTGAGTGTCAGACCGATCGCCCCAATACTCCCGATGCCAATGACAATATCGTGAATGGGAAGATTCCAGCCAAATCGATCGTGCGCGGCGGCGATCGCCCCTGTCTGCACCAAAGCAACATCCACAACAGACGGCAGTACAATTATGCCAAATACGCTCAGCATTGCTGCACTCAGCCAAGGTATCCACTCGCGCAGTTGAAATAGAGGATCTGGTCGATCGAGAATCCAATACTTCACGCCACTGTAAAATAGCGCGGCTAAAGCACCGCTGGCAACAGGTGTCGCCAGCCAAGTTAGGGAGATGGTGCCGATGGTTCGCCAATCTACTGCATTAATTCCGGCTGCAACACAGCTAAAACCCGCGATCGCCCCCACCACTGCATGGGATGAAGAAACCGGCAAACCTCGACTGGTCGCGATTTGCAGCCAGATCCCGCAAGCTATCAGCACTGACACCATCCCGATTAAAAATACTTGCGGTTGGGCCGCGAACACTTGTGCATTCACAACTCCTGTTGCGAGAGTTTCGGAAACTCCTTGCCCGAACAGCACTGCGCCGGAAAACTCCAGTATGCCTGCAACAATTATTGCCTGCTGCAGCGTTAGCGCCTTCGAGCCTACGGATGTCCCCATCGAGTTAGCGACATCGTTGGCCCCCAAGTTGGCGGCGACGTACAAGGCCAGTGCAGCCATTGCCCCCAGTTGCAGAAATACGACCCCAGAGCTATCTAACATAGAAATTTTTTGACATAAAACGGGCATTTCGATATATGATAAGGGATTGTGAGTTTTGGTAAATCCGATGAAAGGCGCAGAAATAATCCGTTCTATCGAAACGGAAGAAATAAATAGAGTCAAGCAAGAACTCAATAAACAAGTTCCCGAAATTTACGTGGGCGACACAGTGCGAGTCGGCGTGAAAATTAAAGAGGGTAACAAAGAACGGGTTCAGCCCTACGAAGGGACTGTGATTGCCATGCGTAACGGCGGGATTAATGAAACAATCACCGTCCGCCGCGTGTTTCAGGGCGTCGGAGTGGAACGGGTGTTTTTGATTCACTCGCCCCGCATCGCCACGATCCAAGTGATGCGCCGCGGGAAAGTTCGCAGAGCAAAACTTTACTACCTGCGCGATCGGGTGGGCAAAGCTACTCGCGTCAAACAGCGGTTCGATCGCTCCCTGTAGGAATGCACCCTGCTTTCCCTTGGTTCATGGTTCATGGGAAATGAAAAAAATTCAAAAAAAAGTTTCCCATTTACGAGCGCACTGTGTTAAAATAGAAATCTAGAGGTTAAGCGAATTTCAGCAACCTCACCTGTGCGCTCTTAGTTCAGTTGGTAGAACGCAGGTCTCCAAAACCTGATGTCGGGGGTTCAAGTCCTCCAGGGCGCGCTGAATCACCAAACTTTAAATTCTGCCCGAAAGCGCCCGGATTATTGGCTGGCAACAGTCAAAACCGCAAACTTTCGGGTAGAATTAATTTTTGTGGGCGGTTCGCAAAAAATGCCATCAACAAATGCTCGGTGTGGCTTCTCGATCGTCGGTTCCGGCGATCGGCATTTACGCCGTTGATTGGTTGGGCTTGTAAAAAAGTCGTGGCTTTAGATTTGAGATTTGGGACTTGGACGTAAGTGGTTAGTGTCACAAAATCAGAGAGCCGCGGGCCACTCACACCATATACAATCTAAAATCTAAAATCTCAAATCGCAAGGGGGATTGAATCGTGGCGAAAAAAGACGAAGCTCAAGAAACTCAAGAAATAACGGCGCCTGGGTTTAATCCTACGGGTTTTTTTAAGGAAACTAAAGAAGAACTCGACAAAGTGGTTTGGCCCAGCAGGCAGCAGCTAATCAGCGAGTCTTTGGCAGTGCTTTTAATGGTCATCCTCTCAGCAAGCCTGATCTATTTGGTGGATAACTTCTTTAACTGGGGCGCGGGAAAGGTGTTTGGGCCATGACTTTTGCATCAGAAGAATCTGAGTATTCCACAGAAGCGACTGGACAGGCAGCATCGCCAGATGTGCCGGAGATTGATGCTCGCTGGTATGCTGTTCAAGTTGCCTCTGGCTGCGAGAAGCGGGTGAAGGCAAACTTGGATCAGCGGATTCAAACTTTGGATGTTGCCGATCGCATCGTTCAAGTAGAAATTCCGCAAACTCCGGCGATCAAAGTCGGCAAAGACGGTTCCAGGCGGCAGTCAGATGAAAAAATCTTTCCCGGCTACGTACTCATCCGTATGTTTATGGACGAGGATACTTGGCAGGTGATCAAGAATACCCCGAATGTAATTAATTTTGTCGGGGCAGAGCAGAAACGCCGCTACGGGCGCGGCAGGGGTCACGTCAAACCGCTACCTCTGAGTCATTCAGAAGTAGAACGGATCTTCAGAAACGCTCAGGAATCAGAACCGGTTGTCAAAGTATCGATGTCTGCTGGAGACCACGTTGTGGTACTTTCCGGGCCGTTTAAGGATTTTGAAGGTGATGTGATAGAAGTTAGCCCGGAACGAAACAAGCTCAAAGTTTTACTCTCGATTTTTGGGCGCGATACGCCTGTAGAATTGGAGTTCAATCAGGTTCAGAAACAGAACTAACTAATGGCAAAGAAAGTTGTTGCAGTAATTAAGTTGGCGATTACGGCGGGAAAAGCCAACCCAGCTCCTCCGATCGGCCCGGCTTTGGGTCAGCACGGCGTCAATATTATGATGTTTTGCAAGGAGTACAATGCTAGAACCGCAGACCAAGCGGGTCTGGTGGTTCCGGTAGAAATTTCGGTTTTTGAAGACCGCAGTTTTACGTTTATTCTCAAAACCCCGCCGGCGTCGGTTTTGATTCAAAAAGCTGCTGGCATTGCTAAAGGTTCGGGAGAACCTAACCGCAAGCAAGTAGGGACAATTACACAGGCTCAGTTACGAGAAATCGCTGAAACCAAAATGCCTGACCTCAATGCTAATGATGTTGAGGCTGCTATGAAAATTGTGGCGGGAACGGCTAAAAATATGGGCGTGGCGATCGCGGATTGAAGGAAGAAGGAAGAAGGAAGAAGGAAGAAGGAAGAGTTTTCCTAGTCCAAGTTCCAAATTGCTAATCCAAAATTCCTGATTGTGAAGGTAAAATCTTCAATCCAAAATCCAAAATCCAAAATCCAAAATCGATGGATTCAGGGGGAGAAGCCAAGCTTCGCTAGGAATCGCAAATGTTTGAGATTAGAAATGAGCTAAACAGTTCAATCTAAAATCTAAAATCCAAAATCTAAAATCGACTGACCCCAGGAGATAACAATGGCAAAGAAAGTATCGCGAAGACTGCAAGAACTTCAAAAGAAAGTTGAAGACAGACCTTATCTACCGCTGGAAGCTCTGCAACTTTTGAAGGAAACAGCAACCGCTAAGTTTGGCGAAGCTGCTGAAGCTCACATCCGTTTGGGAATTGACCCGAAATACACTGACCAACAGTTGCGGACAACTGTATCGCTACCAAAAGGAACTGGTCAAGTAGTCAGAATTGCGGTGATTGCTAAGGGCGAAAAAGTTAAAGAAGCTTTGAATGCCGGCGCGGATATTGCTGGTTCTGAAGAGTTGATCGATGAAATTCAGAAGGGCATGATGGACTTCGATTGCCTGATTGCTACCCCAGACGTGATGCCGTTGGTGGCAAAATTGGGCCGGTTGTTGGGGCCGCGGGGTTTGATGCCTTCTCCGAAAGGTGGCACGGTGACGACTGACATTGCTCAGGCAATCAACGAGTTTAAAGGTGGTAAACTAGAATTCCGTGCCGATCGAACTGGCATCGTTCATGTTATGTTTGGCAAGGCAGCTTTCTCAGCGGAAGATTTGCTGGTCAACCTTCATGCTTTGCAAGAAACTGTTGACCGCAACCGTCCTTCAGGTGCTAAAGGTCGCTACTGGCGCAGTTTGTACGTATCCGCAACAATGGGCCCGTCGATCGAAGTCGATATCAATGCCCTGCGCGATACGAAAATTGACGCTGCTTAGTACAGCATTAAGCAGAAGGCAGAAGGTAAAAGACAGCTTCGGCTGTCTGTGTAAATCTCTCACAAGATTTGCGTCACAGCCTTGCTATGTCTGCCTTCTGGTGATAGCCTAATCAAAAATCAATAAGCTGAAGACCGCAGGTGCCGATCGCTTAATTTCCTGCCGAGGCTGAAGAAATAAAAACTCAAGACTCAAAGATTAGAAAATTTCTATTTTTTAATTCTGACTTGTTAATTTTTAATTCTCTGCCCCGGCTCGAAGGTCGGGGTTTTTGACGGGCAATTTTCTATCCTGAAAGGAGGTGAAATAAGTATGGGCAAAACTTTAGCAGTAAAAAATGAGATTATTGCAGACCTCAAGCAAACCTTGAGCGAATCTCAACTGGTAATCGCGATCGACTACAAGGGCTTAACTGTTGCTGAAATCACAGATTTGCGTCGGCGTTTGCGTCCGAAAGGCAGCAGTTGCCAAGTGGCAAAAAACACGCTGATGCGAATTGCTGTTGAAGGCAACGACACCTGGCAGCCGATACAGGAATTGCTGACTGGTACGTCGGCTTTTCTGTTCGTGCAAGAAGATATTGGCGGCGCGATTAAAGCTTACCAAGAATTCCAAAAAGTCTCTAAGAAGACTGAACTACGCGGTGGCGTAATGGAAGGACGGGTACTGAAAGAAGCTGATGTTAAAGCATTAGCAGATCTGCCGTCGAAAGAACAACTCATGGCTCAAATTGCTGGCGCTATCAACGGTGTCGCAACCAAGCTGGCTGTGGGTATTAATCAAGTTCCTACTTCGATCGCTCGCGGTCTTAAAGCTTATGCTGAAAAAGACGGCGATTCAGCAGAAGTAGCAGCAGAAGCAGAAGCACAACCTGAAGCAGAAAGCGTATCTGCTTAGTCATTAGTCCTCAGTCATTAGTTATCAGTCATTAGTGTTAATCCACAGGCTGAAGACTGGAGACGAGAAACTAATGATCGAGGAGCAAATCTCAAATCCCAAATCCCAAATCTACAATTGAACTAGGAGTTTAACGAATGTCTACTGCAACTGATGAAATCTTGGAAAAACTTAAGTCTCTGACTTTGCTCGAAGCTTCTGAATTGGTCAAGCAAATTGAAGAAGCTTTCGGCGTCAGCGCTGCTGCTCCTGTCGGCCAGGTAATGATGGGCGGCCCTGCTGCTACCGCTGCTGAACCCGTAGAAGAGCAAACCGAGTTTACTGTAATGCTCGAAGAAGTTCCTGCTGACAAGAAAATCGCAATTCTCAAGGAAGTCCGCGCAATTACCGGTCTGGGTCTGAAGGAAGCGAAAGACATGGTAGAAGCCGCACCGAAGGCGGTTAAGGAAGCTATTGCTAAGGAAGCTGCTGAAGAATTGAAGAAACAGCTTGAAGCTGTGGGCGCAAAGATTTCTATCAAGTAGTCAGAGAATGTAGTTGATATCAATTCCGGCGACACCGGAATGATGGTTGACTGTTAACTGTTAACTGTTGACTGTTCCCTAAAATTAATCGCGCGATAGTTACATCTCTCGCGCGATTAATTATTTGTGGCGTATGGAAACGGCACGGTGCGGTGTCCTCTTAGATTTTAGAGGCGGCTTCCATTTGCCGCACTACTGTTAAAGCAGAATAGGAAACGCCGGCAGTTCCTTCTCCGGGATGGGTGGAGTCGCCCACTAACCACAAGTTTTTAATTGGTGTGCGGTTGGCAAATCCGAAGGGGCCGAAGGTTGGTATTCGCTGCCCGATACCGCCGACAACGCCTCTATCTCTCGCCGTGTAGCGGGCAAAGGTGCGGGGTGTCGCTGATTCTTGGTGTACGATCGACTCTGGCGTCAAATTGAAATATTCGCTCAAACGGGCGATCGCCCCGACCGTATATTTTTGCTTCAATCCTTCATAATCAACCGAATTCCACCACATTCGAGTATCAGTAAATGACGAAGCGATAATTGTCGCCATTCCCTCCGGTGCTCGGCCATCACCCGGATGGCTGACTGAAACAAATAATGAATTATTCTCCCCAATCTCGCCTTCGTAATCGTAGAGAAACTGAAGGTGCGGCGGACAATTGGCCGGAATTGCGCTTTCATGCACTCCCAAATATATAACAAATGCACCGGAGGCGGGCGGCAATTTATCTACTCGATATTTGTAGCCTGCCATTTGATTTGGGAGTTGGTTTGTTGTCTCTGAAGTCTCTGATTTAACCGATAAATTATCTGTTAAATTCCCGACAATCGGCTCGATTGACAACAATTTTACTAAATTTTGCGCGGTCACGTTGGCAACAATGCGATCGGCAGTTTCTGTCCAAACTTCGCCTGTTTTTTGATTGCGAATCACTGTAGCGGTGGCTTTGCCGTTGGCGGTGACAATGCTTTCAACTGTGTGCCGCAACAGGACTTTGCCGCCGTAGAGTTCGATCGCCCCTACGAGTCGATCGCTCAATACCTGCATACTTCCTTGTAGATGATACAATCCCTGCGGCTCTTGCGAAACTCCTAAAGCCGTCGCCGCGTAAAGTAGCGCCGTTTCTTCGGTATCAACTTGAGAATACAATTTTAACTGCAAATCCAGAAAAGTTTTCAAGCGCAAATTGTCGCCCAACCCGCAAAGCCGCAAAGCATCTCCCACTGTCATAAAAGTGAAAGGCAAAGTAATTAGAGTATCGGGGCGAACTGCTTGAATTAATTGCCAGAAATCCCATAAGTTTCTGGGCGGTAAAACTGGATCGCGCCCTTGAAATTTCCAGCTAGCTTTGAACAATGCAGACAATAACTGCCAAAAAGGTTCGCTTCCAGGAAACTGCCGCTGCCTTTCTTCCTGCCACTTTTGCGGATCTCGCCACACGCTAATCGGTGCGGTTTCTCCCGGCAAAAACACCGCACAAGCGGGATCGCAGGGTGTGGCTGCGGGGAGTTCTATGTCTAATTCTGAAAAAATTCGGTGGTGAATGCCTCCTGGTTCCAATCCTGCAACCTGCGTGGCGCCGACATCGAAGGTAAAGCTTTTGCGCTTGAAGGTGGAAGCGCATCCGCCGGGGACGATCGCCTGGTCTAAGACTAGCACTTTGTATCCTCTGCGGGCTAGCAGGGCGGCTGCTGTCAGCCCGCCGATACCGCCTCCAATTACCGTGACGCGGCCCTTAGTGTCTGTGGGGCTGGATTTGCCAAAATGGGTGCGATCGCCTCTCATAAATTTATTTATTGTAATATTTCTTAATATTATGCTCATATTTTGCAATAAAAAGCTCTTGTAGCGACAGGTTGAAATCTATCGCTACAAGAGGAAGGAGGCGGAGTTTAGAGGAGGTTTTACGGGTCAAGTGCTCCGGGCGCACCCGGAGCGTTAGACTGTGTTGTGCTGATGAGAAAATCAGGGACGGCGCCACTTGTTGAGATAAGCTTCGCCAATCCCAGCCACAGCCTGCATTTGAGCTAGCTGTTCCCGTAAAGCTTTGATGGTTCTTAGCTGTTCTTGAGACTGTTGCTGCAAAGCGTCGTAATTTCGCTGTATCGCCGCACTCTGGCTCAATTGATTTTCTAGAGATTGCAACTTGGTCAGTTTAACTTGGAAGTCGCCGATCGCACTTGACTTTTCTGCTAACTCGTGCTGCAACGATTCGTAACTCGACTTCGACACGGTTTCCTGGAATTGGCTTTCGAGATTTTGCTTTTCGGTGGCCAATTGCTGCTGCAAAGATTCCAGAGCACTGGATTTTTCGGCGAATTGCTGCTGCAAAGATTCCAGAACACTGGATTTTTCGGCTAGCTGCTGCTGAAACTCGTCGTGTTCCCGCTGTTCTCTTTCGGCCAATTGCTGCTGCAAAGATTCCAGAGCACTGGATTTTTCGGCTAGCTGCTGCTGAAACTCGTGTTCCCGCTGTTCTCTTTCGGAGACTTGCTGCTGCAAAGATTCCAGAGCACTGGATTTTTCGGCTAGCTGCTGCTGAAACTCGTGTTCCCGCTGTTCTCTTTCGGCCAATTGCTGCTGCAAAGATTCCAGAGCACTGGATTTTTCGGCTAGCTGCTGCTGAAACTCGTGTTCCCGCTGTTCTCTTTCGGAGACTTGCTGCTGCAAAGAAGCGATCGAACTTTCGCGTTCACTCAACTGCTGCTGTAAACTTTCGTAACTTGACTTCGCTACTGTTTCCTGCAATTGACTGTCGAGATTTTGCTTTTCGGTAGCTAATTGCTGCTGCAAAGAAGCGATCGAACTTTCGCGTTCACTCAACTGCTGCTGTAAACTTTCGTAACTTGACTTCGCTACTGTTTCCTGCAATTGGCTTTCGAGATTTTGCTTTTCGCTAGCTAATTGCTGCTGCAAAGAAGCGATCGAACTTTCGCGTTCACTCAACTGCTGCTGTAAACTTTCGTAACTTGACTTCGCTACTGTTTCCTGCAATTGGCTTTCGAGATTTTGCTTTTCGCTAGCTAATTGCTGCTGCAAAGAAGCGATCGAACTTTCGCGTTCACTCAACTGCTGCTGTAAAGCTTCGTAACTTGACGTCGCTACTGTTTCCTGCAATTGGCTTTCGAGATTTTGCTTTTCGCTAGCTAATTGCTGCTGCAAAGAAGCGATCGAACTTTCGCGTTCACTCAACTGCTGCTGTAAAGCTTCGTAACTTGACTTCGCTACTGTTTCCTGCAATTGGCTTTCGAGATTTTGCTTTTCGCTAGCTAATTGCTGCTGCAAAGAAGCGATCGAACTTTCGCGTTCAGCCAACTGCTGCTGTAAAGTTTCGTAACTTTCTTGCAGCGAATTTGGCTTTACACTCACCGAGTCCGATAGAGTTTCTGCCGTTACAGCGTCATTAAATTCGCTTTCTTCGGCTGTTTCCCCTTGCAAGTGGGCTGCCTCTACCTTCGTTTCTTCACCTTTTTTCCAAGTGACAGTAACTTCCGTCTTGTCCTTAGAAATATCCAGAGCGCCTTGTGCCAAGCGTTCTAGGAGCTCCGACCTTGATATTCCGAGCTTTCGAGAGATCGCGTTTAATCGATCTGCACTAGAAGAAGTCAGCGAAAGTCCGATTTTGACTTTGCTGTCTGAATTGGAACTAACTACATTGCGATTTTTTTTGACCATTGGCATTTTCCTCATGCCAACCTACACTTATTAGTATAGTGGCTGAAGCTTGTATTAAAATTAATTCTTGTTACTTACCAATTGTGCCAGCTTGCGTTCCCAATTGAACAAAAATCCGTGAATGTATTTTTCGATCCATTCCTCGCCGTAGAACCGCTTAAACATTCCCCGGGCAGGTTTTTTTCCGCACGATACGGCAGAGAGCGCAGTTGAGCTTGTTAGATACTATCTAACTTTGCGCCCGATCTCACCGGTTCGGCGCGATCGACCAAATCCAAATAAGCCGCCAGATAGTCTTTGAACGCTGCAAAAACGCGAGTTTCCACAACTTCCGTTTCCTTGGGGCGAGTCCACAGGAACGGCGACGAGAAAAACTGCTTCGCTTCCTCTGGAAAGTCCCCACCCCAGGGAAGGTGCAGTTGATGAGCTTGAAAAATTTGTTCGATCGATCCAGTATAGTTGGCTTGGTGGTCAGCCTCGCCGCCAAACAGAGGCTGCATATCCAGAGCAATTAAATGGCCACCCGGCAGCGTTACAAAATCCGCCCCACAAAACGGTTGATAGAGATTACCTGAAATCTATTGCTCCTACTTTATATAATTTTGGACTGCGGCGTGCCGAACAGAAAAACAAGTACAGAGGTGAAATTTTTCCAGCCAACTACCCAGCTAATGATGCGGGGACAGCCTAGATAGACTTCTTTCAATTTGATACAAGAACCAATACACGTCAAGGAATTACTCCTGTAAATTTACCAAGGTGGAAACCATGACGATCAAAAATGAGCAACAATATCAGCACAGCTTAGATTGGTTACTGCGATTTTAGCAGTCTGTAGCCGAATAGGATAGTAATGAGAGCTTGAAACACGAACCTGTGCGATGGCAGCTTCATAGAGACTTATATCAGAGTCAAGTGGACGAGCTAAAGTCAGAAGTTGCTGAAGAATATGAGCGACTTGTTCAGTGCAACAATATTTAGCAAAATCCGAGCATTTGATACTTTAAATAAGTTGCCAGATTTTTTAATTAAATATCGCATAGCAGCAAAAATTAGCAAACAAGAACTAGCTCCGATACTAGGAATTAATCCTGAGCGACTTAAGAAATATGAAGACACAGATTATCAATGCGCTAGTTTTGTGGAAATCCTCCAAGTCAGCATAGCATTGGGCGTAGAATTTGAAACGGCTGCGATCCGGGTAGATTTTCAGGAAATAAAAGCCGTTCAAAAAACTTTAGAAAAATGGCGAAAAGAAAAAGTTAATTTGGCAACGGACTCTCCGGCCCGTTCCACAATAATATTGAGTTTTGTGGAACGGGCCGGAGAGCCCCTTGATAAGGCTGTATAACTATTTATATTGACGGTTTTTAAAGCGAAGCTTCCAAAGTCGCACCTGCAACCCGATGATCTCGATCTTTTGCCAAATAGCTCACAGCAGCGCGAGCTTGAGGATTGTCAAATTTGCTCAGCGCGCGAGCAACTCGCAGCCGAGTTCCCCAGTAATCCGCGCTTACAAAAGGTAACAATTGCTGCAATGCCTCTTCTTGCTTCTGGGTATTTGCCAGCAGACCAAATCCGTCAATTGCTGCTTCCTGAACAGAAAAATCTTCGCCGCCAAGAGCGATCGCACAAATTTCAAATACTGCATCAGGACACTGCATTTCGTACAGCGCAGCCATGATACTGCGGCGGACGAGCCAATTGTCATCGCGGCGGAAAGCTTCCACCAAGTGAGGAATCGCCTCGCTTTGGAACATTGACAAAGAGTTAGCGGCTTCGGCGCGCACGTTCGGATCGCGATCGAACTGCATCATTTTTAACAGTGCCGCAAAAGCTTCCGCACTTTTAGTCTCCCGCAATCCCATCGCCACACACGATCGCACGATAAACTCCCGATCGTCCACTTTGCTCAGCAACATCGGCAGCGCCACCGCAGAATCGCACTTTCTCAGAGCCGTTACCCCCCGCAGCCTCTGTTGAGAATCCGAACTTTCCAGCGCTGCTTGGATTTCGCTAATTTTCATAAGCCAATTATATATTTTTGTTACGTTTCTTTACAATTTTAGCAATTATTCCCGGATTTGGGGCAGATTCCAATGATTATTTACAATCAGCGACTTGGGTACCGGGGACAATACAATCACTTTTCACCTCAATTATCGGAGATTAAAGCGCAATTTACACTCCTAATTATCCCGCGCATAAAATCCCAAATGATTGGAAATTGGACGTTCCTGCATGGGGATTTTATTCTGAATCGGAGCATTCAACAGTTTCGCTCCTGACGGCGATGCTACTGCAAAACTTACCGACCCGCCGCCATCTAAATTTAGCACTGTCTCGGCTCCCAACTGCAGCGAAATCTCAGTTATTTCGCTCAATTTCAGCCCTTCACTGTAAAGCCTCTGCTTGCCGTCTGCCAGAATTAACCACAACTTGTCGCCTGTTTTGTCGATCGCCGCGGCTGCACGGGGATAGGGTTTATCCTGTTTGCGTTCTTCCTGACTTTGTACTACGGGTTTGCCATTTTTAACCAGCAAAGTATCTCCGGCAACTGCATAGACTGTCCCCGCAGGACAAGTGCCGTTTTCGATTATTTGAACGCGGTTTTTGGCATCAAAACAAAGGGCGGGAAAGCTTGGATCTGGTTGAGAATAAGCTTGGCTTTTGGCAATGGCGTGTCCGATATTATTTACTCGATCGCCACTGCGGGGATAGTAATGCCAAGGTGCTTTCTCGATGCAGGGATAAAAAAAATTGCCGTTGACTGCTAATTGCAATTTAAATTCTTTCAGGAATTCAGTAGCGGTGCGGGCATTGGTTTCTGTTAAATCGGGTGTTGGGTTTCCGGGAGTGACAAAAATTCCTATTCCCGGCGCTTTTAGGTCGATGCTAACAATGTGAATTAGGGCGGGACGGGGATTAGGCCAAAATTCCCTGCGGTAGGCTATTCCTTGAAAGAGCGATCGGGCTTCGTTTGTTTGTTGGGGACGCAAAAAGTAGGGAATGTTGTAGAGTAGTATTGGTGCGAGCAATATTCCGAGACCGAGAATCTGCCAAATTTGTTTGATGGTGGGTCGATAAGTCATACCATTTTAGATTTTAGATAGGGGACGGTAACACTGACAGATTTATATATTTTCAAGCATTCTCTACTAATATGAACAATTATGATTCTAATAATTTTAGCAATCAAATTTTACGAAATCGATCGTTCCAAGGACAAGTTCTTAACGGTGCTGATTTCAGCGGTGCGGATGTTCGAGGCTGCAATTTTAGAAATGCTCAGTTAGCGGGTGCGAATTTTATCGGTGCGAAAATCGGGCTTTCTAGGCGACAGATAGCTGTTTTGAGTGCTGGGGCGATCGCGGTTTGTTTGGTTGTGGGCGATGTTCTGACTCGACTGATTTTGGGAGCCCAAGGACAACTACCGGACTCTCGCAGTTGGCCTTTTGTTCTGTTGCTGTACGGGGTTTTGAGCGCTGCTGGTTTCGCTTCGGCGATCGCCAGCAAACAGCCAAAAACCTCAAAAGCGGGTATAGTGGCACGAACAATTTCTGCTATTCTATCAGGAGCTTTGTTGGGATTTTTCTATGCTGGCACTGCAACTGATAATAATTCCCAGGCTGCTCTTGCTGGAATGGCGATCGGCGGGGTGTTAATGTTTTTTGTGAGTTCGCGGATTCGCAGCCAATTTGCACAGGTTGCGATCGCATCGGCTGGAAGTGTGGCGACTTACGCAGCGGCTTTTTTGTTCAGTGCAACGGCGAGCGCTTTTCTGAGTACTCACAAACTGTTTTGGGGTATGGGTTTAGGTTTGCTGTCGCTGCTGTATCTTTGGTTTGCGTTTGTGTCTTTCTCGGCTATTGTTCTAGAGATTGGAAATGCTGAGGGTACTTCGTTCAGAGGGGCAAATCTCGCTGATACTAAGTTCGATATAAATTACCTCTATCTAAAATCTAAAATTTAAAATCTCACATTCCCTGAGTGATATTCAAACAGCAATCGATCCAGCAGAAAGCGACGCTTTGCTGCAAACGGTGAGGGAGCAAATCGCCCTCGCAACTTTCAATCCCAACGACAGCGAACTGCTCAAAAATATGGTCGAATGTATGCGAGATTCGCAGGGAATGGTGAGGCTGAGTTTAGCTGATACACCATATCGCTGGCGATTGGTGTAGGTCACTATGGTTTTCTACTATTGGCATTATATCTGGGCGTTTATTCTCGGCGCGATCGCCCGTAATTTACACTCCAAAATATAAAAGCGAGATCCCTTGATTTTTCTAAAAGAATTCAAGGGATCTCGCTCTAATCAAAGTGTTTATCTCATATCAGAGATTTTGGTTGCAAGCTGTTTTTTTTGCCTAAACAGCTTGTTTAACGGAGAGGGAGGGATTCGAACCCTCGTTAAGTTGCCCTAAACACACTTTCCAGGCGTGCGCCTTCAACCGCTCGGCCACCTCTCCAGGGCTAAATTCATTCATTTAGCCACAGCTAAACTATCTTAGCAGAACAAATCTGATTTGGGAAGGGGTAACGGCATAAATTTGCTGTTTAATATGGGTAGGGTGTGAAACGGGCAGGCTTGGGTTCTCCCCTCTGGGTCGCAAACCCATTCATTTCAAGGATCTTGCCCCGCCAACCCCAATCTAAAATCTAAAATCTAAAATCTAAAATTCCATGACTAACTCTTACACAATTAAAATTCATAACAGACAGACAGGCGATCGCCACACCGTGCGAGTACCCGAAGACCGCTACATCCTGCAAAGCGCCGAAAACCAAGGAGTAGAATTGCCCTTTTCCTGCCGCAACGGCGCTTGTACTGCTTGTGCGGTGCGCGTCAAGTCGGGGGAACTGTACCAGCCAGAAGCAATGGGGCTTTCTGTGGAACTGCAAAAAGAAGGTTATGCCCTGCTGTGCGTCAGCTATCCCCGTTCCAACATCGAGGTAGAGACACAAGACGAAGACGAAGTGTACGAACTGCAATTCGGCCGCTACTTCGGCAAAGGTAAAGTTAAAGCCGGTTTGCCGTTGGATGAAGAGTGAGGCAATTTGATAAATTATCAACTACCAATTATCCATGCTTTATCGGTTATTTGCGATCGCCCTTTGTCTGTTGCTAGCTAGCTGCCAAAAACCAGAAATTCCCCAAGGTACGATCGCCAAAGTAGAAAGGGCCATCAGCGGCCAAACAATCGAAGTTATCAGTACCGCCGACAAAATAGCCTTATTAGAACAAATCAGGCTGATTGGTATTGATGCGCCGGATTTAAAACAGCAGCCTTGGGGAGAAGCAGCCAAACAAAGACTAGAAAAGCTAATTGGGGGAAAACAGGTATTGTTAGAATCAGACATCGAACAGAAAGACCAGTTCGATCGCAAACTAGCCTACTTGTGGCAAGATAAAAATTTGCTCAACGAACAGCTAGTCAAAGAAGGTTATGCCCTTGCCTCAGTGCGATCGCCCAACACCAAATACCAGCAGCGACTCATCAACGCTCAAGAATGGGCGAGACTTATGGGTAAAGGTCTGTGGAATCCAGAACGAGCTTTGCGCCAAACTCCCGCAGAATTTCGCCAGCAAAATCGGAAATAGTCAGTTGACAGTTGACAGTTGGCAGTTGGCAGTTGACAGTTGACAGTTGACAGTTGACAGTTGGCAGTTGGCAGTTGACAGTTGTCATTGGAAGCAATTCCCAATTCCCAATTCCCAATTCCCAATTCCCAATGACAGACAATCAACTGCAAAACTTCTTAGAAATAGCCACCGAAGCAGCCCTAGCCGCCGGTTCCGTCCTGAAATCTTTCTGCGGAAAATTAGAAAAAATTCAAGAAAAAGGACGATCGGGCGATTTAGTCACAGAAGCCGACAAAGCCTCAGAAGCCGTCATCTTAGAAATTCTGGGCCGCCACGTACCCGACCACGGCATCCTCGCCGAAGAATCCGGCAAATTAGGAGATGCCAGCAGCAAATACCTGTGGGCGATCGACCCTTTGGACGGCACAACAAATTATGCTCACCAATATCCTTTTTGGGCCGTGTCGATCGGACTTTTAATCGACGGCATACCACAAATTGGAGTAATTTACGACCCTTTTCATAATGAATTGTTTCGGGCAGGCAAAGGATTGGGAGCAACCTGCAACCGTTCGCCGATCGAAGTTTCCCAAATCTCAGAATTGAGAACCAGCTTGCTAGTCACTGGCTTTGCATACGATCGGCGCGAAACAGCAGACAATAATTATGCCGAATTCTGTCACCTCACCCACCTCACCCAAGGCGTGCGGCGCAGCGGTTCCGCATCCCTAGACCTCGCACACCTGGCGATGGGGCGATCGGACGGATACTGGGAACGGGGACTCTCCCCTTGGGACGTAGCAGCCGGTGTACTCATCGTCTCCGAAGCCGGAGGTCAAATTACAGCTTATGACGGCAGTGCCTTTGAGATGAACTCGGGTCGGATTTTGGCCACAAACGGCAAAATACACGCCGAACTCAGCGGCGCACTGCTAGCAGTTCCTCCCTTATCTTCTTGGAAGTAGCGCCTCCGCAGCCAAGGATCGGGGGTAGTACGGGGGTCACAACCCCTTGACTCAAGCTACATTATAGTGAAAAGCCAGGAAAGGAAGAGTAAAATTTATGTCTTTTGAAATGACAAAAGGGCTGTTCAAGTATGACTTTACAGATCAGCACGCAATTTTGGGAATTCCCTTAGACGCCGAGTTTAACGACATCCGCAAACGCTACATGAAAATCGCCCGCCGGTTGCATTCGGATACTTGCTCTTTTGAAAGCCAAGCCGATAAGGATTGGGCTAACCAATTTTTGTCAAAAGTAGTCAATCCGGCCTACAACAAATTTTCCAAGGAAAACGATCGCAAAGAATACAGCCTGCTATTAGCAGCCATCGCCAAGCGCGTCGTTAAAGAACAAGCTAAAATGCAAATTGAAAGCGCAGCAGCCAAACAGTTAGCTACCGCTAAAGATTGGGAAGAAGCTTACAAAACAGCAGTTAGCAAACTCGCTCTCAAGCAGTACGAATCAGTTAAGGAAACGCAAGAGGCGATCGATCAAATTAGCGAACTCAACATGGTTTACCTGCTGCGAAAAGAGCGCATGAGTGCTGGTGTTGGGGTTGCACCCGCTTCACCCATAAAAGATGCAACCCCAATAAAAGATGCAACCCCACCCCCACCCCCAACCCCAACCCCAACCCCAACTCCGCCTCCTGCCAAAGACTCCCAGACCGAAGCCTATTGCCGCCGAGCTCAAGGATTCATGGACAGCAAAAGTTACGCCAAAGCAATTTTAGAGTTGAAAGAAGCGGTGAAACGCGAGCCGAAACACAGCCACGCCCACGCTTTGTTAGCAATGTGTTACCTTGAACAAAATCAAGCCACAATGGCAAAAATTGAGATGAACAAAGCTTTGGCATCAAATCCTGAAGAACCGACGGCTTTAGAGGTTAAGAAAAAGCTGGAACAAGCTTCCGCAAAAGCCAAAAAAAGTGACGAAAAACCAGGATTTTTTGCAAGTTTGTTTGGCGGGAAGAAGAAATGAGAAGTTGTGAATTGTGAGTCGGGAATAGTTAGAAAGTGTTGAATTGCTGAGCAGTGGAGTGAGTTCGCTCAAAAGAATCAAGAGTTGGTGAGATCGCATCGGATCGCGGTCGGAATTATACCGTCAGTGCGATCGTCCCGCGACGCGGATGCTCCAGAAAGAACGGGACGCTAGCACTGACGGGGAAAATGATTGTTCCGATGCAAACGAAAACGATATGACGCCTTAATTTGTTAAAGTCGAAGGTTAAGCTTGCCTTCTTCGACTTTAACAGCGTTCCCTAAAGCTAAGCTTCTAAGCCCAATCTCAAATCTCAAATCTCAAATCTCAAATTGATATGACGCCTTAATTTGTTAAAGTCGAAGGTTAAGCTTGCCTTCTTCGACTTTAACAGCGTCCCCTAAAGCTAAGCTTCTAAGCCCAATCTCAAATCTCAAATCTCAAATTGATATGACACCTTAATTTGTTAAAGTCAAATGTTAAGCTTGCCTGGTTCGACTTTAACAGCGTCCATAAAGCTAAGCTTCTGGGCCCAATCTAAAATCTAAAGTCTAAAATCTAAAATTGATATGGTTCACCAACCCCCATCGGGTGCAAGAGATTTATTGCCCCTTGACGTTGCTCAAAAAATTTCGATCGAACGGCGCTTACAGCAGGTTTTTCACCGCTGGGGCTATCACCGGATTATTACCTCTACTCTAGAAAGGCTGGAGACATTGATGGCTGGGGGCGCGATCGACCGATCGACCTTAATTCAACTGCAAGACGCCGAGGATGGAGAACTCGGTTTGCGGCCGGAATTGACAGCATCTATCGCCCGCGCGGCTGCAATGCGGATGGCCGGGACTCGCTGGCAGCCGTTTCGCCTCTACTACAACGCTAACGTGTTCCGCAAAGGCCCAGATACTGGCTCAGGCGGGCAACAGGAGTTCTATCAAGCTGGGGTAGAACTGCTCGGCGCGGGGGGGACGGTTGCGGATGCAGAAGTGCTGCTGCTGCTGTCTGAGTGCTTGCAGAGCTTGGAAATTGATGAGTGGCATTTGGTTTTGGGAGAAGCGGGCTTGACTGCAAGATTGCTGGAACCGTTTCCGCCAAACGTGCGCCAAAAAGTTCGGGGGGCGATCGCCAATCTCGATCGAATTACCTTGGAAACTTTGCCGCTGTCAACCGAATTGCGAGAAAGAGCACTGCTGTTATTTGACTTGCGCGGCCGCCCCGAAGAGGTGTTGCCAATTGTTGCCAAGCTGGATTTAGATTTGTCGCAGCAATCGGCGTTAAACAATCTCAAATCGGCGATCGAATTGCTGCACCAATGCCAGTCAAAAATTCCCCATCTCAAATCTCACATTCACCTCGATTTGAGTTTAATTCAAACATTTGACTACTACACTGGAATTGTGTTTGAAGTTGTCAGCAGCAGCAAGACAGGACAGCGAGTTTTAGGACAAGGGGGACGCTACGACCAACTGTTGGGACTGTTCGATCCCCAAGGGCAAAATTCCCCCGGCATCGGGTTTTGTCTGAATATTGAAGATTTGCACCAAGTTTTGCTGACAGAGGGGCAATTGCCCAGCCAGACGCCCGCTAGCGACTGGTTGGTTGTGGCTCAAACTCCTGAAGCTAGTGCCGCCGCGTTTGCTTACGCTCGCAAACTCCGAGACTCTACTCACCTAGTTCGGGTAGAAATAGATTTGGAGAGTCGGGAGACGGAAGAGGCGGCGCGGGAATACGCGCGCGATCGGCGAATTGCTCAAATTGCTTGGGTAAATGCCGAAGGATTGCCAACAATTGAAACGGTAAATTAGCCGAATTGGTAATGGGTAATTGGTAGTTGGTAATTGGTTAAAAATCACCAGATATGATATTATGTATCCTGCTGATTTAGAGAAGGTTTTGCCAATTGCTAATTGCTAATTCCCTATCTAACTAAAATCTTTTGAGAGAACACTATGGCACACACTATTGTTACGAATATTTGCGAGGGAGTTGCTGATTGCGTTGGCGCTTGTCCGGTTGCTTGCATTCACCCAGGCCCCGGCAAAAATGTCAAGGGTACTGATTGGTTTTGGATTGATTTTGATACCTGCATTGACTGCGGCATTTGTTTGCAGGTGTGTCCGGTGGAAGGTGCGATCGTTCCCGATGAACGACCTGAGTTGCAGCAAACTCCCTCTTGATTGAATTAACTCTTTTTCCCCTTCTCTTCCTTTGTGTCATAAACGTCTTCGCGGTTCGTTAAATTTATATAGGAAGTTTTTTAACGAACCGCAGAGGGCGCAGAGGGCGCAGAGAAGAAGGGCGAGAAATATTAGATAAATATAACGTTTAGATATCTAAGTGCAGGTAATTAATTATGTTACTTTTAGATCCAAAAACTCTCGAACCTGCTACCGAACAGCGCATTATTTTATATGATGTGAGTTGGGAGCAATACGAGCAACTTTCTGATATGTTTGTCGATGAATTCCCCAGGATGATCTACTTGGAAGGAACGTTAGAAATTATTATGACGAATTCGCCAGAACATGAAAGGCTTAAAACAATTATTGCCCGGTTGATAGAAACCTATGCAGTTGAAAGGCTAATTAATCTCAACGGTTACGGAAGTGCTACATTTCGCCGCGAAGCTGTGAGACGGGGTGCCGAACCGGATGAGTGTTACTGCTTGGGTTCACTTGCAGAAATCCCTGATATTGCGATCGAAATTGCTCTAACTGGCGGTGGAGTTGACAAACTAGAAGTGTATCGCGGTTTGCAAGTTCCTGAAGTCTGGTTTTGGGCTAACGATCAATTTTCTATTTACCACTTGCAGGAGTCTGGTTATGAGTTAATTTCGAGCAGTGAATTTTTGCCTGAGTTAGACTTTTCTGTATTGAGTCAATATGTAGGATATGTTAACCAAACAGAAGCTGTTATTGCTTATAGAACAGTTTTGCAAACAGCTACAGGAATGTCAAATCCATAGACATCTCCAGAAAAGCCAGTATTGAAAGGCTTTCCGGGCTGTTCCACAATAAAAAAAAAGCCCGTGAAGCGTAGCTATCCCGCTCTTAATCGCAGTTTACAAAAAAAACTACAATAAAATCTACAATAAAATTCTATGCAGCCGATCGCACTTTCCCACTCTCAAATTTTATCCATCCGCACCCACGCCGAAAGCGCTTATCCTGAAGAATGCTGCGGTTTGTTGCTCGGTCGAGTTACTGGCGATGTTAAAACTTTAGTGGAAGTTTGGCCGACTGAAAATGCTTGGAGTGCGGAAGCTGAAGAGAATTGGCCCGAACAAAAAGGATTGACAGAAAGACGCAGATATGCTATCAAGCCCGAAGATATGTTGCGGGCGATGAAACACGGGCGCGATCGCACTCTGGATATTATCGGTATATATCATTCTCACACGGATTGTCCTGCTGTGCCCTCAGAGTGCGATCGGACATTGGCCTGGGCCGAATACTCTTATATTATTGTGTCCGTCCGACAAGGCTGTTGGGAAGACCTCCGCAGTTGGAGTCTTGACGGAGAGGGGAACTTTCAAGCAGAGGAAATTCGCCTAGTTGAACCGACTGAGATTAAGAAATAATTAGTAAAAATAACAAACACGTAAAAATGCGAAAGATTCAGATAGGATGTAATTCAAAATCTGCGCTACACACAATATCATGCTAAATCCTAATCTGGAGGAGATCCAGCTCAACAAACAAGAATACGAACGCTACTCTCGCCACCTGATCCTCCCAGAAGTTGGATTGGAAGGGCAGAAGCGTCTCAAAGCTGCCAGCGTGCTCTGCATCGGTACGGGAGGCCTCGGTTCGCCGCTGCTGCTGTATTTAGCAGCCGCCGGTGTTGGCCGCATTGGCATTGTAGACTTTGATGTTGTAGACCATTCTAATTTGCAGCGGCAAGTAATTCACGGCACTTCTTGGGTGGGGAAACCGAAGATTGAGTCCGCTAAAAATCGGATTTTAGAAATTAATCCTTTTTGTCAAGTTGATTTGTACGAGACTCGCGTTAGTTCGGAAAATGCGATCGAGATTGCCACTCCTTACGATATCATCATCGACGGTACGGACAACTTCCCGACTCGCTATTTGATGAACGACGTTTGCGTGCTTTTAAACAAGCCCAACGTCTACGGTTCCATCTTCCGATTTGAAGGGCAAGCAACAGTTTTCAACTACGAAGGCGGCCCGAATTACCGCGATTTGTACCCGGAACCCCCGCCTCCCGGGATGGTTCCTTCTTGTGCCGAAGGCGGCGTTTTAGGCGTTTTGTGCGGAGTTGTCGGTTCTATCCAAGCAACGGAAGCTATCAAGATTATCTTAGGTCAGGGCACTACTTTGAGCGGCAGATTGTTGCTTTACAATGCCTTAGATATGACGTTCCGGCAATTGAAACTGCGGCCTAATCCAGTGCGTCCGGTAATTGAAAAGTTAATCGATTACGAACAATTCTGCGGCATTCCTCAAGCAAAAGATAAGGAAGCACAAGATCAAAAGAAAATCCCTGAGATGACTGTCACGGAACTTAAGGAGTTAATCGACAGCGGTGCGAAGGATTTTGTATTGTTGGATGTTCGCAATCCCAACGAGTATCAAATTTGTCAAATTCCTGGGTCGGTTTTGGTTCCTTTGCCGGATATCGAACACGGCGCAGGTGTCGCTAAGGTCAAGGAATTGTTGAACGGCCACCGCTTGATTGCACACTGCAAAATGGGCGGACGTTCTGCCAAGGCTTTGGGGATTTTGAAGGAAGCTGGAATTGAGGGGATTAATGTTAAGGGCGGAATTACTGCTTGGAGTCAAGAAGTAGACCCGTCTGTACCTCAATATTAAGTAGCAAAGCAGGACACGGCATCGTGCCTTTCGTCGTGTCCATTTAAGCCGAAAGCCCGCCAGGGACTGAAGTCCCTGGCTAATAGCGAAAGTCCTCGCTATGAGGACTAATGAGTTCTTCAGTCCTCTAAAGAGGACTTTCGCTTTGAGGCAGGGGTTTTAACCCCTGTCGGACTGCGGGGTTGACGTGTTTGTTGACACTAATGCACGGCATCGTTTCCCTACAAAAAACCCAGACTAACCCAACCCTTCAACTAACAGATTGCGAGCACTTTCCAACGCTTCCTGCAACTTACTTGCATCGCGTCCCCCAGCTTGGGCCAAATTCGGTCGCCCGCCGCCTTTTCCGCCGCAAATTTGAGCAATTCCCCCGATAAACTTGCCAGCTTGCAATCCTTTCTTATTGACTTGGGGACTAAAAGCTGCCACCAAACTTACCTTATCAGGTTCAGGAATTGATGCCAAAACAACCGCAGCACTTCCTAATTTTTGCTGCAATCTTTCCGCCGCAGTTTTCAGCGCTTCTGCATCCACATCTCCCAATTGAGCTACAATGATTTTGAATTCGCCGAGATCCTCAGCCGCACTCAACAACTGGTCGGATTTTGCGATCGCCAATTCCGACTTCAAAGCAGCCAAATGTTTCTGAGTATCCTTCAACTCATTCTGCAAATTGGTAATCCGGTTCGGCAATTCTTCAGGCTTCGCCTTAAATCGATCGCCCAAATCGCGCACCACCTTGTCCCGCACGTTCAAATAGTCCAAAACAGCTTGTCCCGAAACCGCTTCAATCCGGCGAGTTCCCGCCGCTACCCCCGCTTCGGAAACAATCTTAAACAGCCCGATTTCTGCGGTATTGCTGACGTGAGTCCCGCCGCACAATTCCATCGAAACGCCGGGAAAATCGATCACCCGCACTACGTCGCCGTACTTCTCGCCAAACATCGCAGTCGCGCCTTTTTCTCTCGCTTGGGCGATCGGCATTTCTGCAACTACCGCAGCGTGGGCCTCAGCAATCCAACTATTAACTAAATCCTCAATTTTCTGCAACTCTTCTGCTGTGACAGCGCGCGGAGAATTGAAATCAAACCGCAATCTTTCTGACGTTACCAGCGAACCAGCTTGCGAAATCGAATCGTCCACAATTTTTCGCAAAGCTGATTGTAATAAGTGAGTTGCTGTGTGGTTGGCCTGAATTCGGCGGCGACCGCTATTGTCAATTTTCGCAGTAATACTATCGCCAACTCTCAGCGTTCCCCGTTCCACAAAGCCGAAATGCACGAAGAAATCCGATTCCTTCTTCACATCATCAACTCTTACCAACAAACCCTCTCCATTCTCTCCCTGAATGCTGCCGTTCAAATAACCTTTATCCCCTATTTGTCCGCCGGATTCAGCATAAAATGGCGTTTGGTTCAACACAACTTGTACCTCAGTGCCTGCGGCTGCTTCCTCCACAGATTTGCCGTCAACCAAAATAACTTCCACCTCAGCTAAACTCGACAATTCAGCATAACCGACAAACTCAGTTCCTTGGATTGTTTCAGCCAACTTATCCAAAGAACCCTGCACCGTCAAATCGATTGTTTGGCGAGCATCTTTAGCGCGAGTTTGCTGTTCCTTCATCGCCGCTTCAAAGCCGTCCAAATCCACAGTTATTCCCTGTTCCTCAGCAATTTCTTGAGTCAGTTCTAAGGGAAAACCGTAGGTATCGTAAAGAGTGAAAGCATCTTGACCGCTGATTTGTTGGTTTGCTTGCTGTTTTGTGCGATCGACAATTTCCTCCAGCAGCTTCTCTCCGCGTTCCAAAGTCTTGAGAAACTGCGCTTCTTCCCTTGCCAATTCCGCCTTAATTTGAGATTCCCGCTGCCGCACGTTCGGATAAGCAGCTTCCGAAAGGGCGATCGCACTTTCAGCCACCCGCACCGTAAATTCCCCCTGAATTCCAATCAGTCGTCCGTGGCGCACCACCCGGCGAATCAACCGGCGCAAAATGTAACCCCGACCAACATTCGACGCGCGAATTTCGTCCGCAATCATGTGCACCACAGCCCGAATGTGGTCGCCAATTACTTTCAGCGAAACCTTGACTTTTTCATCGCTATTGTGGTAATCAATCCCGGCAATTTCTGCCGCTGATTGAACGATCGGAAAAATCAAATCTGTTTCGTAATTGTTGGGTACTTTCTGGAGGATTTGTGCCATCCGTTCCAGTCCCATGCCAGTATCAATATTTTGATTTTTCAGCGGTGTTAAATTGCCCTCTGCATCTTTATTGTACTGCATGAAAACCAGGTTGTAGAATTCAATAAACCTGCTATCATCTTCGAGGTCAATATTGTCGCCTCTTTCTGGGTGGAAATCGTAGTAAATCTCCGAACACGGGCCGCAGGGGCCAGTCGGGCCGGATTCCCAGAAATTGTCATCTTCTCCCATGCGCTGAATCCGATCGCCCGGAATGCCAATTTCATCGCGCCAAATCGCAAAAGCTTCGTCATCATCTCGGAAAACGCTAACAACTAAATTGGATGCTGGTAAGCCGAAAACTTCCGTGGAAAGTTCCCACGCCCAGGCGATCGCCTGTTTCTTGAAATAATCCCCGAAACTGAAGTTGCCCAACATTTCAAAAAACGTGTGGTGGCGGGCGGTGCGGCCGACGTTTTCGATGTCGTTGGTGCGGATGCACTTTTGAGAAGTGGTGGCGCGCGGTGATTCGGCGGCGCGCTGTCCGAGAAAAATCGGCTTGAATTGCAGCATTCCGGCGATCGTCAGCAACACAGTCGGATCTTCCGGCACCAAAGAAGCGCTAGGCAAGATTTTATGTCCCCGCTGGGCATAAAACTGAAGAAACGTTTCGCGGATTTGACTGCCACTGAGAAACTTAGGAGAAATAGACATGACAAGAACTGTTAAGTATGTAAAGATGTAGCAACAATAGAATTTATAGGACTTTTGCACGGGTGTCCAGAAACCGGGTTTTCAAACCAAAATACACGGGCTGTAAATCCTCAATCTCGGTGAAAAAACCCGGTTTCTTTGTGGGCGAGTGCGTGAGTGCTAACTTACATCTATTTGGATATTCTTATCATTATACTTAGTAATGTAAAGACCTATCAAGTTTTGCAAATGGTGCTTTACTCCTGGGAAAGCTCGTGCTAACTTAATAATAGACACCGGGACAGGAAGAGAAAGGAGGTCGCTATATTTAGAAACAAAGTTCGAGGATATAGACATGGTGTCTCCGGTCTAGATTCCCAGGCGCAGCAGAAATTAACCGAACACAACTTGGAATAGTGGCGAACTGCCGATGGAGCAGTCAAGCCAAACCGCAGTCGAGTCAGACTTAGTTGTCGTTGCGGATTAAAAGTAAAGCTGCACAAGTTGTAAACCCTAGTAAGTAACAGTTCTCCACCGGAAACACATTTCGTTTGTTAGAAAAAACAAAGCTCTCATATTATTGGGTCTGGTCGCTGTCGATCGGGCCCTATGAATTTTTATAGGGCGATCCGAGGAGGAGACGGTTCGAGAGGGAGATTGGGGGAGAGTTCGACTGTATAAGTGCTTTCTGGTGACAAGCAACTTCCCTGCAAGCCGATCGGCGAGCGATCTGTGCAGCTTTTGAATTATATATTATATATAAGGGGACGCGGATCGCGCCCGCCCGCTTTTTGCCGGGAGTCAAACGCTGTGGTATGAGGCACTGTCAAGATGCGATATCATTGAGGATGTCAGTCAAGACATTAAAACCCACCGGCTGTATAGCAGTCTAAGCTTCTGTGAGCTTACTGCAAGGCAAGGATAGCAAACCGCCATTTTTGGTGACAAGACCTGGCTCAAGAATTTGAATCTCAGGATATTTAGAGTCAAAAGTCTAAAAAATCCCATCCCCCACGCAGGGGTGAGACTTCAAACAAAAAAATGCGCCCCGTCAAAAAAGCTAGTGCCACCGACAACTGCAGTAAATCACAGTAAAACGCGCCGGCACGTCTTTTGGGCCTAATTAAAATGCTCGACAGGCGGTTTAACAAAAAATCTAGCACAGTTCTTAAACTCACAATCTCCAAAGATTCCAGGTAAAAGTATGGCCGAAATAACTAAAGAAGAAATGCGCGAACGGCTGGGAAATATAGACCAGATCCGAGATATAATTTTCGGAGCGCAGCTTAGAGAATACGACAATCGCTTCGATAAAATAGATTCCGACTTGTCGATGATGCAGCAAGATATGCAAACTCGCATCGAACAAGTAAAAACAGTTCTTTCAGGAGAAATGAGGGCTGCCGTTGATTCGTTAGAAAAGAAAGTTAAATCGCTCACCTCAAACACCCAAGAAGAAAGCGCAGACATCCGTCAGCAAGTCGATCGCATTAACCGCAAATTCTCCAGCAGCATTGAAGCCCTCGACGAGGCTGTAGACAATCAAACCCGTTCGCTTCGCGACGAACTCTCCCAAACCAGAGAGCGACTATCTGAAGAAACCCGCACTTTGAAAACACAGGTTTTTGAAGAGCTCGACCGTCGCTTTTCCATGCTCAGAGATGTTAAAGTTTCTAGAGACGACATGGCAGAAATTCTGTTTGAACTCGGCATGAGGCTCAAAGGAACAGAATTTGTACCCGAACTTAAAGGCGTTGCGGATAATAAGTTAAATACCGAATTTCTCTTGCCGGAGCGCCACCATAACGGATAATAACGCATGGCTTTACCGAAAGAAAATCCGCCTGACGAAAATGAGTTAGAGGGTTTTGTTTCTCAACCTGACGAGTCTGCTGCCGATGCAGCAACCCAGCTAGAACCCTTGCTGAATCTGTTAGCAGATCTCAAAATTTTTGCTGGTTCCAACCAGCAAAATGCAGAGCCAGAAGATGACAGCAGCGGCAAAAATAATCAAGCTGGGGCCCTCGGCGGGTTGATGGATTTGTTAGGTATTTCTGAGCAAGCGCCAGAGGAAGTTACAGCGAGTGTACCCGAAACTGGATCTCGCCAACCGGAGTCTGGCGATTCCCCGCCTGTGGCAGACGAGTTCAAAAGTTTGCTATTTGCTACTCACAAACTCAACACTTCAGAACTAGAAAAAGACTATTCCTCAGCTAAAACTATAGATGTTTCCGCGATCGCCCAGCCGGATTTGGAGGAGGGATCGAAGCCTGTTGAAGAATTGTCTAACTTGACAATGAAAGATTCTCTACAGTACGTACAGGCTCAAAAATCCCACGGGATCGATCGGCATTTACAGGATCTTTCCGCTTCCGAAACCGAGTCAAAACCCTCGGAAATTCCCCATAACCCCATAGTTTCCACAGTCTCAGAGCCACCAGAAACTGCATATTTAGATCCGGTGGTTGCTTCTTCGCTTCAATCGATACCAAACTTGGTAGAACAGCCGACAACGATATCGCAGCCAGCAGAAATATTAGGTCAAATTAAACAGGATTTAAATGAAGCCGACAGCGCGATGGAAACGCTGCAAAATCTGATTTTCGGCTCAAAAATATCAGATATCGAGCAAGTCAAAAATCTGCTGGCAGAAAACGACTTGCCGGGGGTGCGCCACCTGATGGCAAAAATCGACGATAAATTAGGAAAATTGGAGCACCAAATCTACGATCCCCAAGAGTTGATTGAGTTGATGTTGCCTTGGATCGCAGAAATTCTCAGCCGCAAAGTGGCAGATTCCAGGGAAGAAGTTGTCAAGGCGATCGTGCCGATTATTGACGAAGTGATTAGGGCAAAAACTCAGGAAAACAAGTCGGCAATGAGTGCGGCAATAGCTGAGCTGCTTCCCGACGCACTTGCTCAACAAATAGTGAATTCGCCAGCGGATATTGCTAAGGCGATCGCCCCAGAAATCGGTTTGGCAATTAAAGAGCAAATTCGCCTCGACCAAGAGTCGATCGCTCAAGCCCTCGCCCCGGAAATGGGCAAAGCGATTACAGCCCAAATAAAACTCGAACGCGACTCTATGGTGGATGCCCTCTATCCCGTAATTGGCAGTACAATTTCCCGATACATGGCAGAAGCTATCAAGACAATCAATGAAAAAGTGTCAAATGCCATCAGCGTCGAAGGATTCCAGAGAAAAATTCGCTCCAAAGTACAAGGAGTCTCCGAAGCTGAATTAATCCTCAAAGAATCAGTACCCTTTACCGTCCAAGCAGCATTCTTAATTCACAAAGCATCTGGCTTGATAATTTCCGAAGTTCAAAACTCAGAAAGTTACCAGTTAGAATCAGAAATGGTAGCAGGAATGCTCACAGCTATTCGCAGCTTTGTTAACGAGTGCATCGTTGAACCCGGAGAAGTTTCCGAACTAAATCAAATTGAATACGGCGACTCAAAAATTATGCTAGAAGTAGCGGGATATTGCTACATGGCAGTCGTGATCAAAGGAGAACCGCCACAGTCGTTCATCAACAAACTGCGGCAAACAGTTAGTAATATCATCCTTAATTACGCTAAAGTAATTCACGAGTTTAACGGCGACTCCGGTACTATACCGGAGTCGCTGCACCCGTACATAAAAAGTTTATTCGACCCGCTACAAACGAAAAAATCAACAAAACCCCCGATCGCCCTAGCGGCTATCAGTTTAGCCGCCCTAAGCTTAATCTTAGTACCTTGGGGGATTTATCAGTATCGCAGCAACATTTACCGTCGCCTCGAAGCAAATGCCATCGCAGCTTTAGCATCCACTCCCGAATTAGCAGTTTACCGCTTAGATGTTGCAGTTGATGGCAAAACTTTAAAGCTAACCGGAAAGTTGCCAAATCAAGAATTGCGGGCACAAGCCGAAAAAATAGCCGCATCAACTGCACCGCAATTGCAATTAGATAATAGAATTCTAGCTGTAGATGTCCCCCCAGATCCAGTTTTGACGGCGGCCGAGGTGCAGCGGATTACCGCTGTTTTGAATCAGAAAGAGGGCCTTTCTATTTCTACGCGGTATGGCGATCGTAAAGTGACTGTAGAGGGTACAGTTAGAGACGGTGCAGACGCACAGAAAATAGCTCAGTCCCTGAAGCAAATTCCAGGTGTTCAATCGGTGATTAGCACAGTTAAATTAGATCCGCTGAAAATTACAACCCGCATCTACTTCCAGCAAGGAACGGCAACATTAGACTCAACATACCGAGAAACGATCGCCAGTGTCAAAAATTTCATGGATCAATATCCTCAAAAACAGATTAAGATAATTGGGCACAGCGATCGAACTGGGGAACTTGCTACAAATCAACAGTTGTCGCTGAGGCGTGCCGCAGCAGTGCGAGATGCTTTAGTGCGGCAAGGTGCTGACCCAAAGCGCCTCCAAACGGTTGGCATCCCCCATCCTCCTGCCGACGTGGAACCCAATCAACCGCGACTTTTAAGCAGATGCGTGGTATTTGAACCAATAACTAAGACAATAAACAGAAAATAATTATGTCTATATCTAAAAAAATGTGTATGATCGGCGATTTTGGCGTGGGTAAAACTAGCCTAATTCGCCGTTTTGTCGATCGGCAATTCAGCGACCAATACCTCTCCACTGTGGGAGTAAAAATTTCCCGCAAAAACCTAGAATTAGAAGGCATAAAACAGCGAGAAAACGTGACTGCACAGTTGCTAATTTGGGACTTAGAAGGGCATACAAAATTCAAAGGAATAGCACCGACTTACTTGCAGGGAGCTAGCGGCGTTTTAATCGTTGCCGATGTCAGCCGCTCCGAAACAGTTGAGCGAATATCCGAACACATTCAGCTTTTTTCTTCAGTGAACCCTAAAGGTTCAATTATTGTCGCTTTGAACAAAGTAGACTTGATTGATGAGGAAAAATTGGCGCTGCTAGTGGAAATATCCCATTCGATAGGTCAAGACAAAGTAATAGGAGTTTACACGACATCTGCTAAAACAGGCAAAGACGTTGACGAAATTTTCTACAAACTAGCTTACACAATGGTAGAACAAGTATGAACCCCCTGTTAAGAAAGCTGTTGGGCCCGCGACAAACACAGTATTTTCTAGTAAATCACCATTTCATCATTCAGGAAACCTCCGCCGAAGTGCAGCATTATGCCGATACTCCGGGCGACGCTATACCCGGTGCAGATGCTCGCCTGAGTTTTCCCGAACTGATTGGCATTGAAAATATCCTCATGTCTATCATTATGGGACGGCTGCCGGGTTTTGAAGTCAAAGGTATCGCTCGGTTTGCCGAGCAGAACCGCCCTTTATACTTTGATATGTTGGCTATCAAATATGAAGAGGAACAAGAATATGTGCCAAGTAAATTGCTAATTTTGATTGAAGATACCACCGAAAAGATGGTAATGAAGCAATCGTTAATTCAGAGGGCGAATGAAGCTAATCTTTTGGTTAGTGCCTTAGCCGCTTCTAAAGATTATATAGATAAAGTTATTCGTTCGATGGGCGATGCTTTGTTGGTGACAACAACATTAGGAACTATCAAAACTGTCAATCAATCTGCCCAATGGTTATTTGGGTATAGCGAAGCAGAATTAATCGCCAACCCCCTGTCCATAATAGTAGTCGAAGAACAATTAATTTACCAAGCTCGCCACCGCTATATTTTGTCTCAGAAAGAGCTGCTTAGAGAACTAGAAATAGTCTGCACTACTAAAGCAGGAGAAGAAATTTGGGTAGAATTTTCCTGTTCGGCAATTCAGACAGAATTAGAGGGACTTTACGATTTCATTTATATAGGTAGGGACATCACAGAACGCAAACAACAAGAAATAGAAATTCGCCGCTCTTTGGCAAAAGAGCAAGAACTCAGACAGGTAAAATCTCGTTTTTTCTCGATGATTGCTCACGAATTCGGCAATCCTTTAAGTACAGTATTATTTGCTACTAAAATCCTCCAAGACTACGGCGACGAAATCACCCACGCTGAAAAACACCAATACCTGCAACACGTTAAATCAGCATCTCAACAAATGGCTCAGCTATTAGATGACGTGCGGTTGCTCAGCAGCGCCGAAGCCGGAAAACTCGAATTCTATCCCGCACCAGTTGACTTAAAAAAATTTTGCAGCGAGTTAGTAGAATCAATTAAAATTACTTATGGAAAAAATCATACAATTAACTTTATTTATCAAGAATTAGTTCCGCCCGCGAAACAAAATGATATCGACTCGCAGGAAACGCAACATTTGCCCGCACTAGATCCCAAATTATTGCGGCACATCTTGACAAATTTGCTGTCAAATGCCGTCAAATATTCGCCCCTCGACAGCCATATTTATTTTGAATTAAATTGTCAGAATAATGAAGAAGCTACATTTAAAATTAAAGATGCAGGCATTGGCATTCCTCTAGAAGACCAAGAACAACTCTTTGAATCTTATTATCGAGCCAAAAATGTCGGAAAAATACCCGGTACAGGACTGGGTTTATCCATAGTCAAGCAGTGTGTAGATTTGCACGGAGGTCAAATCGAATTTTCCAGCAAGATAGGGTTAGGCACTACCTTTTTAGTCAGAATTCCATTTGAGAAACATAGATAAATAGATGAATTTTCGATAATTAGCTCCAGAGGGCGCATTCAATACTAAAAATCCCACATGAAAACATTGTTAAAAAAACTGTTAGTTCCACACCACTTGGAGTACCTAGCACTGGATAAAGACTTTTTAATCCAAGAAATCTCTCTGCAAGTGCAGCGGTTTGCAGACTGTCCCGACGAAGTTGTCGCCGGCAACGATGTTCGCATTCCCTTTCCCGAATTGGTGGGAACCGAAGAAATTTTAATCGAGATTTTTGAAAAACGTTTGCCAAATTTTGAATTAAAAGCGATTACGCGACTCTTAGAAAATGGTTCGCGGCTTTATTTTGATATGTATATCGTGGAGTTCACTAATGACGAAAATTATCAGAGATTAATTATATTTTTTCAAGACGTAAGCGACAGGATGGCTTTAGAACAAACTCTCGTCCAAGCTACCAATGAAATGGATATTTTATTGAGTACCTTAGCGGCTACTAATAATTATGTTGAAAAAATTATTAGTTCAATGGCCGAAGTGTTGTTGGTAACAACCGCCTCGGGAAAGATTAAAAAAGTCAATCAAGCTGCTCAAGATTTGTTCGGTTACAGCGAATCAGAATTAGTAGGGCAGCAAATAGACGCTCTTGCTGCTTTTGGCTCTTCTTTGCAAGCAGTCAGCCAAGAGGAGCCTCAACAATTGCAAACTCACGCCGAAGTAATTTGCACGGCAAAAACCGGAGTAAAGCTAACAGTTTCGTTTTCCTGTACGGCGATTTCGACTGATATTAAAGGCCTTTCTGGCTCTTCGCCCGCCGTTCAAGATTTCGTGTACATCGGCCGCGATGTCACAGATAGACAGCGCGCCCGCAAGCGACAAATAACTCAGTACGTCACCACTCGCATCCTGTCGGCATCCGAAACAATCAAAAAAGCTATAGCAGCAATTCTGCCCGTAATTTGCGACTGTTTGGGATGGGATACCGTCGAACTTTGGATGCCAGAAGCTGGGGAAAAACTGCTGTCAGAAACTAAGAGAATAACTGCGGTTTCCGACCCCAATTTGCTTCGCTGCGTCGCCAGTTGGACAAAACGCTCAGTTTCTATCCCCAAATTTGCCGAATTTACCGAACAAATGACTTGTGCATTTGGCGAAGGATTGCCCGGTTTCGTTTGGGCCAGCGGTTCCTCTCAGTGGATTGCAGATGTCACAAAAAGCGACAGTTGTCTGCGCCGAGAAATTGCTGCTGAAGAAGGACTGCACGGAGCTTTTGGTTTCCCGATTTTTGGCGACTACGAGCAGGAAAATTCTGCAAGATCTGTGTTGGGGGTGATGACTTTTTTCAGCCGCGAAGTGCAGTGTTTTGATGAAGAATTGCTGCAGACAATGGCGACAATCGGCAGCCAAATCGGTCAATTCATCAAGCGCAAGCAAGCGGAAATAGCTTTGCGGGAAAGCGAAGAACAACTGCGAGACTTATTTGAAAATGCTACTGACTTAATTCAAAGTATAGGAGCGGACGGTCATTTTTTGTATGTTAATCGGGCTTGGCGGGAAACTCTGGGCTACACCGAAGCAGAAATTGCTCAAATTACTGTTTTTGATATCATTCATCCGAACAGTTCGCCAGAGTCTGTGGATATATTGTATCAAGCTATTATCAAAAATACCGTAAATGAAAATACATTATATCCAGCGTCGGTTGAAATAATATTTATTACTAAAAATCATGAAAGTATCTTGCTGGAAGGCAGCATAAGCTGTAAATTTTCGGGAGGTTCGCTAGTAGCAATTCGCGCTATTTTGCGAGATATTACTGCTCGAAAAATAGCCGAAGACGCCCTAGCAAAATCTGTGTCCCTGCTGCTAGCAACTTTTGATTCTACTGCGGACGGTATTTTAGCTACGGACAGGAGCGGAAAAATAGTCACTTTCAATCGAGAATTTGTGGAAATGTGGGGCATACCTAATGAAGTGATGGCACTGCGAGACGACGCCACAACGATCGCCTTTGTCCTGAACCAAATCAAAGATCCCCAAGCATTTCAAGAGAGAATACAATCGCTTTACGAGCAGCCAGAAGCCGAAAGTTACGACTTGTTGGAATTTCAAGACGGCAGATGTTTTGAACGCTATTCGCAACCGCAGCGGCTGGGAGATACAATTATCGGCAGAGTCTGGAGTTACCACGACATTACGGAACGCAAGCAAGCAGAAGATGCCCTGCGGGAAGAACAACAAAAATCAGAAAAGCTGCTGTTAAATATCTTGCCCAAGGCAATAGCAGAACGTCTCAAGCAAAATGAAACTACTATTGCCGAATACTTTCCTGAAGTGACTGTTTTGTTCGCTGACATTGTGGGGTTTACTGCTTTGTCTGCCGTCATGAATCCGATCGAACTTGTGGATCTCCTAAATAAGATTTTCTCAGGATTCGACCTTTTGTGCGAACGGCACGGGTTAGAGAAAATCAAGACTATCGGCGACGCATACATGGCAGTAGGAGGACTGCCCGAACCCAGGGCAGACCACGCAGATGCGATCGCCCAAATTGCCCTAGATATGCAAGCAGAAATAGCCAGATTTAATGCTAGCCATAATAAATATTTTAGCATCCGCATCGGCATTCACAGCGGCCCGGTTGTTGCCGGAGTAATTGGCATCAAAAAGTTTATTTACGATTTGTGGGGCGACACGGTAAATATTGCTTCCCGGATGGAATCTCAGGGCGTGCCTTGGCGGATTCAAGTGAGCGAAACTACTTATAAGTTGTTGGAAAATAAATATTTGTTTCAGGAGCGAGGAATGATTGAAGTTAAAGGCAAAGGGGAAATGAAAACTTATATTCTCACGGGCATAAAATAAGGCAGCTCATCAGTTATAAGTAATCTGGCTGATGACTAAAAGTGTTGCTAGAGTTAATTAGCAATACTTTTTGACCGAGACTAATGGAACTTGCTAATTTGTCTGCCAATTTACGATCGCCCGACGAAGCTGTCGATCGCCACCCTGTGACGGTTGATCCCTCAACTTCGCTCGCAGAGGCGATCGCCCTGATGCGTCGGGCGATCGACCCTTGCCCGCTGCCTAATTCACCTGCACTTCCCGACTCAAACGAAACTGTAAAAGCATCGATTAGTTGCGTCTTAGTTGTCGATGAAAATCAGCTAGTCGGACTGCTAAGCTCGCAAGATATGCTGAACTTAGCCGCCTCCGAATACGGATGGCAAGGCATGAAAGTTGCCGAGGCAATGACGCGGAATTTAATTGTCTTACAAGAATCAGAATTTACAGATATTACTACCGCATTCAAGCTATTTTGTCAATACTCGATCGATTGCTTGCCAATTGTAGATGAACGGGGTCAGCCAGTAGGTATAGTCAGCGAAAAAAGGATTCGCCCAGCAATGTATAGCTGGATCGAGGCACTGCATCAAGAAGTGGCAAAACTCCAGGAACAATGCGAACTGTTAGAGGGCAATTGTGAACTAGAAAAAGTCAGCGATCGCCAAAATGCCGAAAATGCCATGCGGCAGAGCGAGGCGCGCTACCTGGCGATTGTGGAAGACCAAACCGAACTGATTTGCCGCTACCTCCCAGACGGTAAAATAACTTTTGTCAATCAAGCTTACTGCCGTTATTTCGGCGTGCAACCAGAAGACTTGCTCGGCAAATGCTTCATCTCCCTGCTGCCGTCTGCAGACCGAGAAATTTTTCAACAGCAATATACTTCTGTGTCTCCCGACAACCCTATTTTTACTTCCGAACACCGAGTAATTTTGCCGAGCGGGGAAATTCGCTGGCAGCAGTGGATCGATCGGGCGATATTCGACGACAGCGGACAAATCGTCGAGTATCAAGCAGCAGGCCGAGATGTCACGGATCGCAAACAAGCAGAAATCGCTTTGCAGCAGCTCAATGCAGAGTTAGAACGGAGAGTGCAGCAGCGGACACAATGGTACGAAATGGCAGTATCGGCAGGCAAAGTGGGGGTTTGGGACTGGAATTTGGAAACCGACGAAATCTACATTGCGCCGTCTTTGAAAGCTTTGTTGGGGTATCAGGACGCAGAAATTCCTAACCGCATGGAAAATTGGGCGTCTCACGTTCATCCCGACGATCGAGTTGCAGTCGCCGAAGCAGTAAATGCTTATTTAGAGGGTTTGACAGAAATTTATGAAGTAGAACACCGGATGGTGCGTAAAGACGGCAGCACCTGCTGGATACTTGGCCGCGGCAGCGCGATCCGATCGGCTTCTGGCAAGGCCTTGCGCCTGACTGGCACTGACACCGACATTACCGATCGCAAATTGACCGAAGAAAAACTCCAAAACTCCGAAGCCGAACTGGTGGCGCTGTTTAATGCCATGACGGATATCGTCCTGGTTTTCGACGCAAGCGGGCGCTACCTCAAAATCGCTCCCACGGCTCCCGAACTGCTGTACAAACCGGCTCCTGAAGTGCTGGGCAAAACCCTCGCCGAAATCTTCCCAGAAGCGGAAGCTAATTTTGCCCTGGGCCACATTCACCAAACATTGGCATCCCGGCAAACTCACAGAGTTGAATACAGGATGGAAATTGGCTGCAAGTTATTCTGGTTTGATGCCACGATTTCGCCGCTGGAGTTTGAGCGGGTGATGTGGGTCGCCCGAGACATTACCGCCCGCAAACACGCAGAAGCTGCACTGCAAAAGAGCGAGGAAAAGTTTCGCAACTTATTTGACGATGCTCCGATCGCGCTTGGTTTGGCAAGCGTGCGCGACTACCGCACGATCAAAGTGAATGAAGCTCACCGCCAGATGTTGGGCTACAGCGATTCGGAGTTGGCTACCATGACTTTTACTGAACTCACGCATCCAGAAGATTTACAAGCAGATGATGTAGAGCAAGTCAAGCAGTTGGTCTGCGGCAATATTTCTCGCTTCCAAAAAGAAAAACGCTTGATTAAGAAGAATGGCGAGCTGATGTGGGCAAACTTGACGGTGACGCTGATCCGCGACCGCGAGGGCATTCCTCTCTACAGCATGGGGGCGATCGAAGATATCAGTTATCGCAAGCGGGCAGAAATGGAATTTCAGCAGTTAAAAGAACGCCTGCAATTTTTACTGGCTTATAATCCGGCGGTAATTTTTACTGCCGCACCTACAGGAGATTTTTGTACTACTTATATTAGCGACAACGTTAAGGCAATCGTGGGCTACGAACCCCAAGAACTGTTAGCAGATTCTAAATTTTGGTCGAGCCGGATTCACCCTGAAGATAGGCAACAATTTTTAGTAAACTTTTCTGATTTGTCCGAGGGTAAAAATTGCATTTGCGAGTACCGCTTTCTGCACCGAGATGGAATTTACCGCTGGCTGCGGACGGAACTGAAACTCTTGGTTGACAGCAGGGGCATTCCGATCGAAATTATTGGTTACGCCGCCGAGATCACCAATTCTAAATATGCCGAAATCTCGCTGCAACAGCAGTTCGAGCGAGAACGGCTCGTGGAGGCGATCGCCCGTCGCGTCCGCCAGTCTTTGCAATTAGAAGAAATTCTCAACACTACGGTTGCCGAACTCCAGCAAGTATTGTTAGCCGATCGAGTTTTGGTCTATCAAATTTTACCCAAAAGCGGCGGGCGAGTCATTGCTGAAGCCGTGGCAGAAGGATGCAGCCAACTCGTGGATAGATGTTTTGGCGAAGAAGTTTTTCCGCCTGAAAGTTATCAGCTTTATTTGCAAGGGCGAATTTCTGCGATTTCCGAACTAGATTCTCCCAGCATTACACCTTGTGTGATGGAGTTTATGAAAGAAATTCAAGTTAGGGCAAAGTTAGTAGTGCCGATTATTCAGCACAGCCAGCTTTGGGGATTGCTGATTGCCCATCAATGCGATCGCCCTCGCCAGTGGCAAGAATGGGAAATGAATTTATTTCAGCAGTTGGTGAATCAATTAGCGATCGCCATTCAGCAATCTCTACTCTACCAGCAACTGCAAGCTGAACTGAGCGATCGCAAACAAGCAGAATCAAATTTGAAAAACTCCCTCAAAGAAAAAGAAATTTTGCTCAAAGAAATTCACCACCGCGTCAAAAACAACCTCTGCGTAGTTGCCAGCCTGTTAGAATTGCAATCTAACACAGTTGCCGATCCGCAATTAGGCAAAATGTTTGAAGAAAGTCAGAATCGCATTTATTCGATGGCTCTGATTCACGAAAAACTGTATCGCTCGACCAACCTAGCGCAAATTAATTTGGGCGAATATCTCGAAGATTTGGTAAGTAACTTGTTTCACTCTTACAATATTAGCAACAACCGAATTCAGTTGCAGGTATTAGCTGAACCAATTTTCCTAAATCTTGAAACCGCTACTCCCTGCGGTTTAATTGCCAATGAATTGGTTTCAAATACCCTCAAACACGCTTTTCCTGATGGCACTAGCGGTACAGTTAGTGTAGAATGTTATCAAACTGGCGATGGAGAAATCAACCTCTTAGTTAAGGACAACGGCATCGGCTTTCCTCAAAACTTAGATTTCCGGAAAACTAACTCAATGGGCTTTCAAGTTGTCTGCACTTTAACTGAGCAGTTAGAAGGAAGCATCGAACTCTCAAGACAAACTGGCACAGCGTTTTACCTGAAATTTAACGAGTTAAACTACTCTCAAAGGTTCTAAAATCATGGATTTGGCAGAAAAAGCAATTAATATTTTGATTGTTGAAGACGAACTATTAATTGCTAAAAGTTTAGCCCAAAAATTAGAAAAGTTGGGATATCAAATCGCAGACATCGTTTCTTCAGGAGCCGATGCCATCCAGCGCGCCGGCGAACTGGAACCAGATTTAATCTTAATGGATATAGTCATCAAAGGCGACATAGACGGCATAGAAACAGCAGTAAGAATTAATCAAGAATTAGATATCCCAATTATCTATACAACTGCTTATGCTGATGACGAAACTTTGCAGCGAGCCGAAAATACTGGTTCTTACGGCTACCTTCTCAAGCCGTTTAAACAAAGAGAACTGCACGCAACTATTAAGATAGCGCTGAGCAAACATCAAGAAGCAGTTAAAATGCAACAACTAATTGCACTAGCAGCAGCCAAAAGCGAAAACAGATCGCGATTTATTTCAATGGCATACCACGATTTAAACACTCCTTTAACTACCATACAGCTATCGGCTGAAATGTTGGAAGATAGCGAATTGCATAAAAACCCCGGAACGACCAATAAAAATGTCGAACGTATCAAAAAAGCCGTCAGCAATATGAGTGAATTGCTGGAGGAAATTTTAATGCTCAGCAAAGCAGAATCCGGAAAACTTTCCTTGAACTTAAATCCGGTAAATGTGATTGATTTGTGCAAATCTATTTTAGAAGAAATCCAACCTCTCGCTACTCAAAAACACTTAGTAGCTTTCCGCAATCAAACCGAAAAAATCCAAGCTAGTCTGGATGCAAAACTGCTGCAACACCTCCTCACTAATTTGCTGTCAAATGCTATAAAATATTCTCCTAATGGTGGGAATATATGTCTAGAATTAAGCTGTGAGGGTAAACAAGTAATTTTTTGCGTGAGAGATGAAGGAATTGGCATGACAGCGGAATATCAGGGGAAATTATTTCAGCAGTTTGAACGGGATGCTAATGTAGGCAAGATTAAAGGGTCGGGGTTGGGACTTTGCATAGTCAAACATATAGTTGACCTGCACGGCGGTACAATAAGTGTAGAAAGTGAACTAGGTAAAGGTACTACATTTATTGTCGCCCTGCCTTTTTAGTTAGTAGTTAGCAGTCATCAGTCATCTATCCTTCTTCGTTCTTCCTTCTGCGATAAATCGACTGGGAGATAAAAGCCCGTGAAGCGAAGCTATCCCGTTCCCCGCAGGGGTTCCCGTTCCCCGTAGGGGTTCCCGTAGGGTAGGGTAGGGAATCGCCCTATCTTCTTTTCCCACTGCCCAATTAGCAAATCGCTCAGCCAAAGCAGGTACAATCACCAAAGGATTGCTGAAACCAGAAAAAACGTGCAATCCAGGGCGATCGGCAATCGGCCCCACTACGGGCAAATTATCAGCGCTAAATGCCACAATACACTCGTGCCAAGTTGCGGGTAAACCTGCCAAATCAGGCAAAACTTTGCTGATTCCTGCACGAATTGCCGTTTCGCTGGTTTCGCGATCGACTTTAGCATTCAAATCGCTCAAAGTGCGAGACAATTGCCCGATCCGCAAACTCCCATCATTAAACTGAATCGCACCAGAATCTAAAATCGGCGGCTGTAACTCTTTACCAGGTTCATCCCAAAGAAAATCCACCTCATTTCTACTCGATTCAGCTTCCAATTCAAAACGTTTTAATACCGCAGGCATCACCAAAGTCCTGAGTTTCACATCCACAGGTGCAGTTTCCAAAATCTCCGTGCGAGTAAAATAAACTCCCGCAGAAACACCAGCGGCTTTTAGGAAACTCCGACTCCAACCTCCAGCACAAACAACCGCATTTTTGCAGGCATAACTTTCGTGTACCGTCTTAACTCCCGAAATTCGATTTCCCTCTTGTATCAACCCAATTACTTCAGCAAATTCTATAGTTCCTCCCAACCGCAGAAACCCTTGACAGTAAGCTGTATTTGTGGCAGTCGGCGAAATGTGACCGTGACGCACAGTCAGAGCTCCGGCGATCGCACTTTTATTCAGCAAAGGTTCCAACTCGCCAGCTTCTGCAACACTCAAAAGCTGCGGAACAATCGCAAAATGCGCGTAATTAGCCGCCACTTTTTCGACATCGTTGCCCGCATCAATAGTCAGCAACAAATCCAACTCGCGAAACTCAGTATCGGCATCTAATTGGGCCGATAAATGGCGGTGGCGTTCGATACCTTCCCGACACAATTGACGAGTTAAATCAGTTGTTCCCGACCAATAAGCCAAGCCGCCATAACTAAAACGAGTAGCATTTTGCATGGTAGCATCTCGTTCCAAAAGCAGCACAGCAAAACCTTTTTTTGCCAGTTCGTAACTCAGTGCAGCACCCGTAATGCCACCGCCGACAACAATCCAATCGTAACTTTTCATGGGCAACTCAAAGGGAAGGAAAATATCATGCTTAGATTTTAGCTTAGGTTTTTTCGGAACCAATCGAAAAACCTCTACCTGCAGGAAGAGGCTGCCTGCGATCGGCATAACTGAAACTTCCACCCGTCGGGAGATGTTTGCGTAGAGATATTTTTCGTTCAATAGTAGGAATTAGAGTCGGCAAAAAATTAGAAATACCAGAGAGGTTTTTATGAGTATCGACAAACCAGGGAAAGATATGGAGCGCACTGCCAATCCGGGCGATCGCATTTCCGACGAACCGCAAACCATCGAAGAAAAAGCCCAGCAACTGGCGGTAGACCACGTGCCCGACATCACGGGAGATACAGTTACAGTTCCAACTTATGCGATCGTAGAAGAACCGGACGGGGAAAAGAAAGCCCTGCACCACGTCAAAGACGCCGAGGAAATTTCCGACGTAATTAGGCAGGCCCGCGTTGACGAAAATGGCGATCGGATTTGGGATTAAGTTCCATCCCATAAAAACGGCTTTGTTGTACCAAAGTTATCGGTAGAAATCATGGAAACAAATCAAAGAAATAGTACGCCCTATCCCAATCTTCCGCCGATTTTAGAAAGTGACGACAGAGAGTATCGCGACGCCGGTATTACGAGTACGCTTTCAGTTGCAGGCCATCCCATCCACCCCATCATCGTCATCTTTCCGGTAGCCTTTTTAGTAGGAGCCGCCGGTTCGGACATCGGTTATTGGCTGACAAGCGATCCGTTTTGGGCGAGAGCTTCGGTTTGGCTGATGGGTGTCGGTTTTGCTGCGGGGATTTTGGCCGCCATCACGGGCTTTTTAGATTTTTTCAAAGTTAAAAGAGTGCGCGATCGCAGTGCCGGTTGGTTGCACATGGGCGGCAACGTGGCGGTTATGGTACTTACCCTGATTAACCTGGTGTTGCGACAAGGAAATCCGGCTGAGCCGATCGTATATACAGGTTTAGCAATCTCGATCGTCGTTGCAACCTTGCTGGGCGTTACAGGCTGGTTCGGCGGCGAACTAAGTTTTCGCCATAAAATCGGCGTCATTGGCCCTAGCAGTCATAATTCCTAGGTTTCTGACCATTTGTAGTAGGGACTTGAGCCCCTCTTCAATGGATAATTTAGGACTAAAGTCCTTACTACAAACCTATCGATAGTCGTTTGTAGTAAGGACTTCTGTTGTCAGTCAACAGTCAACAGTCATCAGTCATCAGTCAACAATCAACCGTTAATCTCATTAACTTCCCAAGAATTGACTTGGCCAGCCCCAGCTAAGGAAAAATAGCGCCTAGTAGAATCCGGCAAAATAGCTCCCGCCAACAAAGCATTATCTAAATTAGCTCCTATTAACGTCGCCTCGCTCAAATCTGCTGATATCAAATCTGCTTGACACAGCTTTGCCCAATTCAGATTTGCCCCTTTCAAACAACTTCCCCTCAACTTAGCCCCGGTTAAGTTTGCACCCGCCAACTTCACCCCACGCAACTGAGCCGCGCTGAAATTCGTCCCCGCCAAATTCGAGCCTTCCAAATTAGCTCCCATTAGTTTAGCTTCGCTCACGTTGACGCCGCTCAAATCTGCACCGCAGAGATTCACCCCTGTCAACTGCGCTCGCCGCAGACTGACTCCGGTTAATTGAGCCCCAAAAAGTTTTGCACTATTGAGCCTTGCACCGTAAAGGTTGGCCCACTTAAAATTAGCTCCCGTCAGATTCGCGCCCAGCAAGTTAACTAATTGCAAGTCGGCGCTGCACAAATTGGCATTCCACAACACAGCACCCCGCAGGTTTGCGCCAGTTAAAGTTGCACCGCTTAACTTGACTCTGGGCAATTTTGCTTTTACCAAAAAAGCACCGCTGAGATTGGCTTTTGTCAAATCTGCACCAGAGAGTTGGGTTTCACCCATTTTGGCAAAACTCAGATTTGTTCTGTGCAGCAGCGCACCTTTGAGTGTTGCTTTGGTGAGAAACGCCCTGCTGAGGTTCGCCCCGGAAAGATTAGCTCGCGAAAGGTTAACTCCGATTAAGATGGCTCCGCTGAGGTTTTTCCCGCTGAGGTCGGCTCCGGTAAAGTCTCTTTCTCCTTTTTCGTAATTGTTGAGCAGTTCACTAACTTCCATAGGGCATCATACCTTCTATGATTGGGGGGTTTCGATCCAGAAATCTTTAATGTTAAGGTTGTTTAAGAAAGGAAACTGTTTCAGAAAGGAAACTGTTTTAGCGTTTGCCTCAAACGGTATAAATTTCATTAACATTACTTTCTGTTTAAAGGCAATCTCTTAATAAAGATTTTATATCTTCCACGCGGTAGCGATCGCGCTTTCGGTATTTTTGACTTAAAAGTTAATGTTTCTTGACATAGATACTCGTTGCTTAAGGAGCGTCCGTAATTCGCAACTTCAGGCGCAGCGTGCCCTTGAATCCTGCAGGAGGTTGCCAGGAACTCAAGGCCCTCTTGAGAGCCTCTACGGCGTCTGTTGCTTGCAGCGTCGAGGTTTGAGTATCGTTAGCGAAGCCCTCGAAGAGGATCGCCAATCGGGCAACGCGGCCGTCTTGTACCGATAACTCCCATACCGTTTCACCGCTAACCCGCGCCGGGAGATTGACAGATTGCAGGTATTGAGTCAAAGCCGCGATCGCCCCGGCATCCAACCCTTCGGCGCTAACTACTTGTAGGCGAGAAGCCAAAGGTTTCGGGCGTTGCAACTCACCGTAACCGGGCTGCCGCGGCACAGCAGGAGCTGGACTCACCGGTGCCGAGTTGCGATTCGAGGTAACGCTGCGAGAGCCGCCCCTAGTTGGCTCAGCCCTCTCGGCTTCAAAAATACCCTCATAGCTGACACCCTGCGGCAATTCCACAGGCACTTGCACTCGACGACGAGATCCATCTGGCTCGACTCGCACTTCTTCGCTCACCGCCACAAAAGCCGTGTATTCCGACAGCAAGCGATAAGTCAGAGCAGTATTAGTCACAGCTTCCACCAGAGATTTAGTCTCGCCACCAAACATTTGATTCATTAAATCTTTAATGCGCGATCGCCCCCAAAGCTGAGCTACCGCCGGATTGCCAAAATCCGTAGCGGTTGCTGCGACGGAAGTAGACTCCCGCTGGCGCGAAGAGCCGGAGCGAGCAAAATTAACAGGTAAAACTTGCTCGTAAGCTTTGCCGCCCGCAAGAGTGCCGCGGATGCGAAGTTGTCCGTTAGCTCGATCGGTCTTTTTGCCAAACAAAACCAGCGGCTGAGTCGCAAACAAGTCTGGGGGTGCGATCGGATAAATCTCCGGTTTTTCCCCCATTCCTTCCCAACTAATTTGAATATTAGTCAATACCGGACTGTTAATTTCTCGAAAAAACTTTTCTGCCGCTTCTGCTGACGGTTCATCTTGACGAATTACTTGAGACGTGCCTCTTCCCACTTCCGCCAAACGGTTGAGCAAAAACCGATTCACCGAACCGCCGACACCAAAACTATAAAGTCGATTTCCCGGTTTTAGACTCCCCTGAACCCGCGCTAGCACTTCATTTTCATTACCAATGTAACCGTCAGTAATTAGTACAATACTCCGCAGCCTTCCTGTTGCCGCCGCCGGAAAATTCATCACTGCTTGAATGCCGTTAAGCAGTTCAGTGCCACCGTTTGCCTGCAAGTTTTGGATGTAATTAATGGCACTTTGTCGGTTGGCAGCCGTATTTGCTAAAGGATTTGTTGAAAGCGCTTTTGCAGTATTTGCAAAATCAATAATAGTAAAAGTATCGTTGGGATTCAGTCCTTGAATGAAGCGGCGCATCAACTCCTTAGATTTGGCTAGCGGTTCGCCCTGCTGAGAACCGGAAGTATCCATGAGAAACACGACATCTTTAGGTACAATTTCGTTATTTTTGTAGTTTAATGCCGGAATTAAATAAGTAGCAAAATGACCGCCCCGCTTGTCGGATTGAGTCAAAATAGTTGCCCGAGTATTTTCGCCCGCGACTCGATAGCGCAGAATTAAATCTTTATTGGGAATTGTGTCTGAATTGGCTAATTGGACTTGCACAATATTACCGCTGCGGTGAGTGGTAATTTGATGGGAAGTAGAGCGGACATCCCCGATCGCCACTCCGGCATCTATTTCTACCGAAACAGCAATATTGTGACCCGATCGCGTTCCTGGAGGCAAAACAGGCGGGTTAATGCGATCGGCACCTGTTGAATTTCCCGAAATATAGCGCGGCCCAACCACCATTGGAAACACAAATTCGTAATCGCCGCCGGCAAACTTGAGACTTTCCGTGTAGCGAATCGTAACTTCAATTTTTTCTCCCGGTTTGATATTAGCGAGAGACTGAGTAAAAATATTGTCGCGTTCTTGTTCCAACAAACCCGCACTCCGGCCTTGCTTTCTGGCTTGTTCGTAAATTTCCAAAGCTTCCGAGCGGCGTTTGATATCAGCTTTAATAGTTCGCGAGCCTATTTTAATTTCCATATCGTCCACCGCCGCTTCGTCGGGCAAAGGAAATACATAAACAGCTTCTATAGATTCGGGAAAAGGATTCTCAAACTTCTGAACAACTTCGACGCGGGAGATATTGCCAGCTATTTTGGCTTTAACTTCAGTCTGCTTGAGAGGAAAGACTTGTTCTGGGGTCGTATTGGGAGTTTTGACGAACAAACCGCCGACTGGACAGCGAGTTTCGGGCGATCGTCCGCCATTGCAATTAACATCGTTACTAGCGAGGATTTTCGGCGGCAGAGACGAATAATTTTCCCCAGGAGTTTTTGCTCGCGCTGCATTGGGAGCGAGCCACGCGCTACACTCGATAGCAGCGAGCAATGCCATACCAGTACAAAGCAACCGTTGAGGGGATAGAACGCAGACAAACTTCATAGCTGTTTTTTTAGCAGACTTGAGATGCTTTGTATACCATGACTTTACGATTGCCGAAACGTTCCTGAGTTAGCTTTTTGGGAAAAATCACTGAGCGCGTAGGGCTGATTTGAGATTTGAGATTTACCCCACAGATAAATCTGGGAGTTTGAACTAGCGTCTAAAATTTTGATCTTTCCACGACAGGAGTACGTGGCAGCGTATCCGTTTTTGGGCCTTGTCAATGCTTCAATTCTTTAATCGAAAATCTAAAATCTAAAATCTAAAATCGATTGACTCGCCTAGGGGCCGACTGGGCCCTGGAACTTTTGTCGAAGCCATGATTGCTCGGGGCGACTGCTGTCGGCCGCTCGATCCGTATTTGGGTGAGGTCGGTTGGAGCGATCGTCCGCCCACCCAACCTAGAAGATTGTATGATAGTTAAATAATTAAATAACTCTAATCTCAACCTCTCAACTTCTAATAAATTGAAAAAGCCATGAATTTTATTAACCCCAAAACCGACTTTGCTTTTAAAAAAATCTTCGGTTCTGCTGACAGCAAAGACATTTTGATTAGTTTCTTGAATGCCCTGCTCTACGAAGCGCAGCCAGTCATCGAAGATTTAGAAATTATTGACCCTTATTTAGCTCCCAAAATCAAAGGAGTCAAAGATACTTACTTGGATGTCAAAGCTAAAATTAGTGGCAGCAAAACTGCGATCATTGAAATGCAGGTGTTGAATGTAGAATCCTTTGAGAAGCGGATTTTATACAATGCTACCAAAGCTTACTCAGTGCAATTGAAAAGCGGAGAAAACTACAACCTATTAAATCCCGTAATTGCCTTGACGATTACAGATTTCCAAATGTTTGAGCATCTGGAAACAGTAATTTCGCGGTTTTGTATCAAAGAAAAAAACAACTTGGTCGATTATTTGGCGGATGAATTAGAATTTGTCTTTGTTGAGTTGCCCAAATTTGACAAAACTTTAGCAGAATTAGAGACTCTGACTGATAAGTGGATATATTTCATGAAAACTGCTCGGACGTTAAGGTCTGTGCCGGAAGAGTTGGGAAATGTACCGGAACTCCGCAAAGCTTTTACAATTGCCAATGAAGCAAATCTCGATCCGGATGAATTGGACGATTTAGAAAGGCGAGAAATTTTTATTCAAGACCAGCGCGGTGCAATTACCAAAGCAACCAGAATCGGGATAGAACAAGGAATCAGACAAGGCATCGAACAAGGCATCGAACAAGGCATCGAACAAGGCATCGAACAAGGCATCGAACAAGGCATCGAACAAGGCATCGAACAAGGCATCAAACAAGGAAATGTGACATTAATTGTTCGTCAGTTGGAGCGCAGTGTCGGCGGGCTATCGCCGGAGATCAAAACCAGCATCGCTCAGTTATCCGCTCAGCAATTAGAGAATCTAGGAGAGGCACTATTAGACTTTGCCAGTATGTCAGATTTGACAACTTGGTTGCAAGCACATAACAATCGTCAATAATTTGGTCAAATGGGTGTAGGGGCAATCCCCCGTAGTTGCCCTTATGGATTACCTATGTCACATTTGAGTCTGACCTGACATTGAAACATCTAAAGTCGAAAATCCTATGAGCAAATTTGTGTTTGTGACCGGCGGCGTGGTTTCCAGCATCGGCAAGGGAATTGTCGGTGCTTCCTTGGGCCGCCTATTGAAGTCGCGGGACTATTCTGTCTCGATTTTGAAGCTAGACCCCTATATTAACGTTGACCCCGGCACTCTGAGCCCGTTTCAGCACGGAGAAGTCTTCGTCACGCAAGACGGTGCGGAAACTGACCTGGATTTGGGGCACTACGAGCGTTTTACCGATACTTCCATGTCTCGCCTCAATAGCGTCACCACGGGTTCGATTTATCAAGCGGTGATCAACAAAGAACGCCGCGGCGAGTATCAGGGGAGTACGGTGCAGGTGATTCCTCACATCACTAACGAGATTAAAGAGCGAATTCACAGGGTAGCAAAAAATACTAATCCAGATGTGGTGATTACGGAAATCGGCGGAACGGTGGGAGATATTGAATCTTTGCCGTTTTTGGAGGCAATTCGCCAGTTTCGCAAGGATGTCGGCCGGCAAAATGTTGTGTATATGCACGTCACGCTGATACCTTGGATTCCTTCGGCTGGGGAGATGAAAACTAAACCGACTCAGCATTCGGTGAAGGAATTGCGGTCGATCGGCATTCAACCAGATATTTTAGTCTGTAGGTGCGATCGCCCGCTGTCTTTGGGCATGAAACAGAAATTGTCGGAATTCTGCAACGTCCCGGAAGAATGCGTCATCACGTCTCAAGATGCTAAAAGTATCTACGAAGTACCCCTGATGATGGAACAGGAAGGTTTGGCCCAACAAACGCTCAATTTGCTGCAACTCGAACATCGCCAGCCAGATTTGCATCAGTGGCAAACTTTAGTCAACAGGCTTTACAGTCCCAATCACAAAATTGATATTGCTTTAGTTGGCAAATACGTGCGGTTGAACGATGCTTATCTTTCGGTGGTCGAAGCTTTGCGGCACGCGGCAATTGCGATCGGCTGCGACCTGAATTTACACTGGATTAACTCAGAAGATTTAGAATCGGGCAACCTCGATAATTATCTCAAAGATATCAACGGCATTCTTGTACCGGGAGGTTTTGGGGTTCGGGGAGTTGACGGCAAAATAGCGGCGATAGAATATGCTAAACACAACAAAATTCCATTTTTGGGATTGTGTTTGGGGATGCAGTGTGCTGTGATTGAATGGGCGCGCCACACCGCCCAACTAAAGGATGCCAACAGCGCTGAATTTGACCCGGATACATCAAATCCGGTAATTAATTTATTGCCAGAACAGCAAGATGTAGTCGATTTGGGCGGTACAATGCGACTGGGTTTGTATCCGTGCCGTGTCAACCCAGACACGCTAGCTTTCAAACTTTATCAGAAAGAAGTGATTTACGAGCGGCACCGCCATCGGTACGAATTTAACAACGCCTACCGCAATCTTTTCTTAGAATCAGGTTATGCAGTCTCCGGTACATCTCCAGACGGCCGATTGGTAGAAATGATCGAATTGCCCAACCATCCCTTTTTCATAGCCAGTCAATTTCACCCCGAATTCCAATCTCGACCTAGCACCCCCCACCCATTGTTTCAAGGGTTTATCCAGGCGGCTAGCATCCAGGGAAAGCAGGATGTTTTAGAAGATGAGGGTCGCGACTTGGTTGCCGGGAAAGTTGCAGCAAACTGATCTCATATCATGTGCGATCGATTAGTTCTGATATATTAGAGGTCTGTAGGGGCGGTTCAGAGTAGACAATATTCAAATCGCCCCGACAATGGACATTACAAAACCACCCAACAGACCAATAGGATTTGATCGGGGTCGCACTTACCGGACTAGATATCGGGCAGCATTCTCAACGAGTGAAAAACCTCACCCCCAACCCCTATGCAAGGGCTGGGGGGCAGTAGCACAAGGGAGAAGGCAGAAGGCAGAAGGCAGAAGGCAGAAGGCAGAAGGTAAAAATGCTGATATTTTTACTTAACTTTTTACGGATTTCAAGGGTGATACCAGTTTCCAAAAAAATGCAACTTTAGGCAACTCCCAACCCAGATAGTCATCAGTCATGCCCAATCTAAAATCTACAATCTAAAATCTAAAATGGTAGGAATTGTCAAACTATCCTAAAATACCAGGAAACACAGGTTTGAGGAGGCTTTGTGGCTTATTGGAGCAAAATTACTTATGAGAAAAGTACATACATAATTGACCTTGACACTATTAGTGCTTTTTCTAGCGAACTGGATAACAAGCGTCTCACCTTTTGGCTGCCTAATAGCAGTCAGCCGATTATCCTCAATCCCCAAGGCAATTATGAGGCTTACAAGCAAGTTCTCGATTACCTCAAAAAAACCATCGATCGCAATTCTAGAGGTTCGTGGATTAAAATTCATTATGACCGCAAAGAATTTGCGATCGATATGAGTCGAATTAGCTCTTTTGCTTGCGAACAGAACGGTCGGCTAAGCTTTTGCCTGCCTGACAGCGCAACTAATATTATTATCCTCCGCCAAAGCAACCCGGAAACTTATCAAGAAATTCAGGAATACATTAAAAATACGACTGGACAATCTCTGCCATGAAGAAGTCATCAGTCATCAGTCATTAGTCATTAGTTAGAAGCATGAACAATGAAGGGAGACTCTGTGTAGTAACTCCTCACATTCATTTTCTTTTTTTTGAGGTAAAGCGCTGAGGTTGCACCCTAATTTTAGATATGAAAAAAGCACAGTAAAATGCGTTGCTTTTTTAAATTTTCACTATTGAACAAGCTGCCAAGCTAATTTCGCAGCCCCTACCATGCCTGCTTGATTGCCCAATTCAGCCACCAATAACTGTAAATCTTCGCGAGAACTCGGCAGTACACGTTGCTGAATTTCGGCTTGAACCTGCGGCAAGAAAAATTCTGCACCTGCACTAATTCCGCCGCCGATAATAATAGCTTCCGGCGTTAAAATATAAATTATACTTGCCAAACCGATACCCAGGTAGCGCCCGTAATTTTGCCAAAATTCTAAAGCTTTGGCATCTCCAGACTTAGCTAAATTTGCTAATTCTATAGGTTCCAAACCCGTTTCCCGGCGAATTGCTTGCACCGAAACGTACTGTTCTAAAGAACCGCGATTGCCGCTGTTGCAGTCCGGGCCGTCGGGATTTATGGCAATCAATCCTAGTTCTCCTGCCGCGCCTAGATGGCCTGCAAATAGTTTACCGTCTAGGATAACTGCACCGCCGACGCCTGTACCTAAAGTTAGTAAGATTAGGTTTTTAAAGTGCCTTCCTGCACCCAACCAAGCTTCTCCCAATCCGGCACAGTTGGCATCATTTGCTAATATTGTGGGCAGCCCGGTTTTAGCTTCCACCCAGTCAGCTAGGGGGACGTTATGCCAGTTTTTGAGGTTAATTGCTACTCTGGCTATGCGGCCGGCGGCGTCTGCGGGGCCTGGAGTGCCGATGCCGATCGCACTTACAGCATTTTCGACCGGATTCAGTTGTAAAATAGCATCGGTCATCGCAGCTAAAACGGCTTCTGGCGTTGCCGGTTGAGGGGTTGGAACAGTTAAGGATTGGTGACAAATCCCATCTTCGCTAAATCTGCCGAGTTTAATTGCGGTTCCGCCTAAGTCAATGCCGATTACTTGTGTCATTCGATTTTGGGTTTGGGATGCAATAATTTGGGATTCATCCTCATAGGATGAACATATTTTATGGTGCAGATTGTGCACCTTACTAAGTAACTTTCTAGTGACAATTTAAACCCTATAACGACTATTTTTGTGTATAATTAGGGACAAAAACGGCGGTTAATTATTAATAGTATCATACCGATCGCAATACCTAGCAAAAATTATAGATACAAGCGAGTTCGCCTATTCAATTTCGCCTAACTTACGTTGGGCTACGTCTCGGTTGTGCAAAGCATCGCGGTAGTCTGGTTTGAGAGCAATTGCCTGGTTGTAAGATGCGATCGCCTCTTCAAATCTTCCTAAATTATACTGCTCGTTCCCTCGATCGCACCACGCCTCAGCATCTAAATTAACTTCCGATTCTGCCTCCGCATCCTCAGCGCCTCTGCGGTTCCCTTCCCCAGAAAAACCCAAACCATCCCCAACAAACACCGCCTCAATCACCCTCCCCTTTGTATCCTCCTCTTCAACCTCCGGCAGCGGAAACCGTGTCAATATCTCCCCCCCAATTTGCCTCGCAACCTCTGACAATTCCCCGCTGCCAATTCTACCTAACAATACCAGCCTCTGCGACAATTCCTGAAGCGATGCCACCGCATCCGCAGCAGCGGTGCCATCATGTTCGCCCTCTAACAATCTTTGCCCAAACCGTCGCAGCCAAGCAGCCAATTCACCATCTTTAAGGCGTTTTGCGATTAAGAATCCCGCTACATCTCCTCGACTCCAGCCGGCATTCACCCCTTCCAGGATTTCCATGAATTTCGACTCGTATTCCGCATCTGTTAGGGTTGGGCGGATGGCGGTATTTCCCGGCGGTGGGGTGGGTGGGGTTGGGTATCCGAATATTCGCTGAAATAGTCGTTTGAAGAATTGCAGAATTTTGTCGAGCATTTGTGAAATTGGGAGGGTGGGGTATTTTCTATTTTATAGCAATTATCACAAATAGATTACATATTGATTGTCCGCGATATCTGTAGGGACACGGCACTGCCGTGTCCGGGATGGCGACGCACAGCAAACAATCACATGAAGTAGAATTAATCTACTTTAAAAGCGGATAATACAGTTCTCCTGTTGAGTTGATATGACCGGCCCGATCGCCCGCTAAATTCCCCGTTCCCATGAATACGTCAACTCTCCCCGCACCTTTGATTGCACCGCCGGTATCTTGATCCAAAACGTACCGATTCACGGCATTTTGTTCGAGTTGTCCCGCCGCATTCGGATAAGGGAGTTTTGTACTAATCAATGCTAGTGCGCCAGGGGGCATTAAGGCTTTGTCGGTGGCGATCGACCTTTCGGCAGTTACTGGCACTCCAATGCTTCCTGTGGCTGGAACTCCATTAGTATCCCGGAAGAATACAAAGCTTTCATTTTTCGGCAAATATTTGTTCATCTCTGCGGGAAAGTTGGTGAAATATTCCTTTAGTTTCGGCAAAGTCAACTCTTCTAAAGTAAACTTTCCGTCTTTAACTAATTCTCGCCCGACTCCGGTATAACTGTGACTGGTTTTGCCTGCAAAACCGACTGTCATGACGCTACCATCTGTTAGCTGCAATCTCGCAGAACCTTGAACGTGCACGAGAAATGCTTGGAAGCGATCGCGCAACCAAACTAATTCTAATCCCCGCAGCAATCCTTTGCTTCCCTGCAAAGCATCTTCGCCTTCTAATTGCAATCTTGTCGGGTGAGGTTTCGGCCAAGATGCCATGTTTGGCGGCATCCGGTACAGGGGATAACGGTATTCGGAATTCGGCGTGCGAGATGCTGCGTAAGTCGGCTCGAAATAACCTGTAAATGCGACTGTTCCTTTGCCATCTTTGCCCGTGGATTTGTAAAATACAAATTCGCGCTTGACCGATTCCTGAAGTTGTGAGGGGGTTGTGGAACTGACAACTAATTGGCGAAATCGATCGAGGGAACGGCGGACTCGATCGCGCGTAAATCCTGCGACTGGATAGCGGCTGTAAGCAGTGGCGGCGGCCGATGTATCGAGATAGCGGAGGCTGTTGTCGATCGACCTTAACAGCAATTCTTTATCCCCCGGTTTGCCATTTTCGCCCCAGATTTGAGCGTCAAAGGCGATCGACTCCAATTCACTCGCTTGTAACTGATTTAGACTAATTGGTTGCAGCGGCCCGGCTGCAACGGCGGGCACCGAAAAAGCGATCGCCAAAATGCAACAGGCGATCGCTAATAGCTGATAGCGAAAAATCTTGCTCAATTGCCAATCTTCCCTACTGAATAGATTATTTTCCTTATTCATCGTATCGTTCGACGCTAGAAGTAAATATCGGTTCTACGCGAATTGCGACCACGCTGGTAGGCCGAACTACCATGTATTCGCCTTGAATATTTTTAATCGGGACGTTAAGAAATTCTCTTGAATCTTGTTTCGGCACCAGCGTACTGCTGTACCATTTTTGAAAATCTTGCAGGGTTGCGAAACGCACTTCTTCGCGATGGCCACCATCAAGCAGCAGGTGTACGGAATATTCGCTGGGTGTTCTAGGCATAGAAGATGGAGAGAGTTGTTGGAGGACAATCAAAAATCAAAAATCAAAAATCAAAAATTGATGTGGTTGCCCTCAAGCAGCAGGTGCACGGAATATTCGCACTTGTGTTCTAGGCATATCTGTATTTTAGATTTTTGATTTTAAGCTTTTGGAACGATTCCATATTTTACATCTTCCTCGGCGCATTCCCTCATCTAGTAGGTTGGGTTGAGCCAGAGGGAGAGACGGGAGAGGGGGAGAGTGGGAGAGTGGGAGAAGGGGAGAGTGGGAGAAGGGGAAGGTGGGAGAAGGGGAGAAGGGGAGAGTGGAAGAAGAGGAGGGTGGGAGAGACCGGAGAGTTGTTGCAGGAAAATCTCAATCTAAAATCTAAAATCTAAAATCTAAAATCGATAGAGTTGTTGTAGAAAAATCTCAATCTAAAATCTAAAATCCAAAATCTTAAATCGATTGACGGCGGCCCCCATCTGCGGCTACGCTGTGAAAATAAGGCTGCTTTCCTCAAGGAGGAAGCAGCCCGCGTCGCTCAAAAATCTAGTTGCACTGCCCAAAGCTGCTACCAACAGCAATGGACAGCTAACCGCCAAACTGATTACGGCAGTATGGAGGCTAATGGAGAATTTTAACACTCTCTGTAGCCGCCCTGCTCTGTGTTAACGTGCGGGGCGGCTGGGTTTTTGGGTTTTCCTAGAAAACCAAAAACCAGGAGATCATATTATGTCACAGGAATTCGTACCTGACGATAACTTTTCCGCGCGTCCAAATGACGACTCAGCAGCATCGGAACAGGAAGTCGTGCGGATCGCGGTTTTCGGTTCCCGCGCAGCCGTGTTAGAAACCATCCACACCTTGTACCGACTGGGATTTGCCGCCGTCGGGGATTGGAGTCCGCCACAGCGAGGCGCACAGCCGGGACAAGTGATAAGCGTACTCATTCGCCGATCGCGCAAAGCCTAAAAATAGGATGAAATACGGTAGGGACACTCCAAGATCCAAAGCGCGTCAACTTAAGCCTGAAACCATTGATAAATCTCGCTTTTAGCTTAGTCTAGATCCCCCTAAATCCCCCTGATTGTTGGGGGACTTTGAGAAGACTCTTGTCCCCCCCTTCGTAGGGGCGGTGCCCCCGTGCCCGCCCTTGGCGCCGGGGGGATCTAGATTTAATACTCAAACAACAGTCTGTGATTGGGTTTGACGTTAAGTTGACACCAATGGCTTCTTGGAGTGTCCCTACAATGATTAATCTGGCGGAATACAGGGATTGTGTATTTTAGAACACGATTTGACCGCAACACTTAAAATAGTCTTGATTTACCGATCGACCGCACCCTTTTCTCATCAATATTTCTGGTTAGCTGGGGGTGTCTGTCAGCCGGAGTTGCGAGGTTCTGCTTCCAAAATGCTGAGAATGGTGCACAATTTCAAATTAACAACAAAACTTGCACTATTTTGAGTAAGCTTTGGGGGGAACAACTTAGAAAGCCTGTTTCTAAGACTGATGCAAAATATCAAATTAATCCTCCACCTTGTCCAATTACTAATTACGAACCTATGCCCCGTCGTCAAGACTTAAAAAAGATTCTTCTTATTGGTTCCGGCCCAATTGTTATCGGTCAAGCGTGCGAATTTGACTATTCAGGGACACAAGCTTGCAAAGCTTTGCGAGAAGAAGGCTTTGAAGTAGTGTTGGTGAATTCCAACCCTGCAACAATTATGACCGATCCGGAAACTGCCGATCGCATTTACATCGAACCTCTAACGCCGGTCATCCTCGAACAAATCATCGCTCAAGAAAGACCTCAAGCAATTTTACCGACTATGGGCGGTCAAACAGCGCTAAATTTAGCAGTTGCAGTCGCTAAAAATGGCGTTTTAGAAAAATACAAGGTCGAGTTGATTGGTGCTAAGTTGCCAGCAATTGAAATGGCAGAAGATCGGCTATTATTTAAGGAAGCGATGGCGCGAATTGGGGTCGCAGTTTGTCCTTCAGGAATTGCCAACACTCTCGACGAAGCCAAAGCAATCGGTCACCAAATCGGCAGTTATCCGTTAATTATTCGTCCGGCTTTTACAATGGGCGGCACGGGAGGCGGCATTTCTTACAATCAAGAAGAGTTTGAAGAAATGGCACAAGGCGGGATTGATGCCAGTCCAGTATCGCAAATTTTAATCGAACAATCTTTGATTGGTTGGAAAGAGTACGAACTGGAAGTAATGCGGGATTTGGCAGATAATGTGGTGATTATTTGTTCGATCGAGAATCTCGACCCGATGGGCGTCCACACCGGCGATTCTATCACCGTCGCCCCGGCGCAAACTCTCACAGACAAAGAATATCAGCGCCTGCGAGATGCTTCGGTGAAAATTATTCGCGAAATCGGAGTTGAAACAGGCGGTTCCAATATTCAATTTGCCGTCAATCCTGTCAACGGAGATTTCATCGTTATTGAAATGAACCCTCGGGTTTCCCGTTCCTCCGCCTTGGCCTCGAAAGCAACTGGTTTCCCAATTGCCAAAATGGCGGCAAAATTAGCGGTAGGTTACACCCTAGACGAAATTTCCAACGATATCACCAAGAAAACTCCGGCGTCTTTTGAGCCGACAATTGACTACGTGGTGACGAAGATTCCCCGATTTGCCTTTGAAAAGTTCCCCGGTTCCGAACCGACTTTGACAACACAAATGAAGTCAGTAGGAGAGGTAATGGCGATCGGGCGCAGCTTCAACGAATCCTTCCAAAAAGCCCTGCGGGGATTGGAAACAGGCCGCGCAGGTTTCGGGTGCGACAAACCGGAAAAGTTGCCGAGTTTGGAACAAATTCGCGCCGGATTGCGGACGCCAAATCCCGAACGCATTTTTACAGTTCGCCACGCGATGATGATGGGAATGTCGGTAGAAGATATCTTCGAGTTCACAGGAATTGACCCTTGGTTTTTGGATAAAATGCAGGAATTGCTGGAAACTGAGAAGTTCTTGAAACGAACGCGGTTGGAAGAGTTGACAAAAGAGACAATGTTTGAAGTAAAGCAGTTGGGTTTTAGCGATCGCCAAATTGCTTACGCCACCAAAACATCGGAAGATCAAGTCCGCGCTTACCGCAAACAGTTAGGCATAATTCCGATTTACAAAACAGTCGATACCTGTGCCGCTGAATTTGAAGCGTTTACACCGTATTATTATTCCACCTACGAAGCGGGAGCGGCAATTTGGGACTTGGGCGATGAAGAAAAGAAAGTTTCGCCTGTGGGCCACAGTCTGGCGCCGGAGTCGGAAGTTTTGCCTTCTACCAAACGAAAAGTGATGATTTTAGGTGGCGGGCCGAACCGGATCGGACAGGGAATTGAGTTTGATTACTGCTGCTGTCACGCTTCCTATTCCCTAGGAGAAGACGGCTTTGAGACAATTATGGTCAACTCGAACCCGGAGACGGTTTCGACGGATTACGATACGAGCGATCGCCTGTATTTTGAACCGCTAACAAAAGAAGATGTTCTCAACATCATCGAAGCCGAAAATCCCGAGGGAATAATTATTCAATTTGGCGGTCAAACGCCGCTGAAATTAGCGGTTCCTTTACAAAAAGCTCTGGAAAATCACCCCGACGTACAAACCAAAATCTGGGGAACTTCGCCGGATTCCATTGATACTGCTGAAGACAGGGAGCGATTTGAAAAGATTCTGCGGGAGTTGGATATTCAGCAAGCTGCTAACGGTTTAGCCCGTAGTTTTGATGATGCTTTAATAGTAGCTCAACGGATCGGTTATCCCGTAGTGGTGCGACCGAGTTACGTATTAGGCGGGCGAGCCATGGAAATTGTTTATTCCGATACGGAATTGGAACGTTACATGACCTATGCCGTGCTAGTAGAACCCGATCATCCGATTTTAATTGATAAGTTTTTGGAGAATGCGATCGAGGTGGATGTAGATGCGATCGCTGATGTTACTGGCAATGTGACGATCGGGGGTATTATGGAACACATTGAGGAAGCGGGAATCCACTCCGGCGACTCTGCTTGTTCTATCCCTTACCAGACGCTTTCCGAGGCAGCTTTGGCAACAATTCGCCGCCAGACAGTGGAACTAGCAAAAGCCCTAAAAGTGATCGGGTTGATGAACATTCAATTTGCCGTTCAAGGGGAACAAGTTTTCATTTTGGAAGCTAATCCGCGCGCTTCTCGAACAGTGCCTTTTGTCTCCAAGGCGATCGGAGTTCCCTTAGCAAAAATGGCCTCGCGAGTCATGTCTGGCAAAACTCTAGAAGCTTTGGGTTTTACTGAAGAGATTATACCCACTCATGTTTCGGTAAAAGAAGCTGTATTGCCCTTTGCTAAGTTCCCGGGAACTGATACCTTGTTAGGGCCAGAAATGCGATCGACCGGCGAAGTCATGGGAATTGACACCGATTTTGGCAAAGCCTTTGCCAAAGCTCAATTAGGTACCGGACAAATGATGCCGCTGTTGGGAACTGTACTGGTTTCGATGCGCGATCGGGACAAAATAGCAGTTATACCCGTTGTCAAGGAATTCTTAGAATTGGGTTTCAAAGTAGTCGCAACTCACGGGACACGCAAAGTTTTGCGAGAGCAAGGTTTAGAGGTAGATTTGGAATTGAAACTGCACGAAGGGCGGCCGAATTTGTTGGATTCGATCAAGAATGAGAAAATTCAACTAATTATCACCACACCTTCGGGCGAAGAATCCCGAGCCGACGGAATCTTTATCCGCCGCACAGCTTTGACTTACAAAATCCCGATTATTACGACAATAGCCGGTGCCAAAGCGACAGCAGCGGGAATTCGATCGCTCAAATCCCACCCGATGGAAGTAAAAGCAATTCAAGACTATTACCCGCAAACCTAGACTGCGAAACACTCAAAGGTAGGGTGTGCAGGGCGCACCTTACCCTAAACACAGGCTGCGCGCCACCAAAACCTAATCTTGATGAGAATCCAAAACTCCGCTAGACAGCATCAACCTCGGCCAAACTAACAAGAAAAAACCCATCCAAGCTAATAAAGGAATCGCGACTAAAACAGTTATCCAAACAGTTTTTAATAAAAACCAACTGCCGCCAATCAGGCTAGTACCAGTTAAAAGAATCGACCAAGGCTGGCACCACCAAGGTTTGTAACTCCAAGGACTAATAGCTTTTTTTTCAGAAACAGATTTCATATTTTCAGTGATTTTTCATGGAGAATAGTCTGGCTAGCTGGATTAACCGAAGTTAAACATTCATCACCTCTTCTGCTGTCAGCGTTAATTCTGGAAAAGTCCGCGATACAATTCGTTCGCTGCCTTTAAACGCGCTTCTTTGATAGTTGCCATCTGCATCCAAAAGGTGAACAAATACAGTTGGAACTTTGGGATTTCCGAGAAATTCCCTGCTGCCAATTGCTAAATAATCGACAATCCAATACTCGGGAATTCCGAGGCGCCGATATTCGTCCAATTTGTCTGTATAATCGTCCTCCCAATTTGTTGATGTTACTTCCACTGCCAATTGAATTGGTTCCCGCAATGCAGCATAAGCAGAACGGTTCGAGCGCCACAAATCGCGATCGATTACGCTGACATCCGGCCTCCGCCCTTGTTCGATGCCGGCTTTACTTACAGTTCTGATAACGGCTGTAGTGTTGACTACATAATTCAAATTTAGTCGCCGGATTTCATCATTGAAGCCAAATAACATGAAATTAGCAACATCATCATGATTCCTTGTGGCATTCATCTCTACAATTTCTCCGTTTACCAGTTCGTAGAGTCCATCTTCTGGACATTCTACAAGGAATTGGTCAAAGGTGAATTTCTGTGTGACTGTTGCAATCATAAGATTTATCCTTATTTTGCGGTAATACTATTAGTCTATATTACCACAGGCAGGAATTAATTTGTTTTTTGACCGCAGATATCCAATTATCAAATCTACAATCTACAATTAAAAATCTCAAATCGATTCAGGTAAATGGTAAAATACGATCGCCAGCGGGCAGATTGAGTTAAATATGTCACCTACTTGCTAGGGTAGAAAGTAACAAACCTAAAAATCGAGCCACTCCCAGGTCAACCCCGAACCATGAGACTAGACGAAGCCGTAGAATTTGCCGAAAACCCAGAGCCGCGCTGTCCCTGCGTCCTCCTGCTGGACACCTCCGGCTCCATGCAAGGCGCACCCATAGATGCCTTGAATGAGGGGCTGGAAATTTTTAGGAATGACCTAATTAAAGATGAACTAGCTAAAAAGCGAGTGGAAGTCGCGATTATTTCATTTGACAATCATATCAAAGTCGTGCAAGACTTCGTGACCGCCGACCAGTTCGAGGCGCCACTGCTGACAGCTCAAGGACAAACCCACATGGGCGCAGGGATTCAGCTAGCATTAGATACCATTGCCGCCCGCAAATCCGAATACCGCAACAACGGCATTACCTACTACCGCCCGTGGGTATTTATGATTACCGACGGCGAACCTCAAGGCGAATCCGACGATGTTGTGGAAATAGCAGCACAGCGGATTAAAGAGGAAGAAATTAACAAGCGCGTGGCATTTTTTGCAGTCGGAGTGGAAGGTGCTAATATCACCCGTCTGTCGCAAATTGTCGAGCGCACGCCTGTAAAATTGAGAGGATTAGACTTTAGAGAGATGTTCATCTGGCTGTCGGCTAGTATGCAGAGAGTTTCTCACTCAAAAATTGATGAACAAGTAGCACTGCCGCCGCCCGGATGGGGAACTGTTTAGTCATTAGTCATTGGTCATTAGTCATTAGTCATTGGTCATTAGTAAGAGTGCTGTAGGGACACGGCACTGCCGTCTCCCTACGCTAGTACCTACGAACCCAGAAAAGTGCTGTAATTAGGGATAAATAAACCCGTCCAGACTTTGCAGAGTTGTGAATTTACGAAGTTTTGAGTTAAAGAGTTATTAATGCAGAATTCATCCTTTAATTGGCAAGTTGTAGCGGCATCGGTGATAGGTACGAGCCACGAAAAAAGATCGCAGCCTTGTCAAGATGCCCACTGCTGGCGTCTCTTGCCGAACGGTGTTTTAGCCGCCGCAGTTGCCGATGGCGCGGGTTCCGCAGCACTCGCAGAAATTGGGGCGAAAATTGCTGTGGAAGCGGTTGTTGAAACGATTTGCCAGCAACAGGAAAGGCTGCCTCAAAATGACGACGAATGGCAGGTATTCTTGACTGCATCACTGCAAGTTGCGCGGGCGCAGGTGGAAGCAGAAGCGGCAGTGCGGGAAGTGGCTGCGAGAGATTTGGCCTGCACTTTAATTGCGGTTGTTGCTACGCCGGAATTAATCGCAGTTGCTCAAATCGGCGACGGTGCGGCGGTAGCGGGTGATAGTGTCGGAAATGCGATCGCCCTGACTGTACCTCCCTGCGGCGAATACATCAACGAAACCGTGTTTTTGATTTCGCCGAATGCAATTGAAACAGCGCAATTTCAGGTACTGCGGGAAAAACTCCGGCACTTGGCCGTTTTTTCCGACGGCTTGCAAATGCTAGCTCTCAAAATCCCAGAAGGCACGCCGCACGGGCCGTTTTTTGCGCCTTTGTTTCGGTTTTCTGGCGAGTGGAAAGAAGAGGAAGATGCCAAACAGCAGTTAGAGTCATTTTTGCGATCGCCCCGGGTTTCCGAACGCACCGATGATGACTTAACATTATTGTTAGCAACTTTTTCTAATTAATAATGTCTCAGTAGGTAAGGGCTAACAAAAATAGTATCTTGTCCGGGCGGGTTTAGCCTAGGATCGTGAGATACCAGCGACTTGATGAGTATTCTCACTTACCCTCCCATGTAATGTTTATTTGTAAAGCCCGCTTAATAGGTTCAAATCCATTTACAAAAGCAGGATAAAAAATTATGACAGCTTCACGAATTAGTGCCAGAAGTCTGTTGCGAGAAACATTTGCTACTACGGGGCCTCTATACGCTCCCCTGTTGCTCATCAACTCTCCCAGTTTGATATTTGCCGCGCTCAATAGTTTGGGCAAGCTAGGTTCAGCAGGTGTTGCTGTCAATATTATCTACTGGTTCGTGGTAGTTCCTTTATTGTCGGGAGCCATGATTTTCTACACTTACCGAAGTTTGACAAAAAATCAAGTAACTGTGGGTCAGGCTTTCAATCAAGCAAACAGAAGATTGCTGCCACTAATTGGGGTTTACATTATGTGTTTGCTGCTGGTGTCTGCTGGCTTCATTGCACTAATAATTCCCGGATTTTATGTATCATATCGGTTGATATTTTCATCTTACGCTACCGTTATTGATAACTCTTCGGCGCTAGACAGTCTTAGCAGCAGTTGGGAATTAACTAAAGGGCGTTGGTGGTTGGTATTTCGATCCACTTTGCTGATATTTTTTGTGCTTTTTGTGCCAATACTGTTGATTTCCCTATTAATCAGTTCGACGAAAAATTTGCTAGCATCTCAGCTTGCAGCTAATCTACTCGGGTTTTTAGCCGGGCCGTCGATCAATGTTTATTTTGTTTTCTTGTACCTGCGCCTACGGGAATCAGTCGCAGCTACTCAATAGACATTTGCTCAAATAAAGTTAAGGGCTGGCAGGGTACTTACCCACAACAATTTTGGGAGATGTGTAATCAGCGGTGAAAATTTGGCGCGGTTCTATAATAAAATCGAGGAGTCAACAATTCTGCTTTAACTTGTACAGTAGGTCGTCATTTGCAAGCACAAGAGATTAAGGATAAGCTCAACTCCCTAATTAGCGACGCAGATCTAATAGATCCGAGTTTGGCGAGAAGATTGGATGAAATCAATCGCTGGGTGAAAGATGTTAAACCCGGTTCGCTAACGGCTAAAAAATTTGTGATGGCTTTTTTGCTGCAGCTTATCCGAGATTCTCAGGTTTGGCTGGCCGTTCAATCTCTACCTTCGGAAAGAGAACAGCAAGCCGCTTTTGAGTTGATGACTCCGGGGGAAAGGTATTGGTACAGCTATCTATTTCCTAAATGGCTGAGCGAAACCGATCGCAAATTTTACATTTGGAAACAAAAACTGAAAGCCGGTAAATTCGATCCGGCTGACGATCTCGTCATTCGAGCGATCGCAGCCCGAATTGTCGATCGCCAAGGCACTGTTTTGTATCGATATGTTGCAGATCTTTCTATGGCAACCGATTCGATCGTTAGCAGCCGCCAACAGCAGCCCCTCTGCATTCAAGTCACAACTCTTTCGGATGAATTCTCTGAACAAAAATATCAGAATTGGCAACAAACTCTTCAAGATTGGGGGATTGACAGAGGATTATTTTTAAGTTATGATAAAAACGATGCAAATTTCCTGAACCAGTTAGTTAACATTGCATTATATAATAGTGATAATTTGCCCGCAGGTCGTTACCTCAAGTTCCCGTAAATCAAGCATATCTGCTGCTGAGAATAGTTCGACTGCTAAAAACTCTGTGAAAAAAAATTTGACTAACTCACATATTGCACAATTTTCGGCAATGCCAAAAACCTAACCCCCAGCCTGCTTCGGGAAAAGGGAAAACAGACCAAGATTTTTCCTCCCCTTTTCTGTCTCCGGGAGGGGTCTGCCAGACGCTGGCAAGAGGTGCTTGATAGGAAGGCTAAGTAACGAGAAGATTTACCGCATCAATCAATAAGAGTGAAATAACTAGCAACTCGCTCTAAATTGAATTGAGATTTGATTTAATCGCGGTGAAAGAGTTGGAAATAAAATCAAAATACATCAAAATCAAATACTATGACTGTACAAGGTACGAGCATCGTTGAAAACAACTTGCAAAAAGTCTGGGAAGAACTGGAAGCAGCCAGAAAAATGCAGGATGAATGGATGAATTACGGGGTAGATTTTGTAGATTTGTATGTGGAAGATGCGGGAGGTGATTGGTTGGAAAAGTGGGGAAAATGTGAAGAAGAATTAGAGCAAATAAAAAATAAAAAGGTAGATATTGAAGCGGTCAAAGCAGCGATCGACATTCCCAGCTTTCAGCAGACAAAACTGCTCGAAATCGCCTTGAATTGCCGTTACTCTACCAGCTATTACTCCGATCGCCCGGAGGAGTCTCCCGCTTGGCAAGAGGTTAAGTACAAACGGCTGTCACTCTTAGGGGGATCTATTTTCGGTGCTGTTGTTACCGATTACCTCTACCGCGAATATCCAGCAATCGATCCCGATGCTATCTCAACCTTAAAAGCTCGTTTAGCAGATCCGAAAAAGCTTGCGGATTTTGCACAAAATTTGAAATTAAACGAACTTAATTGGCGCGTCTGGAACCGGAAAGAGACAGAAGAAAGGGAGTACAATATAATTGTTTCTGAGACTTGTGAAGCTTTGTTTGGCGCGATTTACTTGGAGTTAGACCGCGATTTTTTCCGTGGGGGAAACTGGCTGATTCAGGGCTGGATTGAACCAAATGTTAGCCAGCATGGGGATCTAACTCAGCGGCGAAAAATTGGACGAGAAAACGAGGTGAAACGGCGGGAAATCCTGGGTGGGGATATTCTAGATGCGATCGCGATCGACTATTTGTACCACCGCTTTCCCGAACGCAACGCCAGCCAGCTAACTCGCTGGAAAAATATGTTAGTGGCTAAAAAGATTTTTCCCAAAGACTTTAAGGCAAAATTAGGCAGTCATTACCTAGAGTTGGACAGCAATTTCTCGCGTACCCGCGACTGGTTGGTGGATAACTTTATCAAAAGCGCAGTTGACGAACTGCTAGAGGAAAGCGAAACTCAACCAGAATATGTGATTGACAGTGCAAACCCGGAATCGCTGCCAGAATTGGTCAGCCGGATTACAGACAAAAAGTGGAAAAAAGAATTTGTGAGAGTTGTCAGCATTTTGCAACCGGCTGACGAACTTTTGCTGCTGATGCAACAAAAATTAGACAGTATGGCCGCTAAGGATGAAACCTTGCAGCAGTTGCTAATCTGGGCAAATCACAAGTCTCAGTTAGTGCAAAGGAATTTCAAACCGGCGGAAATTCGCGCTTTTTATGTTGCCTTAGTTTGCGTGCTCGATTTGGCTTTGACTCGCGTCCTCGATCCGAGTCTGAAGTTTGATAGATCGAAAGTTCGCAAGCTGCGGAATAGTTTGGTAAAGGCTGGGAAAAATGTAGAATTTGCGGAGGTTAACGAGTGTCTGAAATTGGCTTTTGATAATGATGTGGCGGGTATCTTGGTTGGCATTTGGGGACTGGATATTGAACCAGAACTTAAACAACTGCTGGCACAATTTCAGACTGAGATGCCTGATTTGCAAAACTGGAAAAAGTGGCGCAAAGAGTGCGGTAGCTGTTGGCTGGCAAAATTCAAAACTGCGATCGGCTACAATCAAAACTTTCGCCCCCAACAGAAAACTTTGCTGAAACAGTATTACTATGCCCACAACTTGCTGGTGGAATGCCTCAACAGCGATAATTGTCAGGTGACACCCGCCGTCAGACAAAAAATTGAGGATAAAATGTTGTTATTGTCGGTGGATTTGAAGCTGGTTCACATTTAATTTTGATGGCGCGGAGGGGCGGGATGCCCATCCCACTCAGGGATGGACGGGCGGGATGCCCATCCCACTCAGGGATGGACGGGCGGGACGCCCATTCCACTCAGGGATGGACGGGCGGGACGCCCATCCCACTCAGGGATGGACGGGCGGGACGCCCATCCCACTCAGGTAAACAGGGCTTACCCACTCCCACCCAAGAAGCCGGGTTTTTTACCGAATCTGCGGGCTGCAACGCCTCTTTTGGTGAAAAACCCGGTTTCTCCTCACCGGTGCCTAAGTCCTAACAAAGGTAAGATTTAATGGGCAAGTCAAATTTATTGAGTGATGGCTTCCAAATCCTGTATCCCATAACGGAATTCTATGCAGTTGCAGCGCCAATTTAGCGGACAACTGATTGCGATCGATACCAAAACCGCGATCGCCAGTGGCGGTGAGGGTCGCATCTACCCGATCGCCCAAGACTCGTCCCTTGTAGCAAAAATCTACCACAAACCGACAGACGAAGACGGCGACAAACTCACAGTCATGTTCAGTATGCCGCCGGATGCGCCGATCGCGGAACCCGGGCACGCTTCCATTGCTTGGCCGATCGATTTGCTGCATACTGTCGGCGGGCGAGAAAAAATCGTCGGTTTTGTGATGCCGCGCGTCAACAAAGTGATGCCGGTACACACTTTCTACACTCCCAAAACCAGGCGCGAACAAAAACCGCTATTTAGCTATCTTTACCTCCACCGTACCGCCAGAAATCTCGCCTCGGCTGTAAACGCCCTCCACGTCAGGGGTTACGTCATCGGCGACGTAAACGAGTCGAACATTCTCGTGACGGATACGGCGTTGGTAACGCTGGTAGACACGGATTCGTTTCAAGTGCGCGATCCTTATACGGGTTACGTTTATCGGTGTCCCGTGGGGAAACCGGAGTTTACGCCGCCGGAGTTGCAGGGGCAGACTTTCCGCGATATCGATCGATCTCCAGAGCACGATTTGTTCGGTTTAGCTGTATTAATTTTTCAATTGCTGATGGAAGGTACGCACCCGTTTTCGGGAGTTTATCTCGGTAGCGGCGAACCGCCGTCTTTGGAAGCGAGAATTCGATCGGGCCATTTCCCCACAGGTACGAAGCGGATTCCCTACCGCCCGATGCCCGCTGCGCCTCCTTTTGAGATGCTGCATCCGCGGCTGCAGCAGATGTTTATCCGCTGTTTTGAGGAAGGGCACGGCAATCCTTCCGCGCGCCCGGATGCGAAAACTTGGGTGAATGCGATTCGGGAAGCGGAAGATGCTTTAGTTACTTGCAGCAAAAACAGCCAGCATAAATACGGAAATCATCTCAGTCGGTGCCCTTGGTGCGATCGGGCAAAACTCCTCAAAGGGCGCGATCCGTTTCCTTCGCGGCAAGCAGTCAGGAACGGATTGCACTTGCAGCCCGCGAAAATCAAGCGCAAAAAGCCCCAACCCCCGCCCGTCGCGAACCCACCCGCAGTGCGCCGGCAACAGCCCGCCACGGGGCTGCCGCGCCCCCTGGGCCAGTACGCAGTGCCGCTGCTGCCGATGCCGATGTCTTCTCGGAGTCGGACTCCTGCGCCTCAGCTTCCCGCGGGCAAGTTTGAGCGCATTGTTCAGGATGCTGCTTGGGGAGGTGTTTGGGGCAGTTTGTGTTTGGCGGCGATCGGGGGGATTTATTCGGTAATAGCTGAGGGCGGCGCCGCTATTTTGGGGGCGATTTTTGTTGGTACGATTTGGGGCTGTTTTTTTGGGATGATGTGGGGCGTTTTTACTTTGCCGCCGAATCAGATTTGGCGGAAGTGGGGCGGAGTTTTGGTGGGGGCGGCTTGGGGGGCTTTTTTGTTGGCGGCGATCGGCGGTGCGGTGTTTGGGGCAATTAATAGCAATCCGGGAATCGGCGAGAGGATTTTGGCTGGGGCGGGGGTTGGGGCTGTCTGGGGCTGTGTTTGGGCTGCTTTTCAGCCTCCTCTGGCGCTGCCGGTGGGGAGGGTGTGGGGCCGGCGGGGAGGGTATTTGGGGGCGGTCTGGGGCTCGTTTGTGGGGACTCTGGCTGGTATTTTTTTGGGGGCGGGGCTGGTGGTTTGGCAGCAGTACGGTGTCCAGATGCGGCCGGTGAATGAGTTTGCGGGTTTGCTGCTGGGTGTGGCGATCGTGGCGGCTGGTGTGGGTTCTGTTGGGGGTGTGGTTTCTGGGGGTTTGTTGGGTTTTTGCGGGTTTGCGCCGAAGCTGCCGATTTCGTTTCAGCCTTCGGGTGTCAATGGTGGGACTTTGGGGGCGATTTGGGGGAGTTTTTTGGGGACTTTTGCGGGTGCTGTGTTGGGGGCGGGGGTGTGTGCGATGTTTCCGGGTGTTAGCGCTGGGGTGCCGGTGGAGTTGGGGCCTGTGGCGGGGGCGATCGTGGGGGCTGGTTTGGGGGCAATTTGGGGCGTGGTTTCGGGTACTGTTTGGGGGGCTTTGGGGAAGTGGTGATCGGTTGATGTGTGTTTTTCGGTGGAAAATGCGTCTAGGAGTAGGTGTAAAAATCGAGGTGTGAAATTGGGGGGCTATAATTTAGATCCTGTAAGGGTTAGAGGCACTTCAACCAATAAAATGGGAGACGCAATCGCTGAAATCTATACAGGAAAAGGGTTTGAGGGCTGTATGAAAATGTGGGTATTGACAAGTCGAAGGCTGAAATGGTACTTTTGTTTTACGCAGACGCAAATGAACCTTGAAAACCAAATACAGCAAAGCTTCTGGAACGGGCGGCCGCAATTAACCTAACTCCCTATCAGGGATTGAAACTCCAACCTTAAATTCCTGAGCTGATCGCTTTTCGCCGCAATTAACCTAACTCCCTATCAGGGATTGAAACACCATAAACCCCATAGGGGCAAGGGCCACACCAGCCGCAATTAACCTAACTCCCTATCAGGGATTGAAACTCGCTCGGCTTGTTCTTGCAGCAATCGTGCGTACTGGCCGCAATTAACCTAACTCCCTATCAGGGATTGAAACTTTAAAATCTAATTGGACGGATAGGCTAATCAGAGTAGCCGCAATTAACCTAACTCCCTATCAGGGATTGAAACAGTTCATCTTTAGAACCGCGTACAGATCGGGATTTTCGCCGCAATTAACCTAACTCCCTATCAGGGATTGAAACCAGTCACGCTTGCTACCTTTTGAAGTTGTCCACAGCCGCAATTAACCTAACTCCCTATCAGGGATTGAAACAGTCATTCGATAATTCTTGAAGATTTACAAGCCAAGGGCCGCAATTAACCTAACTCCCTATCAGGGATTGAAACTGGTATTGTATTGCGGTCTGTAGCCATCGAGCCGCAATTAACCTAACTCCCTATCAGGGATTGAAACGTTGAAACTCCTGATGATTTCACCAAACATATTGAGCCGCAATTAACCTAACTCCCTATCAGGGATTGAAACGTGGAGAAGCAGTTAAGTTGTTAATTAAATCAAGCCGCAATTAACCTAACTCCCTATCAGGGATTGAAACAGCCCGCAAATTGATATTCAAGATGCGGACGCGGTGAAGCCGCAATTAACCTATAGCGGTTCTCGGAAAAATGAGGTATTCACGAATTAATTAACAATTCCCCAATCCCCCAATCTAAAATCTAAAATCTAAAATCTAAAATCTAAACTTGTACCTGATCTATCTGAGAAAGGCTATAACTCCCTATCAGGGATTGAAACCCCTTGTACAACCTTTTGCACGAAGAAAATTATTAGCCGCAATTAACCTAACTCCCTATCAGCGTGGGAGTTCCAGCGTTTGACGTTTCGGGGTCGCACATCGACGAGCCGAACCTCTACTTGAATCTAACTTAGTCTTAACTTAAACTTAACCTAATTCCCTAGTAAATCTAGCGGCTAACCGGAGTTACCTTGAGTCAGCCTGCCCCGCCTGGGAATGCGTCCGCGTGAAGAGCCAGTTCTAGTAGGAGTACAGGCAATGAGTTCTATATTTTTCAGCCCCAACGATTGGCAGACAGTCACCTTGAGGCTGACGGCTGCACTACTGGTAGGCTTCGCGATCGGCATGAACCGCCAGCAGCCAGGTAGACCGGCAGGTTTAAGAACCTTTACGATCGTGAGTCTAGGCGCAGCTATATTTGTAATGATTCCTTTGCAGATGGATGGCGACAGCACCTTTTCCTCTTCCAACGCTTTAAGCCGAACTATCCAAGGAGTTGCCACAGGGGTAGGATTTCTGGGGGGCGGAATCATTCTGCAACAAACTCAATACCCAGTGGGTAAAGCTGAAGTCAAAGGACTAACTTCCGCCGCAACTATTTGGTTGGCTGCCGGATTAGGTGCAGCGGCAGGCTGCGGTTTGTGGGTGATGAGTTTGATAGGAACCCTGTTTGCACTCTTGGTTTTGAGTGGCGTCAAACGGCTTAAGAAGTCTGCTTTGATACGTGCTTATGCTAACAGCCAACCAAAAACACGAGTCAAAGATGCAGCCTCAGTGCAAGATCGGCAGCCATAATAACTGAGCTTGCCTTTGAAAAAGTACAAGATATACTCAGCACCGTCAAAGACAATGGTGAGTAGCTGAGTACCTTTGGCGGTTAATTGCTCTGGCTGGAATCTCCGAAATTTTTAGGTTAAAATAGAATCCAAATCTTGTTTGTGGGTGATATTGTTTCCGGTTGCATCGGTATTGTTCAAATGCCCAAACACTCAACAGTCAACTGACAACAGTCAACTTTGAACGAGGTTGAAGTCAGAATTGCGCTATCAAACAAATCCCTATACAGGAGAATTTGAGTTGTACGCTTTTCTCAAGCCAATTTTCCATTCAGATGACAGTGACAATTCGGCTTTTCAATCAAAGACTCAACCAAAGCATTCAAAGCAACCGCCGCCAACAACCCGCCGCCAAAAGTTCCCACAGTTGTAATATAATCAACGCCCGATCGCACTAACCGCCGTTTCGCCACCGGAGAATGACTAAAACCGATCGGCATTCCAACTACCAAAGCCGGTTGCAGTTGCCCGCACTCGATCGCCTCGCAAACCGCCATCAGCACAGACGGCGCATATCCTATCACCAATATACATCCTTTTTCCAGTTTCAACAACTTATCAAACCACTCACGCTGCTGCCAGAATTCCTGTTCCGCTTCCGCCGCAGCATTGATGTGCGGATCGTCAATTAAAGTTGCAATACTTGTTCCCAAATGCGCCAATCTAGTCCCATCCAAAGCGGCAAAAACAGGCGGCACATCAGCCACAATTTGACACTGATTTTTCAAAGCTTCCCGCGCCGATTTAATCGCCGTTTCGCTCAACTTCACAAACGGCAGCAGCGAACAATCTCCGCAGGCTAACACCAGTTTTGAAAGCAAGTCTACCTCAATTTCCGAGCGATCGGGCAAATCCGGCAACAAATGCTGCAGCGACTCCCCAAAATCCTCCGGGTGAGTGTGCGCCCCCGCATCCCAACCCTTCCAAATTTGTTCCAACTCATCCAACCCCCCCTCAGTTTCCGCCTGCAACAGCCTTAATTGCGCCAGGGCGTCCGCTTGCACCGCTTGACAGGAAATATCCCGCCCCAGCAATCCTTCCAGCGCCGAAGCAGTTTCTCTGAGGCGAACAATTTGCTGAATAACCGACAGATATTGCCGTTGCAGAGTCGCCATCAGCGCGTCAGGGGAAGCATCCGCATCAGTTTCTAACAGTTTGCGGATGTGAGACAGTTGAAAGCCTTGCTGCTTGAGTGCGACTATTCTTTGCAGTCTTTGCACGTCGCTGCGGGTATACAATCTGTAGTTAGAGGTCGATCGCACCGCCGGAGATAGCAGCCCCAATGCGTGATAGTGTCGCACCATCCGAGGGGTAATTGTGCCTTTTACCGCTTCTGTAAGTTGTTTGATTGTCAGGTATTGTTGCATTGGATTTTGGGAATTTTGGGACTGTATATTTGGTTCTCGAATTCACCCGCAGTCCTAGGAGTGAATCAATTCCCCGTCTCATAGCAGAAGTCGGTTAAAACCGACTAAAACATTAAATTCAATTCTCAGCCATCTTCAGTCCTCTTCCAGAGGACTTGCGCTATGAGACAGGGAATTCATTCCCTGTCGGACTCTGGGACTCAACTATTCTTATTGCATGGGATTTTAGGATTTGGAAATTGTATATTTGGTTCTCGAATTCACCCGCAGTCCTAGGAGTGAATCAATTCCCCGTCTCATAGCAGAAGTCGGTTAAAACCGACTAAAACATTAAATTCAATTCTCAGCCATCTTCAGTCCTCTTCCAGAGGACTTGCGCTATGAGACAGGGATTTCAATCCCTGTCGGACTGTCGGACTCTGGGACTCAACTATTCTTATGGCATGGGATTTTGGGAATTTTGGGACTGTATATTTGGTTCTGGAATTCACCCGCAGTCCTAGGAGTGAATAAATCCCCCGTCTCATAGCAGAAGTCGGTTAAAACTGACATCTTGCAGCAATATCAATAAGAGGATTTTTCGTGGGGTCGGGCGGGTTTATAGAACCTATTTGCAAGCTTTAAGGCTGTTGGCGAACCCGCCCCTACGGCTAATTGAGAATGGTGCAAGATCTCGGTTTTAACCGACTCAAACATTAAATTCAATTCTCAACTCTCTTCAGTCCTCTTCCAGAGGACTTGCGCTATGAGACAGGGAATTCATTCCCTGTCGGACTCTGGGACTCAACTCGCCCCTCGTTGATGCTGAATTTATTTTGGTTTCACTCTTGACATTGACACTAATGTCAAAGTTTAGGCTAAAGGAGTCATTCTACCAAATCAAATTTCCCCAATGACTCCCAATTCCCTCCCCATTTCTCGCCTCGGGCGCCTCGCCGAAGAACACCCCGATGCTGTGACTGCCGCCCTGTGCGGAATTCTAGTAATCTTGGGTTCGCTAGCCCTGCAATTGGGCTGGCTGGGTGTAGCCGCGTTAATCTTACCCGCAGCTTATGTTATCGGCGGCTATTCCAGCACCCGCGAAGGCTTAACTACGCTTTTTCAAGAACGCGAATTAGATGTAGATTTGTTAATGATTGTCGCTGCTTTGGGCGCGGCCGGTTTGGGGATGTGGCGGCAAGAATATCATTTAATTGTTGACGGCGCCGTGCTGATTTTAATCTTTGCAATTAGCGGCGCGCTGGAAGGTTATGCTATGCAGCGGACTGAACGCAGCATCCGCAGTTTGATGAGTTTGACTGCGGATACTGCTAGGGTGGTAATGTACGGCGGGGAACGGGAAGTTGCGATCGACAAATTGGAAATTGGCGATTGCATTTTAGTCAAGCCCGGAGAAATCATCCCCACAGATGCGATAATTATTGAAGGCTGCAGCGCGATCGATCAAGCCTCGATTACCGGCGAATCGATGCCCGTGGAAAAAACCAGCGGCGATGAAGTCTATGCAGGTACAATTAACGGTGCCGGCGCGCTGAAACTCGAAGTTCATAAAACTCCAGAAAGCAGCTTAATTCAGCGAGTGATTCGGCTGGTTCAAGAAGCGCAAACAGCAGCGCCGCCTTCTCAAATGTTTGTGGAAAAATTCGAGCGCGGTTATGCCAAATTAATTGTCGCTTTAGGCTTGCTTCTCGCAACATTGCCGCCCTTTGTTTTGGGCTGGAATTGGGAAGAGACAATCTATCGGGCGCTGATTTTCCTAGTAGTCGCGTCCCCCTGCGCCCTGATGGCTTCGATTATGCCGGCGCTGCTTTCGGGAATTGCTAACGGGGCGAGACAGGGGATTTTGTTTAAAAGCGGCGCGCAATTAGAGATGATTGGTAAAGTCAGGGCGATCGCCTTTGACAAAACCGGAACTCTCACCACGGGAAAACCCGAAGTTATCCAAATTGTACCAGCCATCGGATATACTGAAACAGAAGTTCTGCAATTAGCTGCCGCCCTAGAAGCCCATTCCGAACACGCGATCGCCTCTTCAATTGTCAGCGCCGCCCAGCAGCAACAGTTACAATTGTCCACGGCTACCGATGTACAAGCAAAAATCGGTCAAGGAATTATCGGCAAAGTCAACAATCAAATTATTGCCATTGGTAAAGCCGATTTTGTCGAAGCAACTTCCGAATTGAGTCAAATCAGCCAGCAGTTGCAAGCAGAAGGTAAAACCGTTGTTTGGGTGGCAAAAGGCGAGCAGCTTTTAGGAATCATTGCAGTAGCAGATACCATCCGCCCCGAAGCAGCAGCAACGGTAAAACACTTGCAAAAATTAGGCGTAGAACATATAATTATGCTAACCGGCGACAACGAGCAAACAGCTCAACACATCGCCCGCCAACTAGGCATCAACGAAGTGTACGCCGAACTTTTGCCAGAAGACAAAGTGCAGGCAATTAAACAACTGCAAACCCAGTATCAAACTGTAGCAATGGTGGGAGACGGCATCAACGACGCCCCCGCCCTCGCTCAAGCTTCCGCGGGCATTGCGATGGGAATTTCCGGCAGCGATGTTGCTTTAGAAACTGCAGATATCGTATTAATGGCAGATAAGTTAGAGCAACTAGCTAAAGCAATTAGTTTGGGCCGCCGCGCTCAAAATGTTGTCAAACAAAACATTGTTTTTGCACTCAGTTGCATTGTCCTGTTATTGGCAGCTAATTTTTTCGGAAATATCACCATGCCTTTCGGCGTCATCGGCCACGAAGGATCTACAGTAATAGTAACCTTAAGCGGTTTGCGACTCCTCAGAAATTAGACCAATCGAGACAGAGGAAGAGTGATATCAAATCCGCCCTTCATCGGAATTATTAGTCTCTCTCTTCTCTTCCTCTGCGTTCTCTGCGTTCTCTGCGGTTAAAAAATAAAAATATTAAGAAAAACTACAATTTGTGTTTTCGTCACTCAAAATACGCTAGCGTCAAAAGTATAGAATCATACCAAAATCTGAAATTGCTCGAAAATGCAATAAAAATTAACCTAGAAAAAGTCTAGAAAATGGTATAGAACTGGTTGCACCAAGAGCAATGGAAAACAAGTTTTCTGTTGGAGGCAATATGAACGAAAAAGTCCTTGGGGCCGCGCGGAACGTTGCAATTGTTGGCCCTTATTTAAGCGGTAAAACCGCACTGCTAGAAAGTTTGCTGTCGGTGACAGGGACAATTACCCGCAAAGGAAATGTCAAAGATGGGAACACAATAGGTGATAGTTCGCCGGAAGCGCGCGATCGCAAAATGAGCGTAGAAGTAAACGCCGCCACCGCTGAATATGAAGGCGTCCGCTTCACATTTCTCGACTGTCCGGGATCGGTAGAATTTGTCCAAGAAACTTACAATGCGCTGATTGGTGTGGATGCGGCGATAATAGTTTGCGAACCGGTTGCCGATCGCGCTTTAACCCTCGCACCCCTGTTTAAATTCCTCGACGATTGGGAAATTCCCCACTTAGTTTTCATCAACAAGATCGATCGGGCTTGCACTGACGAAACTACTTGCTGCAGCAACTTCACCGACGTGCTCGACGCGCTCAAATCGGTTTCCAGCAGACCGATCGTACCTCACCAATATCCGATCGGCAAAAACGAACAAATCATCGGTTTTATCGACTTAGTAACCGAACAAGCTTACCACTACCGTCCGGGCGCGGCCGCAGAGCCCGTCCCGCTTCCAGAACACCTCAAAGCACAAGAAAGCGCTGCGCGGCAGCAAATGCTCGAAGAATTGGCGAATTTTGACGACCATTTACTCGAAGAATTGCTCGAAGAAATCAATCCCGACGCCGAAGAAATTACCCGCGATTTAAAGATGGAATTAGGCGCAGATTTAATTGTGCCAGTATTCATCGGCATCGCCGAACAAGATTTCGGCGTGCGGCCTCTGCTGGAAGCTTTGCTGAGGGAAGCGCCGACACCGGAAACTACAGCCGATCGCCGCGGGATTATACTAAGTGAAAACAAAGTTCTGGCTCAAATCCTCAAAACCTATTACACGCCCCAGGGAGGCAAATTATCGTTAGTGAGAATGTGGCGGGGGACGCTGGCAGACGGAGCAATTTTGAACGGGGTTCGAGTTAACGGTTTGTACCGCTTGACCGGCCAGCAAACGCAAAGTTTGCAGTCTGTCAGCGCCGGGGAAATTGTGGCTTTGGGAAGGCTAGAAGGCTTGAAAACAGGCGATACGCTGGCGATCGACCGATCGGAGGAATTGCCAAAAGCCGAAATCATCCCGCCTGTCTACGCACTGGCGATCGCCCCAGAAAAGCGCAACGATGAAGTTAAGCTGAGCTCCGCTTTAGCTAAATTGCTAGAAGAAGACCCATCTTTAGTCTGGGAACAGCACGGCGACACTCACGAAATTATACTTTGGGGTCAAGGCGAAATCCACCTGAAAGTAGCCTTAGACAGGTTGCGCCGCAAGTATAACTTGCCGATGCTAACTCACTTACCGCAAGTGCCGTACAAAGAAACCATCCGCAAACCAGCATCTTCCATCCACGGGCGCTACAAACACCAAAGCGGCGGGCACGGACAATTCGGCGACGTGTACCTCGACATTCAACCGCAGCCTCGCGGAGAAGGTTTCACGTTTAGCGACAAAATAGTCGGCGGCGTCGTCCCAAAACAGTATATACCCGGCGTGGAAGTGGGAGTGCGCGAGTATTTGGATCGCGGCCCGCTGGGTTTCCCGGTGGTAGACGTAGCGGTGACGCTGACGAACGGTTCCTACCATACCGTTGACAGTTCCGAACAAGCTTTCAAGCAAGCGGCGCGTTTGGCGATGCAGGAGGGAATGGCCAAGTGCGAACCGGCATTGCTGGAGCCGATCGCCAAAGTTGAAATTTGCGCTCCGAACGAGTGTACATCAAAGGTGTTGCAGTTGGTCAGCGGACACCGCGGCCAAATTCTCGGCTACGAAGGTAAAAAAGACTGGAAGGGATGGGATGCAGTTTCTGCTTATTTGCCGATCGCAGAAATGCAGAATTTGATCGTAGAATTGCGATCGCAGACAATGGGAGTCGGATTTTTTAATTGGGAGTTCGATCGATTGCAAGAAGTGCCGGAACCTTTAGCTAAGCGGGTGTTGCTAACGACTAACGGAAATGGAAACGGCAACGGTAAAAGTTAGGTAATTGTCTTAAAAAACCCGGTTTCTTGAAGAAACCGGGTTTTTGCACGAGTTGCAATTACAATTCATTGGGGTCGATTCCCATTTCTCGGAGTCTTAATTCTAAAGCTTGCGATCGCGATCGTTCTTGTTCCAACAAACTTTCTGCTTGCTGAACCTGTTCTTCTGCCTGCTGAACCCGTAATTCTGCCTGCTGTGCCCGCGTTTCTGCTTGCTGGATCAGTTGAGCGAGTTCTACAAAACTCACAAAGGGTTCTCCCGACGGCCCGAACATTTCGAGTCCGGTTTCAGACAATCCAAAGCGCACGCCCAGTCTGGGACTAATCCAACCGTCTATTTGTTCGATCGCTTCTAATTCTTCCTCAACCCGCTGCCATCCTGTCAATTCTAATGTTTGCGGGTCGAATAAATAGTATTCTTCCACACCGTAGCGTTCGTAAAATTTGAACTTTTGAATCATCGGAGTGAGGCGATTTCCCGGCGACCAAATTTCAAACACCACTTGCGGCGCAATATTATCTTCATTCCACTGTTGGTAAGAACCTCGATATCCTTTTGGTCTACCGAAAACTACCATTGCATCCGGTGCTTGGGAAATTTTGTTATTTCCTTCTACCGGATACCATAGCAAGTTTCCTGCTACGAAAACATTAGCAACGTTAGCAAATAACAATTCTAAGTTTTCCTTGAGCCAGACGATTAATCTAAATTGCTCAGTATTGTCTGACATGGGTTCGCCGTTGTCGTCGGGATAGATGATATTTGATTTGTCGGGAGATTGCAGTTGTGTAACCATTGCTGTTTCCCCAAATTGGCTAATGACTTTATTTTATTGTAGACGAACCGCGAGCGTATTCCCGACCACCTTTTACGGGCGGCTTCACCTGCTTAAAAGACTTATTGCATAAATTTTTGCTTGATACAAAAACCGCCGATGTAAGGCAGATAACGCAGATAAACGCAGATATTTTTAAGAGATGAGAGCGAATGCTTGCAATACAACCCACATTCCGCACCCTCAACTGTCACTATCGGTTTTTACTTATTTTGAGCCAGCAATAAAACTATAAATCATACTGTAATACCATTAACGGATAAATAACTTTTTAAAGGCATAATTTGTTACTTTGAAGATATAGTTTTCTGCGTAATTATGCTGTATGACACCCCAGGGTGTGGAATGTGGGATACAAGTCTAAACTTCTAAATATTTTTCCTAAAAATGTGGAACGGGCAAGATGCCCGTTCCCAAACTGCACCCAAAATCCCTACAACTTAACCACTAAAAAGAAATAATCAAGTAACCATTCAGGAACTTAGCACCAGTAACAGACTTGCCAGTCAGCGCCGGAGGCAGCAAAATATTGCGCCGCTGATCCCCCGCTTCGATCGTCACTTCCGGCCCCGATTGAATCAATTTAATTTCTTTCTTGTCAAACCCAGGCAAAAACAAACTAACTTGACGCTGTGCAATGTTTATGTTAATGGGTTTAGGAGCTTTTGCGGCCTCAGAAAAATCTGGCAAAGCATCAATTAGCGGCTGCCAGTTATTGTCACTGTGCGCCGGAACCGAAACAGCGGTCAAAGGATCGAAATCGGCAGTAATAGCTTCTGTAACCGATGCTTGATTGACAATGACACCGCCCACAGTCAAACCAACTTGTTGAGAACTTCCCCAAAGATAGCGGGCAGTTGCGATCGCGCTTGCATCCCCAGTCGTCACCAAAAAAGCCGCCGTGCGGTTCGGATCTGCCAGCGCTTCCTTACCCTTATCCAAAAGATTATCGACTTGCTTAGTAGATTGAAAAGGATTATCCCCAGACAAATCCACAGTCAACACGGTACTGAAAACCGGCTGAATAAAAGGCGACAAAGCTTTACCCAAATCCGAATCTACCAAAGCTTGACGGAAGCGACGGATATACCAACTCAAAATTTCCGGCATTCCCAGCATCCGCAGCGTATCCATGCCGCCGGTGCCGTCATAAACAATTACATCGTATTGTTTGCTGTCCTCGTATTCCCGAAGTTCGTTCAACGCCAGGGCGCTGTCCATTCCGGGTAATACTCCTAATTCTTGACCGTAAATCTGCTTGAAAAACGGAGTGCGGACATATTGAGCTTCTAATTGTTTAACTTCGTCCCACCTGCGTTCTAGCAGCGGCGCGCTTTGCACCTGAACTGCTTTGAGGTTGGGGGCGATTTCCTGGGGGTTGAGAGTCAGAGGAACCCCTAGCAGAATACCCAATCCCGGTCCCGGATCTTGGCCCAGCAGCAGAACTCGCTTGCCTTGAGCCGCATATTTTTTAGCTGTTGCGATCGCGATCGTACTGCGGCCAGTGCCGCCTTTGCCCAAAAATGTCAAAATCAAAGCCATTTTCTGTTCTCACTGCCAAAGCTTACTCTTTAACATTTAAGCGCAACCTTCAGCCAGAGTGGGGGAGGGGGGAGAGTGGAGGAAGAGGAGAGTCGGTGAGTGGGAGAGTGGGAGAGGGGAAGAATTGGGAAAATTTTTCCTCTTCCTTCTTCCTTCTTCCTTCTTCCTTCTTCCTTCAACATCTGTTAAACGATTTCTAGCTCATCTTCAAAGAACCAAGTCGCAAAACCGTCAAACTTGACAACCACGCCTACTCCGCTACCGTCAACCATTTTGAATCCGTCAACAGTGCCTACTGGATTCTCCTTTATCTTGCCCACCATATTTGCAGGTATCCGATCTCTGAGACGGCGCACCTTCACTCTCTGACCTACTTCTATTGCCACTGAAATTGTTCTCCTGCTCTATATAACCTATATACAACCGTCCATTTTACAGTTTGGCGTCTACTTCCGAACAGCAACGCCAGCAGGCGATCGCTCCCTATGATTTTCCATCGAAATTTCCACCAACTTTCCCTAAAAGACGGTATTCTAGTCGGAGTTGGTCGATCGTCTACCCTGATTCCCTTGAGTTTGCTTCATCAGGTTTCCCAGTCGCAAGCTCCACTGCAATCTTCCTCCGCACCACTTAGATAATTATTTTTTATCGCTTCGCTAAAAGAATCTTTTTATTAATTGCCACAACTACAGAATTTATCCCAAATTAGTCATCCTTCCGCCAGAAGCCAAAAGGCCTTCACCAGCAGTAATTAATTTTATGTTTGCTATATATAAATCTGCCCTCTCTAACGTTGACATCGGCGAAAATTGAGGCTGGATAACACTTTGAGCCAGCTTTGCACAAAATTCCGAAGGTCAGAGTTTAGGAAACTGCCATGTTGTAACAGTTTACTAAACTCTGACACTAAAAAAAAGTTTTAATGCTAAACTTTCAGGCTGACAAAGTTTATTTTTGCTGCTGTGTTACGGCATAAAAAATGGAACGATTTCCGGATGTATGCCGTCTGATAGAGGAAATGAAGTCGAGGAACTTCAATATGACAAAATTGAAATTATGAATAAAATTTTTACGTGTGGGCGATCGACCAAAATTCCGCTCCTAAGTTTGTCCTTGGCTGTGCTGGCGAGTCTGTCGCCCTTTCGCGGGACGATCGCCAGTCCGCTCTCTCCATCCCCCAAACAGCCGTCCAACACTACTAAAATTGTCTCAGTCGCTCGACAGCCAGCACAGCCAACCGCCTCCAAATCTCCCAAAAATCCGGCAACAGCGGCGGCGAATTTATCCCCAGCAGAGACGATAAACGCCCAGGGAACAGCGGCCGGACGATCGCTCGAAATAGAAGAAATTCGCGGTACAGTCAGCTTTAAAGGGCGGCCGGCGGTAGTGGGCGATCGGCTGCTCGCCCCCGGAGACGAAATCATCACCGGCCCCGATTCCACAGCCCGTTTAGGCATCGACAACAACATCGGCATAGTGGAAGTTGCCGAAAAAACAGCAGTCAGAATATCCAATTTGTCAAGCCGTGCAGGTGGCGAAAAAGACACAGCGATTTTTGTCAGCAGGGGGCGAGTCAGGTTGTCGATCGGCAAAACTGCTGCGGCAACTCCTGCAGCCAGCACCTCAACAATTATCCCGCCGAACCAAATAGTCGCCCTCAATACCTTCAGCGGACTCGGCAAATCCAGTCAAATTGCCCAAAAAACCCGTTCGGCCAAAAACGCCCCAGTCAGGGTTGAAACCCCAGAAGGCGTTGCCGGAGTTCGCGGCACCTCGTTTGGCGTCAGCGTCGGCGGCGGCAAAACCGCAGTCGAAACTATTGAAGGTGCAGTCGCAGTATCCGGCAACACCGAATCCGAAGTAGTTGTCAACAGCGGCAACGCCACGACTATTTTCCCTCAAACCTCGCCCGTGGCGCCCTCAGCGAGCCCTCGCCTAGCTCAACTAAAAGTCCGCAGGTTGTTGAGACTCAGCGGCAATATCTATCGCCTCAGCGGTCAAATTAACCCGATCGACACAGTTTATGTCCACAACGAAGAGATTAAGATCGATCGAAAGGGCAACTTCAAAATCCAAGGAATTTTACCGCCAAGCCGCCGCCTCAAAATCGTAGTGCGAGGCCCCTCAGTCACAGAACGGCATTACAGCCTCGCCGTTCCCTAAACCACCGATCTCAGACTAAAATGCGCGGGCTGTCTCTGAGGAAGTGAGTTAGATCGTAAGTCCTATCTGGGTTGATTATCATGTGTAAGTGCGAAGCATTTCGCGCTGAAACTCCCTCAGCCCAGGTGCATCTAAATCTTACATTTAAGTTTGATGCAATTATTCTGGGATGTCCCGCCCGTCAAAAAATACAATTTAGATGCCCAACAGATTAGTCAAAATCAATAAATTTTGCACCAACCCTTCGCCCTTACGGTATTGTAAAACTTCATGACCAAAACTTTTTTGATGGTACCCGCCACGTGATTTATCCGTGGAATCAATCCAAAATCTAAAATCTAAAATCTAAAATCTAAAATCGAATGACTTGCACTCCTCTCGAAGGTCGGACTCGAATGTCAATTTTTGCGTCAAATTAATTGCATGAAGTTCAAAAAATGGATCGATCATCTCAAACAAAATCAACTGATCGGCCTGCGGCAATATATAATTACAAATCCTCCCTGGATGACAGGTGCCATAGCAGGTATAATGTCTGTAGCCATGCTGCAATTGGGAATGTGGAAACCGCTTGAATATTTGGGATACAAAACGCTATTTCAAATTCGAGAATCGCGAATTTTGCCAAATCCCGGATGGGATCATAGAATTGCGGTAATTGCGATCGAACCGCATTCCTTGCAGGAATACGGTAAATTTCCTTGGCCTCGCAACCGCTACGCCCAACTGTTAGAAGCGCTGAAAAAATCTCCCCCCACAGCCGTTGGTTTTGACATTCTTTTCCTCGATCCGAGTCCGAAAGATGATATTTTAGCCGCTGCAATTGTCGCCAACGGCAAAGTTGTACTCCCTAGAACCATTAAAGAAGAACCCGTAGCATCTTTAAAAGCAGCCGCCGCAGGTGTCGGCCACATCGGCCAAGAAGCCGATAGCGACGGTATTACCCGCGTCTCAAAAATCTTTCTCAACGGGGTTCCTAATTTCGGTTTAGCCATGATTCACAGGTACAATGCTGCTAATCCTCAAGATCCAGTATTGCTCCCACAGTCAAAAAATAAGCCCCAAAAAAAAGCCTGGGTGAACTGGCCCGGGCCAACAGAAAATCTACCTACCTATGCTTTTGTTGATGTCGTAGAAGGTAACATTCCCGCAGATGCCCTCACCAATAAGTTAGTTTTAGTGGGCATAGTTGCTACCGGTTTCGACCCGATTTCTTCACCTCTCAACAAGACTACGGCTGGGGTTTATTTATATGCAGCGTTGATTGACAATTTGCTCAATCAACGCTTGCTGCGGCGGCTGCCGGTACTCGTAGAAATTTTGTTATTGTTGGGGATTGGCCCGCTTACCGCTTTGGTTCTGGGCAACCGAGGTGTTCAAGAGAGAATTGCGATCGCTCTCGGTTTGCCTATAATTTGGATTGCGGCTGCTGCTTTGTTATTTGGCTTCTTTTTTTGGTGGGTGCCGATTGCCGCACCTATCGGCACTCTCATTTTATCTAGCACTGCTTTGCAACTGCGGGAACAGTACGAAAAGCAGCAGTTGATGAGGTTATTTGAAAAGCACGTCGATCCAGAGACTGCTCAGCTTATTTGGCAACGCAAAGCGGAGATATTTGAACAGGGAGAACTCGAACCTCAAGAACTTACAGCAACGGTGCTGTTTATGGATATTCGTAGTTTTACTTCGATTTCCGAAAAAATGCGACCGCGAGATTTACTCACCTGGTTGAACAATTATTTGGAAGCGATGACTAACTGTATTATGGATCACGGCGGCGTTGTAGATAAATACATCGGCGATGCAATTATGGCAGTTTTTGGAGTGCCTTTTTGCCATACCGAATATCGAGAAATTCAACAAGATGCTTTGAATGCAGTTGCGGCTTGTATTGCGATGCACGAACGGCTGCACCAACTTAATCAGCAGCTTAGAAGCGAACACAAACCTTTAATTAAGTTTGGCATCGGTTTGCATACCGGACAGTTAGTTGCTGGTAGCGTGGGCGGTTCCCGGCGTTTGAATTATTCTGTGATCGGCGATGCTGTCAACGTTGCTGCTAGATTGGAGGCGATGAATAAGGAAATTGTTTCTGACAGTCCTTTTAATTTGTTGGTGACGGCGAGGACTTTTGCTTACGTGCGCGATCGCTACGAAGGCCAAAAAGTAGGATCGATTCAATTGCGCGGCAAAAAAGAAGAGACTGTGGTTTATGCTATTTTGGGCGAAAAGCATTAGTCATGGGGCATGGGGCATGGGGCATTGGTCATTAGTTGTGATATTATGTCCTGTTAATTAGGCCCAATTACTTCCTACTGGCGAATTAAAATATTGGTTGTAGGGGCGGGTTTTTCGACAATCTACGCCTCAAACAAATAATCTCAAAAACCCGCCCCCGCCCCACGGTAAATCGAAATATACATTTTTTCAGGCGATCGCCCGTGTTGGTTAATGTAGATTATTAGCGGTGTGGGGGCGGGTTTATAAAACTTGTTTGTACTGATTAGATATTGTGGTAAAACCCGCCCCTACGGAATTATATTGTTTCCTAATTGCCAATATTTTGCGTAAATTAAAGGGTAAATCAAAGTGCAATCTCATCTAATCAAATACGCTCAGCCGCAGAGTTTTAGCTATTTGTTCTAACAGAAATAAGCCGCCGACAGAATTTCCCTCTTTATCCAGGGGCGGACTGTAAAAGCCGATCGCACCTTGGCCCGGAATTACCGAAAGCATTGCCCCGCTAACTCCCGACTTAGCCGGCAGTCCCACCCGCAGCGCAAAGCGGCCCGATGCTTCATACAAACCGCAAGTTGCCATCAGTGCTTTGACAGTACGGCAGTTTTCTCCCATTGGTCGATCGCCATTATTTACCAAAACCATTCCCAACTTAGCTAAATCCTCCACATTTCCCGACAAACAGCAAACGCGATTGTACGTTTCTAAAGCAATTTCCGAGTTTTGAACATAACCCGATTCTACCATTTTCAAGGCAAGATTCCAATTATTTTGATTTGGATTTGTCTTCACCGAATCGAGCATTAACTCGTCAACAAATAACAGACTGTTTGCCTGTTGATTTAACCAATCGAGCAAGTTTTGACAGCGCGCCACAGCATTTTGACCGGGAATCAAAGACGCTAGGGCGATCGCCCCGCTATTAATCATCGGGTTTCTCGGCTTCCCTCGGTCTATTTCGAGTTGAGTTAGGGAATTGAAAGGCAGTTCCGAAGGCTCGCAGCCAACGCAGTCAAACACCCTTTTTTCGCCCAATTCGCACAGCAAATAAAGCAGCACAAAGGGCTTGACTGCACTCATCAGCGGGAATGTTTGAGCAATGCTACCCCAGCTCATAATTTGCCCGTCAATTGCCCGAATTTGCACGGCAAACCCTTGTCGGTCGGCTCGCGCTAGGAGAGGTATGTACGCGGGGATTTGACCGGATTTACTGCGATTCATGGCCTCTTTTGCCCAAGCTGCCAGTTGTTCCGGTTGCAAGGAAGATAGTTTGCTGGTGGATATTTTCACTCTCGATTATTTAGATTATTTGAGATTTTAGATTGGCAGTCCTGGCGCGATATTGAGCAATCAACCCGATTGATTAACCGAATTGCGTCACTTGGGTGCTCTGCTGGCATAAACCGCGTTTCTGAGGTGAGATCGGGCAAGCTCATAATTTGATGAAATTTTTGTGGGGTGTCCCGCCCGCCCGAAAAATACAACGCAAGAGGCGGGACAGCTTATTTAAGGCTGTTGACGTTTGGGATCGGAGGGAGCAAATAAATTTATTGACAATTTTTCATAAAAAAACCTGTACTTTGCATAAAAACCTCCCCTTCACCCAGATAGGTAATTAGGGATGAGAATTAAATAAAATCCACTTTTCATGACTGTTGTGGGATGGGGCTATGAGCCCGTCCTTTCTGGGCGGGCTATAAGAGCCCACCCCACTTTCAAGAGTGTAAGTTATTTAATTCTCATTCCTTAGCAGCTTCAAGGCAACGCTGCTACCCAAAACAAACAAGCACTAGCTGGAAATGCCTTCAGATTCTTATATTTAAGCCCCAGCAAGGGGCGGGGTGCATATTTAACTTAATTCTTTCAGAGTTCGGCAAATCCTGTCCGGAAAACCCCCGAACCTTTAAGAATGTACTATCCAACCGGATTCACCAAAACCAGGATAAAAAAATGTCAGATGAAGCGAAAGCAGAAGCACCAAAGCCCGCTCCCATGATTTTTAAGGGTGTGTGCAAGGAGGGAGTTCTCAAAGGCAAAGAAATTGAAGGCAAACTAGACATCAAAGTCAACGTTGAATCTGTCACAACCCCTGAAACAAAGCCCAAAAAATCCGAGTGGGAGCCAGTTATCTTTTGGGTATTGTTTGCATTCATGGCAAACTTGATCGTCGGCGACCCCGCCGGAATGAGAAAATACAGCTCCCCACAAAGGTCTTCTTCTCATCAGATGTTAAACCAATCTGGGGAGCAGTCGCTGTTGCCTAAGAAAAACACCAGCAACTTGCCACTTTAGGCCCTGGGAGCCTGCCAGCCGCGCAAATAGTAATAGAAAGACCCGAAATATTCATCGAATACTCGCGTCGTAGTTACCAAAGCTTCTGCACTAGGCAAAAAATCTCCCGCGTCTAAACGCAGTCTGGAGCTCCCTCCTGAGGTGGGTTGAAAAGTGTAGAAGTCGGTAGCCCTAGGAATCACCTGGATTCCCATATTCGCAAAAGCTAGGCTGGCACGGCGCATCTGAATCGCAGATGTTACCAGGATTACTTTGCGCGCGGCGCCCCGGCTGTCGAGTATTTTTCTCACTTCTTGAGCGCTGGTGCGTATGTTGCTGCCGTTATCGTCGAGCACGATACTGCTGCGCGGCACGCCCATGTTGTTTGCCAGCAAAGTCTCGATATCCTTGGCTTCACCAACATAACCCTCCAACTCGTGTCTCGGGCCAGCGGTAACGATGACCATAGGTGCGAGTTGTTTTCTGTACAAAACGGCAGCATAGGGCAGGCGATTGCCTGTATCTGTCAGTTGAATCGCTACTCGGTTGGGGATGTGAGGCTGAGTGGTTCCCTTGCCCAGAAGAACTATCGCCGCTGCGGTTTCATCGCAGCAAACTGTCCGGACGGCTGCGGCGGCGTCCCGTTCTGCTTGCTCGGCGAACCAGTAAGCGACAACTGGCATACTCGAAAGGATCAAAACTAGCAGCGCTGCCAGGATCATTCTCGGCGCCGGGTTGCGGATGCCCCCGTTCGTGATCAGCGCCGATGCAATCACCAGCAGAGTGATGGAAAAACCCAAGGGCTTAAAGAAGAAGGCTATTAGGCTGAAAATCGCGGCTCCTACTGGCGTGTCTGGCGCAAAAAAAGCCAGGAACAAAAGGCTGATCAGCAGCAAAACGCGCAGTCGGTCTAATAACGGATTGTCTTTGCCTCCTGATTGATCCCACCACGATTTGATCAGTGAGAACAGGAGGAATAGAAATAGAATGCGAGCTAACAGTTCTGGCATCTTGCAATATTCTGTGTCTTCATAAATTAGTACGGAAGTGTGGAAACGAGCGCGAATTTAGCCGCGGTAGGAAATACTGGCATCGGTAGGTTTTTAACTTTCGCGAATAACGCAGTCCGATCGCATTTATCCTGATGCTCGATTCCGGTCAGCTATCAACTATTGGTTGCAGGGTGCAAGCCCGCTACTTCCAGTCACAGATTGCTGACAGTTAATTGGTAATTGATAACTGGTAATAGTTGATTGGTAATTGGTAATGGAGCGAGGACGCCGCAGGTGGAATTGACAATTCAAGCCTGCTTTGTTCAGCCTACTTTTTTCCCCATTACCTGTTACCGATTCACCAATCCCAATTTATCGGCGCTTCAGTTGATTCCGAATTGCCTGCGTTACCGTTTGAATTACTTTAACACGAGCATAATACTTGTTATTGGCCGCAATTAGCGTCCAGGGAGCAGCCGGCGTGCTGGTGCGCTGAATCATTTGATTCACCGCCACTTCATAATAATTCCACTTTTCCCGATTCCGCCAATCTTCAGGAGTGAGTTTGTATTGTTTAAATGAATTGTTTTGCCGCTCTGTAAACCGCTTTAGTTGCTCGTCAGGACTGATGTGCAGCCAGAATTTAACTAAGACACAACCGAAACTGGTGAGTTGCTCCTCAAATTCGTTGATTTCCTGATAAGCTCGGCGCCATTCGGGTTCGGTGGCAAATCCTTCGACTCGCTCGACGAGCACTCTACCATACCAACTACGATCGCAAATGCTGATTTTACCAGCAGTCGGCAGCCGCTGCCAAAACCGCCAGAGGTAGTGATGCGCTGTTTCTTCGTCTGTCGGCACCCCAAAGGCATTAACCGTGTAACTGCGGGGGTCTAGGATGTCCGTCAAGCGTTTGATGGCTCCTCCTTTGCCGGCGGCGTCCCAACCTTCAAACAGCACTAACACGGGGATTTCCTCTTCGTAGATGCTTTGTTGCAGTTTCCCAAAACGGGTTTGTTCCTCGCGAAGTTGCTGTTTGTATTCGTCGGGCGACAGCGATTGAGTTAAATCTACTTGGGCCAGCAAGTCGGGTTCAGTAGGTTGTAAGTGTTCTTGATGCGGCAATTGTATCGGTGCTGATTGCATCGTTCGTCTGTCTAAGGCTTCTGTAATTGTCGCTGCCATTTGCGTTAAAACTTTGACTCTCGCCCACCGCTGACAATCGCCTTCTACTAGCGTCCAAGGTGCGGGACCCGTGCCGGTTTGGGCTACCATTTCTTCGGCAAAACTTGTGTATTCTTCGTATTTTTTGGCTTGTTTCCAATCTTCGGGTCGCACTCGCCAAGCTTGTAAGGTGTCGTCTTCTAGTTTTTTGAGCCGGTGCTTGAGTTCTTTTTTGCTCAAGTGAATCCAAAATTTGGCAATTGCGGCGCCGTCATCAACCATCTGCCGCTCGAAGGCATTGATTTGCCTGATGACTGTCGGTACTTCTGCCTCGGAGACTCGATCGAACAACCGGTCTTCTAAAACATGAGTGTACCAACTGTGGTAGAAAAAGCCAATTTGTCCGCGGGCCGGAAGTTTCTGCCAAAACCGCCACAGAAAAGGATAGCCCATTTCTGCTGCTGACGGCGGCCAAATCGGGTGGACGGCAAACCCCCGCGGGTCCATATACCCTACCATTTGTTTGACTAAAGCGCCTTTGCCCGCGGCTGCCCAACCTTCGAGGACGATAATTGCGGGCAATTTTTTTTCCCAGCAGGCCAGTTGGAGCGATCGCAACTGTTGCATTAAAATTTCTATCTTGGCATCATAGGTTTCTTTATCCAGCGAAATATCTAAATCGAGGTTGTCGAGCATACTTACCTCATATTAATCTGTAAAAAACAGTTTAACGTTAGTTTAACGTTAGGATAAAATTTAATCCTCAACTCAGGGAAAAACGTTATAAAAATTACAGTTACGGCTGGTTAAAAGCCGGAGCGCTCCTGCAATCAAATGCCCGTATCGCTAATACTAGCAACAATCCCTCGATTTCAAACTTGCCAAAAAAAACAGCTCAGGTTATAGTTGAAATAGGGAACTTTTAAATAAGTTCAACTTCTCCCCTCCTCCGATCGGGCGAGTTAACAGGAGGAGCCAAAAATCCCTGAAAAAGGATTTATTGTAAAACAGAGCCAAAGTAAAAATCAACTACCCGGTGGGGGTGACAACTTCTTTACTTAGCTGTAGAAACTTTATTCAAACAATAGTAGTTACTTAAGCACCAAGCTTGGTAACGAAAGAGAGCGCGACTCATCGACATCCAGCCATAAACTCACATACAAAACTAGCCCAAAAGGGCAAACCAATTTTTATGATTGCGCTATGAGATAAAACCTGAAAGCCTGGGTGATATAAACAGGTTTCTGAGTTTTATCGACACCACAATAAATCTGCATTACATCCGCGTTTATCCGCGTACCCTTCGGGAAGGCGAAGCGCCTGCATCTGCGGTTAACAATCGCAAACTCGGATTTTTGCCAGAAATTCACTGTACTTGTTTGCCAATACCAATTAAGAGGAACAGTCCGAAATTACGGATTGCAAGTTTTCTATGAATATCCTGACAACACGCTGTTACAAAGGCGAAACTGACTGGTGCGCGATCGCCAATTTAATCGATGCTTGCGAAGCAGTAGATAGACTCGGCGAAGAAGTCTCAGCAACTGAACTCAAGCTAATACTTGATGCGCCCAAACTCGACAAAGCCCGCGACGTGCAGTTGTGGGAAGATGGTAATTACAAACTCATCGGTTTGTCACTTTTAGATATGCCCGATTCCCAGAATGAAATTGACGCTTGTCTCTGGTTTTACGTGCATCCAAATCTACGTAGCGAAGGTTTAGAAAAAGACATAATTAAGTGGGGAGAAAAGCGGCTGCGCGAAGTGGCGAAAGAACGGAATTTGCCCGCGAAATTGCGTACCTACACCCGCGAGGACAAAACCGATGAGATGCGGCTGTTAGAAAAACAGGGCTTTGAGGTCGATCGCTATTTTCTCACAATGGCCCGATCCCTCGCCGAACCCATACCAACACCCGAATTTCCCGCAGATTTTGCGCTAACACACGTATCCGGAGAACAAGACATCCAACCCTGGGTAGAAATGTTCAACCAATCATTTATCGATCACTGGAATCACCACGATTTAACTGCGGAAACCGTGCGCTACTGGATGCAAGATCCGAATTATCAGCCGGAATTAGATTTGATTGCTGTTTCGGGCGATTCCCTGCGGGATAGCTTCGCTTCACGCAAATTTGCAGCTTTCTGCGACTGTCAAATCAAACCCCAAAAAAACGCCCGCAGCGACACAAAAGACGGTTGGATTGAATTTTTGGGTACGCGGCGCGACTTTCGGAAAAAGGGTTTAGGAAAAGCGATGCTATTAGCTGGTTTGCATAAGTTGAAAGCAGCGGGTGCAAACACAGCTAAACTCAGCGTCGATGCTGACAGTTTGACGGGGGCGACAAAGCTTTACAAATCAGTCGGTTTCCGCCCGGTGGAAACTTGGATCGAGTGGGCTAAGACAGTGTAAATTCGCTAGGGTGGTCAGAAACCGGGTTTTTGCGACAATAAGCTGTTGTGCCTTTAAATTGTCTGTCAAAAAAAATCAAAGTCTTGTGGGGTGGGCCTATGAGCCCGCCCTGAATCTACAATTTAAATGCGCGACAGCTTAGTGCGTTACAGCCTTCAGATTCAGTAAAAAACCCGGTTTCTTTGGTTTTAATACTCCCGTGGCGGATGTACGCTGATGGACGCGGATTAGGATACAGTTTGTTTAGTCACTTCGACATAAATATGTTCTAACCGCACCGGATACCGAGCAATTGAATCAATAGAAATCCCGTCGAACAGCAAAATAATCTCTTTTAATTCTAAACGTTCCGGCAGCCAAAAAGCCAAATCGCTACCGTAGCGGCGGGGGATGAAACTGTATTGTTTAGCGCGGGCGATGACTTCAGCTTCTTCGTCGGTTTTTACCACGATAATTTCTTGAGCCGGAATCAGTTTTTGCAACTCCTCCAAACTGCCCTCAGCCACAATACTGCCATTTTTCAAAATCCCAATTCTCTGACACAGCCGCTCAGCTTCATCCAACAAGTGAGTTGTCAGCAAAATTGTAATTCCTTCCGATTGCAATCGCTGAATTAACTCCCAAATTTCATAGCGAGCCTCAATATCTAAACCCGTTGTCGGTTCATCTAAAATTACTAATTTAGGCTGGTGTACCAAAGCCACCGCAATATTCAAACGGCGCTGCATTCCTCCGCTCAAAGTTTCCACCGGGCTTGTAGCTCTATCTGTCAAATTAACTGCTTTCAAACAGTGTCTTACTTGATAGCGCCGCTGTTTGCGCTCTAAGCCGTAAATTTGAGCAAAAAAGTTAAGATTTTCTTCGCAGCTAAGGCTTTTGTAAAGCAAATTTTCTTGGGGCGCTACACCTATTAATAATTTTGTAGCTTCGGAAACAGGTTCGCCATTGATGGAAACTTGGCCGCTGTCGGCATTTAGCAAATTGCATAGAATATTGATAGTTGTAGTTTTGCCAGCCCCGTTTGGCCCGAGCAAACCGTAAATTTCTCCAGATTGAATGTGGAGTGTTAAATCTTGAAGCACTGAACGCTCGCCGTAAGACTTATTTAGCTTTTCTATTTGCAGCACTGCTTTAATTCTCCGTATTATTTTATATATTTACGGTTGTTTCTGAAGGATTAAACCGCAGAGGGCGCAGAGGGCGCAGAGTCAGAGCAGAGAGAGATGAATAATTACGATATAATGAGATAGTTTTAAAGTCTTCTTTCTACTCTCAGCATCCTGCGGTAAGAAAGCCATCCACCTGCAATCATGGCAATAGAAAATATGAATAAATACCAGAAGTGTTCGGAAATATCAGCCAAATCTTTGCCGTCAGCCCACACGCCCATCAGCGCTTCGTTCATGTGATAGATTGGATTGTACTGGGCGATTTCCAGCAGACTTTTGGGAAAGAGCGAAGTTGGCAAAAATGCGCCTCCTAAAATTAACAAAGGAACGCCGAAAGCGGCTACTAGCGAGTTGACATCTTCAGTGCGCCTTGCAAACTGGGTGCCGAGAATAAAGCCTACACCTACATAAGATACAATACTGAGCAGAATAATCGCACATCCTAACAGAATAGAGCCTTGGAATTGCGCTCCTAAACAAGAGGCGATCGTGTATACTAAAATTACCTGACCGATGCCGATGCAACTGTGAGCCAGGAAAATTCCTAAAAAGTAGGAAGTGCCGCTCAGCGGGGAAATAAACAAGCGTTTGAGGGTATGCTGTTCTCGCTCTGCTACTACTGTTGCTACGCTACCACCGAGACAGCTAAAAAATAAAGCCGCTCCTACTAAGCTTGCAGGTGCAGCAACTTCAAAGGCTTTTGCTGTGCTGAGATTAGCGCGTTCTTTTAAAATTAAACCGTTAATTATCAAGATAGAAACTGGAAAAATACTCCACAAGACTAAGCTGCGTCGCCGCCTCCCCAATTCAATTAAAATCCGCTGTGCTACTGCGAGCGTTTCGTACCAGTATTTCATAAGAAATCTATTAGTATTGTGGGAATTGGGAATTGGTAATGACGCCACCGCATATCATACCATAGAGATGCGAATAAGTTTAACTCTCAAGAAAAAACCCGCCGACGCGGGTTGGGATTTTAGGGGGATAGGTTTTAACGCTCGTTAAAAAAACAACGGAACTGTAACAAGTTCCCAACCCATATCGAATCAGTTATTCCCAATTCTTTTATCGAAAATCGAAAATCGAAAATTGTATAACTTGTCGCCCTCTCTCACTGGTCTCAATTAATCCTAAAGTTCTTACCTCTGTAGCATCCTTGAAAAGAAGTTAAACTGGTGCGGTTTCCCTGTTCCAATTTAGTCACGAGGGAAGAAGTATTGGAACTGTCAGCGGTAGCACCCCACTTGTAGATAAAGTCGCCGAGATTGTCTCCGGTTTCTTCGTAGCTGTGCTCTTCAATTGGAATTCCCGAAACTCCTGAAACAGTTTGGTTGTGGTATCCGTTAACGATGATTTTTTCGATAACAGCCCCTGGTTCGGCGGTAATGTTCCATTGCACCGGTTCGTAGGCTGAAAGTGCGAGAATAATGGGCTTGTTTCGGCGTTCTACTTTGACTTCGATCGCACTTTGTGATAAATCTCGGTTCTTGTGATCCGCATTGGCTTCGTAAACGCCTATTAAATGAAGTTCTTTATTTCCGCTTGAGGAACCGATATAAGCTGAAAAATCGTCGGAACCGCCAAGCCCGCAGTTGGCGCCAGAACTAATTGGGGAAACAAAAGCTGTTTTTTCGGCTAGTTTCTGCTGCACCGCCGGCACTACCCACAATCCGGTTCCGATGCCTAAAGCACCTATCAAAGCGGCCGCGATACCGAAAGGAAGGACATTTGTGAGGTGGCGAACAACTGGTTTGGCTGTTAGTTGAGATAGCGTTTGCTGCCAAGTTTCACCAGTTTGTCGATCGGCATTCCCGCCATCGAGACAGGCCAATAAACCTAAACTTTCCGGCTGTTCGAGCAGACTTTGAACTGTTTTCCCTTCGCCGACGTAGAGATTTCTAGTTGCTGTGTCTAAAAGCAGCCAGTAGCGATCGCCCTCGCCGAGGTTGTACTCTTGTACCGCAGGATCGACTAAATCGTGCTGCAAAAACACCAGCCAAGCCATATTATTGCCAGTGCCGACTGTTTTGCCGTCGCTGGATATAAGTTGGTCGATGTCGGGTTCCCAGCGCCAAGCTACCCAGCGACTATCCCCTCGATAGCCGAGGGATTTTTCTAGTTGCGGATGAGCGGTTATTTCTAAGCGTTGAACTAAGTTTGACACTAGATGTCCTCCTCAAGTGGGATCGGGTCTAGAGCAATTTTGTTCCAATTTATTAAAACAAATATTTTGCTCATGAAGAGCCTCCGAATAATCGGGTTAATTTTGTCTCGCTAATGTTATCAGCCGGTACTTTCCCAACCACACTGGCTTAACAAAAATATGCCTGTTTAATGGTTTAGCTTGAGAACTTGGAGCAGGCGAGTACCCGCCTGGTAATAATTTTAACCTGTGCCGATCGCTAATCCTGTTACGGATTAAAGCTAGCTATCTATCACTGCTTCTACCTGGTTGTCCAGTTTTGAAAGAGTGCTTGACCGATAGCGCCTACAAGTTCTTAGCTTAACTTTTATTTCGCTACTCTGCTACAAAATATGCCGATCGCACCTGAGATCAATATTATACAGGCAAATAAATATTCCGGCTTTCTCGCGGGTGAAATATCCGTTACATAAGACCTACTCACAACTACTCATAACTAGACAAATCTACTCCTGAGTATTGTGAAACTTACTTCCTGCTTCATTCTGGCGGTGTCGGCACTAACCAGTCCACAGGCACGAGCCCCGTCTAACTGACGGTTTTTGACAAATTAATCGCTGCATTTAAATCACGGTCAATAACAAAACCGCAATGACCGCATTCAAACACTCGCTCAGAAAGTCCGAGTGTTTCTTTTTTGGTGGAGCAATTAGAGCAAGTTTTGCTGGATGGAAACCATCGGTCAACTACTACAAGTTTTGAGCCATACAACTTGCACTTGTAGGTCAATTGGCGTCGGAATTCAAAGAAACCCATATCAGCAATAGAGGCAGCCAGTTTATGCAACGCCGTCATCCCGGATACGTTGAGGTCTTCGATCGCTACTGTGCCGTGGTTTTTGGCAAGCAATGCCGTTAACTTGTGCAACGTATTTTTGCGAATGTTAGCTATTTTTACGTGCAATCTCGCTATCTTAAGCTGTGCCTTTTTCCAGTTGCGTGAGCCGATAGTTTTATGGCGATTGAGCCACTGCATTCTTGACAACTTGGCTGCGTACTTTTTGTAGGATTTTGCTCCGACCATCACTTCACCTGTTGAAAGAGTAGCTAATGCTTTAATGCCGAGGTCAACTCCCACAATACTTGTTTGACATGACTCTTGCTGTTCTACCTCAAATCTGAAACTGATAAACCACCTGGAAGCTTGACGGGATATTGTACAAGACGCAAGTTAATACTTGTGGCAACCTTTCGTAAGTCTTGAGAACGCCAATTACAGGAACTTGGATTTTGTTGTCACCCAAAATTTTGACTGTTCCTTCTAACGTGAAAGAGTCGCGCCGCCCTTTTTTCTTAAATCTCGGTACTCCCGCAGTCTTGTTAAAGCACCGCTTCCAAGCTTGGCGCAAAGCCATTAATGCCTGTTGCGGTGTAGATTTACTGCACTCGTAATACCACGGATTTTCTGATTTCACCAGGGTTACTAACAGTTTGTGCAGGTCAATAGCTGTGGGAAAGTTAAGTTTTTCATCGGGATGGGATTTGTTATACTCAAGAATGTTTTTGGTTGGCCACAATCCCCAATTCCAAGCATGGCGTGCTACTCCACAGTGCTGGGCGAGCATAGTGCGCTGCCTGTTATTCAGTTTCAATTCTGTTTTGAAGCCTAACAGCATTGTTACCTCTCGATCGCTTTGAGTCACACTATATACTGATTCAATCCCTACTGATTTCATAAGAAATGAGTAGATGTGAATAGGATTTTGGTTACAGCTTCTCACCCTAAAAAAGAGAACATTTCCGAGAAACCCGGTTTCTGTGATGAAAGTTCTGACACTTCGCCGATTACTGGCGGGGGCCATCAATCGCATCTCGAGTCGGCGCCACACCTCCAGGGCCAAAAGAACTCGGCGGCACTCTCGGAAGATTGAGATTGGGATTGGGAACTAAATCGCTGTTGCTGTCGCCAGCAGTTCCACCCGTGGGAGACGCACTATTATTGGGATTGGTACTCGGTGAACTTCCCGGATTGAGATTATTGGGATTGGTACTCGGCGAAGTTCCCGGATTGGGATTATTGGGATTGGTACTCGGCGAACTTCCGGGATTGAGATTATTGGGATTGGTACTCGGCGAAGTTCCCGGATTGGCATTGGGAGTACCTGCGGGCGAAGTTCCCGGATTGGCATTGGGAGTACCTGCGGGCGAAGTTCCCGGATTGGCATTGTTGGGATTGTTGCGATTTGCCGTGCCTGCAGGAGTAGTTATCGGGGTGCCGACAGCATCTCTGGTGACGGTGTTAGGGTTCGGGGCAGCAGCCGGAGTGCTCCCATTGGGGTTATTTGCAGGAGCATTGGCGGGGTTGCCGGCAACCGGATTAGTGTTTTGGGGAGCAGCGTTGGTGCCGCACAAACTGACTAAATCAAAAGTTGTGCCGCCTGGAGTTTCGATGAAGCAAACCGGCACGTTTACTTCGGGGTTTGAGGCTCTGGGAAAATCGGCTGTTCCCGGCATGGGACGGCTAAAGGCAGCTTCAGCCATCAGTGGGGTCAAGGCCGCCGATAGAGCGGCGATTGTTCGCAATAATCTCATCAGCGTTTCCTCAAATGTATAATTTTATTTTCTCCAGTATTGCCCATAAATTGCCAAGTGTCGTCACTCTAAAAGCCGATCGATCTTTTTGACAACTGCTTCTACAGGGCCACCGCTGGCTGCAACATCTCGCGAACGCAGAAAGCATAGGTAGAAAAAGCCAATAGTGCCACTGTCGCCCATCCGTTGCCCTTCTTCCTTGATATTTTTAGTACCGAATTCGCGGGTCAACGTAAGCATTCAAAATATCAATTACAATGCTGGCAATTACAACAATTGCTGCAAAAAACACCACAATACCTTGAACAGTTGGATAATCCCGCAAGCTAATCGCTTCGTAAAGACGATTTGCCAACCCCGGCCAAGAAAAAGTAACCTCTGTTAAAATAGCACCGCCCAACAGTGCAGCAAAAGTCAATCCTAAGACAGTAATCACCGGAATTAGTGCATTTTTCAGAGCGTGAGCCCATAAAATCTGGAATTCGGGAATGCCTCTAGCTCTAGCTGCTTCGACATAATCTGCTTGCAAAGTTTGCTTGAGATTCACCCTGACAATGCGCTCGAAAATGCCGCTCAAAAGAATCCCCAACGTCAAACTCGGAAGTGCCAAATAATGCAAAGATGTGAGAAACTGACCGGGGTTAGCGCTCAGGAGACTGTCAATAGTGTATAGTCCTGTGTAGCCTTCGGGGGCGGGGAATGTGACAGGAAAGCGAGTTCCCAAGGGAAACCATCCCAACTGCACTGCGAAAATCAACTGCAAAACCATGCCAGCCCAAAAAGCGGGCAGCGAGTAAGTGATAATGCCAAACAAACGGCCTGCAGCATCAAAAATAGTGTTGGGGCGGGATGCTGCCAGGGAACCGATACTGATGCCGACAATTAAAGCTACGGCCATGCTACAAACTGCTAATTCCACTGTAGCGGGGAAATAGTCTCCGATAATTTGCCACACGGTTTGTCCGCGAGTAGTGATTGAGGTTCCCAAGTTGAAGCTCAACAAGTCTTTCATGTATTGGAAATATTGCTCCCACAGGGGTGCGTCGAGGCCGAGTTGAGTTCGCATTGCTTCTTTGGCTGCTGCGGGAGCTCGGGAGCCGAGAATGGCATCTATGGGGTCGCCCGGAGTGGCCCGCAACAATAAAAATACTGCTGTGGTGATTGTCCACAACATTAGGGGTGCCAGAAGCAAGCGGACAAAAATATAAGATTGCAGGGCTTTGGAACGAGACATAATATTTGGGAATTGCCAATTGCGAAGTCATTAGTCATTAGCCAGATGTTGAAGGCATCAGGCAGATGGAAGGTAGAAGCTGGAAGAAACAGATATTTTATATCTGCGACTTCCGTGTCGCGAATCAGGGGAATTGGGAATTGCGAATAGACAGTTGAGTTGATTTTTGCGAAAAAGTCGATCGACTTTTTCGCAATTGGCGATTTTCTTATTCCCCTAGCAGCGATTCAAATGCAGCTTGCAAAGACTTGATATCGCCTACTCTGGCTACTAACAAGTTTTCGCTGCCGGCATCCTGCAGCCTGTATCTCCAATACTGGATGCTATCGGAGTTGTTCATCCAGAAACTAATCACGGTGTCTACAACTCGATCGACATCCCAGCCGCGGTTAGGAGAAACTGTCTCTACGGATGCCACAAACGCATCAAGGGTGCACTTTCGGTTTGCCAAGTATTCTACACCGGAAGGCTGCTGTTGTTGCAGCAATTCCTGCTGCTGGTTAAAAAATGTTAAAGTTGGAGATACGCCCAGGATTTCAAATGTATAGTTCATGTCATCCTCCAGAAGTATTATTTTGCCAAATGCCGCTCTTCCAAACAAGCCAAAAACGCTTTACTTTGCTGGCGTTGATGAAATGCAGATCCTTCAATTATCCTCTTTGTAGTCGATGGCTTACGCCCCGCTACGCTACGGGATTTTGGCCGCTTATCTTATTAATAGCAAATTTTTTTACACCCGATTGTCAAATAATTTACATTTGTCCTGACACTGTAGAAAAATTTTCAATCTGATTTTTATTAAGCAGGGGTAAGGAAGACAATGCCCACCCGGAGAAAGTGAGCTGATTTGAGATTTAAAAGTTTAGATGAAAAAATTGAATAATTGGCAATGACTGATGACGATCGGGGTGTGGAGCACGGGCCTAAAGTTGCTTTTTTTTTACGGGCTGTGGCTTTTTTATCGGGAGTCTGCAGAGCGATCGCCACATTCAGGCAAGTAGTGGCATCATTAATATTACAACTTTTTACAGCAGCGGTGGAAACCTCAGCCAAGTTTTGAGCGGCCGGCCACCGCACTTCACTCTTGCTGTACAACTTTGTAACTTATATCTAGGGCATATTTTAAACGACAAACGATACGCAAACCTGGTAGGTGTCACAATATTGATGTTATTGAAAAGTCTGAGCAGTTGTGTGATGAAAAGCTCGCCCAAGATGTCACTAAGCCTAGTCTTGTTGATACCGCTGGTGGTGCAAATTTCCGTAGCAGTCGGCGTGACTGGATGGCTGTCGTTTCGCAACGGCCAGAAAGCCGTCAATGACCTTGCTACCAGGTTAAGCTTGGAAGTTGCAGCCAGGACGAAAGAAAATTTCCGCAGTTTTGGGGATATGTCTCATTTATTCCTACAAATGAATACTGCTGCGATCGCCTCTGGCAACTTAGACCCGGAAGACTTCCCCAATTTAGAGCGCTATTTGTGGAACCAGACCAAGCTGAGCGATCGAACTACAACCATCTACTACGGCGACGAACAGGGCAGATTCCTCTTACTCAAGCGAGAAGCAGAAGACTTAGTATACATCAGAGACGAATCAACCGCTCCAAACCGCCAAATTTATCGCCTAGATAGCCAAGGAAATCGCACTAAGCTAATCCAAACCGTCCCCTATGACCCCCGTACTAGACCGTGGTACCAAGCTGCCAAACAGTCAGGAAAAGCCACCTGGTCTCCCATCTACGTCTTCGCAGCATCGCCAGTGCTCGGCATTACGCCGGTGATGCCCATCTACAGCCAAACGGGCAGCCTGCAGGGGGTACTGGCAATTGACCTGACTCTTTCTCAAATCAGCGATTTTCTCAAAAGCATCAAAATTAGCCCGTCGGGACAAGTTTTTGCGATCGAACGCAGCGGGAAAATAGTCGGCAGTTCCACAGACGAATTGCCCTTTGTCAAGGACAAAGACGGACAAAAACGGCTGTTGGCGACACAGAGCAAAAATTTGCTAATTCGATCGTCTTCCACATACTTGCAACAACGATTTGGTAGTTTTGAAAAAATTGACAGCCAAGGACAGTTTACCTTCGATATAGACGGCAAACGTCAATTTATTACCGTTGCTCCCCTGCAAGACGGCCGCGGTCTCGATTGGCTGATTGTAGTCGCAATCCCGGAAGCAGACTTTATGGAGCAAATTAACGCCAACACTCGCACAACTATCTTATTGTGCTTTTTTGCCTTCGTACTGGCGATCGTCCTCGGAATTTTTACCTCTCGCTGGGTTGTCAAACCGATTACCCGATTGCTGGAAGCTTCCAAAGCTTTAACAAAAATGTCGGAATCATCCGACTTCACATCCTCGGAATTAGACAGGGAAGTCGAAGTTCAAGGCGTCAACGAACTCGGTCTCCTAGCTCAGTCTTTCAACCAAATGGCCAGACAATTGCGATCGTCTTTTGTTGCCCTAGAACAAACCAACTCTAGTTTAGAACAGCGAGTAGCAGAGCGAACGGCAGAACTCGAAGCCGCCGAAGCAGAATTGCGGGCTTTGTTTGCAGCAATGAACGAATTAATTATAGTTGTGGATGCCAACGGCCGCTATTTAAAAATCGCGCCCACAAATATATCCCTGCTCTACAAACCAGCCGAGGAATTACTGGGCAAAACTGTAGCAGACCTGTTTCCCCAAGCTACAGCAGACAATTTTATCAACCACATTCGAGCAGCTTTAGATACTCGGCAAACTGTCAGCATCGAGTACGATTTAACCATTGACGACCGCCAAGTTTGTTTTGCCGCCAGTGTTTCGCCGCTTTCAGAAGCATCGGTAATTTGGGTGGCCCGCGATATTACCGAACAGAAGCGAGCCGAATCGGCGCGACGCCAAAGGCAAAAACAATTGCTCAAACAAAATACCGTTTTGGTAGAATTGGCAAGAAATAAAGCGCTGTATCGAGGCGATTTGCAAGTAGCTTTGAGGCAAATCACCGAAGCGGCCGCTCATACCCTAGATGCAGAACGATCCGGAGCTTGGTTGTACGATGAAAGCCGATCGAAACTGCAATGTCTCGACCAATTTCACCGCAGCAGCGAACAGCATGAAGAAGGCGCAGAAGTGGCCGCAGCAGACTATCCAGCTTATTTTAAAGCTTTGGAAGAACACCGGACGATCGCAGCAGACGACGCTCTTTCAGATATTAGAACCAGAGAATTTGTGGCATCTTACTTTACAGTAATCGGCATCAAATCTACCTTAGATGCGCCGGTGCGGCTGGGAGGACAAACAGTCGGAGTCATCTGTATCGAACAAGTGGGAACTACTCGCAACTGGACATTAGAAGAACAAAATTTTGCTGCTTCCCTGGCAGATTTAATATCATTGGCGATCGAAGCCAGCGAGCGCGATCGTACACAAATCGCTCTGCGTCAAGCAGAACAAAAATACCGCAGCATCTTTGAAAATGCCGTCGAAGGCATTTTTCAAAGAACGCCCGAAGGCCACTTCTTGAGCGTAAATCCAGCTTTAGCCCGCATCTACGGCTACGCCACTCCCGAAGAATTGACATCAAATCTCACCAACATCAGACACCAAGCTTACGTCAATCCTCAGCAGGGCGACAAGTTTATGCGGGTGATGGAAGAATTCGGAGAAGTTTCGGGGTTTGAGTCACAAGTTTACCGCGTTGACGGCAGCGTAATTTGGATTTCCGAAAGCGCGCGTGCAGTGTGCGACGCCAACGGCGAGGTACTCTACTATGAAGGCAGCGTCGAGGATATTAGCGATCGAAAAGTCTTTGAATCCGCCTTGCAACTCGCCCTAGAAGCAGCCGAAGCCGCTTCCACCGCAAAAAGCGCATTTTTGGCAAACATGAGCCACGAACTGCGAACACCTCTGAATGCCATCATCGGCTACAGCGAAATGCTCCAAGAAGAAACCGCAGAATTGGGCTACGATGAACTCACCCCAGATTTAGACAAAATTCGCACTTCCGGCAGACACTTGCTATCGCTAATTAACGACATTCTCGACATTTCTAAAATCGAAGCCGGCCGCATGGATCTTTACTTAGAAACCTTCGACATCGCCGCCTTGATGGAAGAAGTAGCATCTACCGCCGCGCCGCTAATTGAGAAAAACGGCAACACTCTAAACTTGGATCAAATTACGAATATCGGCACTATGCACGGGGACATTACCAAAGTGCAGCAGATTTTATTAAATTTGCTGAGCAATGCCGCCAAATTCACTCAAAACGGTACAATTACCCTCACAGCCAGCCGAGAAAAAATTGCGGGCGACAGCAGCGAAACAAAACAAGAAAACACTTCTGAACCTGCGGCAATTTCTCAATCTTCAATGGGTAGTAAAGAATTTTTAGTTATTAATTGTACAGATACAGGAATTGGGATGACTCCCGACCAGTTGCAGCACATTTTCCAACCCTTTACCCAAGCAGACGCTTCCACCACCCGCAAGTACGGCGGCACCGGTTTGGGACTAGCAATTAGCCAGCGTTTTTGCCTAATGATGGGCGGCAATATTTCCGTAAAAAGTCAGGAGGGTGTTGGTTCTACTTTTACGATCCGCTTGCCGGTTAATCCTTAACTAATCTTGCTATTTGTGAGCTATCCTTGTATTGCCAAATCTCGTAAGGGCGGGTTCACCAACAATCTTTGGTTCACATCCAAAATAGTAATAAACCCGCCCACACCAAACCAATTAACCCTGATTGCGGAACAAGTTTTTGAGTATCTGCGATGGGTGGGGGCGGGTTTTTTAGCTCTGGCAATTGATGATATAAATTTGGGTGAATCCGCCCCTACAAATATTTGAATTCCCAATTACCGATTCCCAATTACCAATTGCCCATGTCCAATTACCTTTGAATGCTTCTGGGATCGAGAGCATCCCGCAACCCATCCCCCAATAAATTAAACGCCAAAACAGTCAAAATAATCAGTATCGCCGGAGGCCAAACCAACCAAGGCTGCAGCACTAAAATTGAAGCATTAGTAGACAGGGATAGCAAATTTCCCCAAGAAGGATCTGGCTGTTGAATTCCCAAGCCAATTAAACTCAAAACCGACTCCGCCACAATAAAACCCGGAACCGACAAAGTAGCAGAAATAATTACATAAGTAGCAGTTTGCGGCAAAACGTGGCGGACAATAATATAAATTGGATTGGCGCCCATTGCCCGCGCCGCTTGCACGAATTCTCGTTGTTTAATTGACAGTACCTGACCCCGAATCACCCGCGCTAAACTCGCCCAACTGATAAATGAAGTAATCAGCACAATCAATATAAATCGCTGAACACTTGTCAATCCCGGTGGCAATACTGCTGCTAGCGCTACTAATAAATAAATACCGGGAATCGTCATCAATACTTCGGCGAAACGCATTAAAATACTATCAATCCAACTGCCGAAATAACCAGATATTCCTCCGATCAACAATCCCAAGGGAAAAGAAATTGCTATGCCAACTAAACCGATGCTGAGGCTAATTCGGCTACCCTGTACTAAGCGACTGAATTGATCGCGCGCTTGTTCGTCCGTGCCTAAAATGTTAATTTTGCCTTCTCCGGTAGTGCCAAAAAGATGCCTGTCTAATGGCAAAATTCCTAAAAATTTATACGGGGAAGCTTTGACAAACAAACCGACAGCAGAGGGTTTTTGCCAGTTTACAATTAGCTCGCGAGCGCCGGTATTCGCATCCACCGGGCCCTGGGTAGTCGGATAAACGTGGGGCCCGATAAATCGCCCGTCTTGGGTGGTTAAATAAATCTGAGTCGGCGGCAATAATGAACCGTTTAATTGAGAGTCGTAGGGGTCGTAAGGCGCGACAAATTCGGCAAAAAGTGCGACTGTATAAAAAATTAACAGTAGCACTGCTCCCAACTGAGCTAGAGGATTGTTTCTAAGATTTTGCCACCATTTCATAAGTTTTTAGGTTTGAGATTTTCAGTGGGTTAGTAATAAAGACTAAAGTTATTAAAGTTATTTGTAGATACTTTAGTCTTTGCTTAATGGACTCAGCAGCCAAAAGTTAATTCCTGACTGATAAAAGTTTTCATAACTGAATTACGTACTACAAAAATTAGACTATTTTTGTTCATCTGCTACCAAGACTATTCTACTTTCCTCTTCTGGTATTTTCCCCAATTCCTCGCCGCTAAAAGGATTGTAGAAAAACGAGCCTGTTTGGGGCGGCAGTTTGGGATTGAGTACAATTTCTACTATACTTTTTACAACCCCAGTGAGCGGAATTGCCAGGATAACTCCCAACAATCCTCCCACTCTACCTCCTAACAGCAAAGCTGTGAAAATAATTACCGGGCTCAAGCCGGTGAGATTGCCCATGATGCGGGGAGCTACTAAATTATCCTTGATTTGCTGGAGACCGATCGCCACTACCAACACTTGCAGCGCCAGCCACCAATCAATAAAGGCTACAATTATACTAACAGTGCCAATTCCCAAAGTTGCTCCAATAAACGGAATTATTTCCGTCAATCCTATAAATACCGCAAACAACAGAAAAAACGGAACTTGCAGCCACCAAAAAGCCAGAGTCAGCGAGAGAGCCATCAATAGTCCCAGCAATAACTGTCCCGATACAAACCGCTGCAGGTTTCGCTGCAAAGTATCTGTTAAAACATAGCGAATTTCTGGGGAAAAAATGCTGGTCAAACCCTGCCACACTCTTTGCCCGTCGAGGAGCATATAAAAGGAAATCACCACAATAAAAATTAAGTCCAAAAACCAGTTAACAGTACCTACAACTAAGCCTAAACCCGTACCGGCGATCGCCTGGACTTGTCCCTGGACTCTAGCTGACAGTTGCTGCTCCAATATTTGCACGTCAAAGGGTAAATTGCGCTCGGCACTCCAGGCTTGAAATTCACCTAGCTGCTGCCGCCCCGACTCCAGCAATTCCGGGAATCTCACCCCCAACTGGCTCGCTTGGCCCAACACCGGCGGCACAATAGTTAAACCAATTACTACTACTATCACACCCGCAGTTAAATAAACCAGCCCCGCAGCTACTCCCCGCGGCAGAAATACTTCCAGTCTTTTTACTGCATAATTTAATAAAAATGCAATGAGTCCCGCTGTTACTACAATGCTGACCAGTTCCCCAACATAACTGACAGCAGTCAGGGTAAACCATCCCGTCACTAGCACTAGCAGCCAAGTAATTAGAAACTGTTGGAGGGGAGAAAATAGAGTATTCATTTTGATTTTTTTTAAATAAAGTGGCACAACTTTTTTAGGATATGTGCCGTATTATACAATAAACACATGAGAGTAGAGATTAGGATTGACACTCTCCTGGCTAAAGCCGAGGAGATTCTTGATTCGCAGAATCGACTTGCCGATGCAGAATTACTTCAACATCGGTAGCGGTCAATTCTCCACAAGCGTTCGGATCTAAGATCCAAGTTCCGACGTGCCCCGCCGTACTCAATCCCCGACTCAGGATATTTTTAGCTGCGTTCCAGTCACGATCTAATACGCATCCACACCGACAAGCGTGGGTTCGCGTTGAGAGACTTTTCTTAACAATTGTTCCGCAACTAGAGCATTCTTGACTTGTTCCGTTAGCTGGTACGGCAATCGTAATTCTTCCGAATACTTTGCCAAAATATTCCAACCAAATTCGGAACATATACCAAGATGCGTCGTTAATCGATTTTGCCAGACAGTGATTCTTCACCATATTTTTAATCCTCAAATCTTCGTAGACTACACAGTCGTTAGACTGGATGACGCATCTTGCCAACTTCACGGCAAAATCTTTACGCTGTCTGCTTATTTTGAGGTGGCGCTTCCCTAGAATCGCTCTAGCTTTTTTTCTGTTTTGCGAACCCTTGACTCGTTTTGAAACTCGTTTTTGGGCTTTCTTCAACCTGCGTTCTCCCTTGCGGAGGAAACGCGGGTTATCAACTGCAATGCCATTTGAGTCAGTGTAAAACTCTTTAAGTCCTACATCTAACCCGATGGTGTTACCCGTGATTTCAATCTTTTCAGAACGGTCAACTTGAATGCAAAACTGGACATAATATCCGTCTGCTCGCCTTACCAAGCGTACTCGTTTGATTTGACTGCGCTGAGAGAAATGTAAGTCGCGCGTTCCTTTTAACTTGAGCTTTCCGATTCCTTGCTTGTCGGTAAAAGTGATTGATTTCCGGTCGTCTGCCAGACGCCAGCCCGTAGTCTTGTACTCGACGGAGCGGTTGTGTTTCTGGAATTGCGGGAATCCTTTTTTTCCTGGGACTTTCTTTTTACAGTTGTCGTAGAATCGGGAGATTGCCGACCACGCTCTTTCTGAGCTCGATTGTCGAGCCATGCTGTTCAAGTCATCGCAAAACGGAAATTCCTTAGCTAAAACAGCGCTATACTTGTTCAATGCGTATTTATCAACTTTTTCGTTTTCCATCCAAAACCGCAGTGCTTTGTTTCGGATGAACTGCACTGTTCTAATTGCTTCGTCTACAGCGTCAAATTGCTGCTTTTTACCCGATGCTTTGAACTCAAAAACTAACATGACTTCGACCTCATCACGATAGTCTTATGCTACCAGAGTCGGCTTAATATTCCTCTAGTTGTTCACAAAGATTTACATGGTTTTACTTGACAGCGCCATCCTGAGAGCTCAGAAAATAGACTGGGAGGCTAAAGGCTCCTTACCCCTTTCATCCCCGGACTAAAGTCGCGGGGTTTTCAGGGTTTTATTTATAATTAGTTCAAGATTAGACTGACTTTTCTGAGCATTGTATAGATAGGTGACGGCGAAGCCACTTGGGGAGAGACAATGCCAGCCCGATCGACCCCACGATCGGAAATCACGCTAATATTCAGTATGCCCCAGAAGCAGATCAAATTAAATGTCGATCGAACAAACTTCGATCGAATTTGATCCAAAGCGCCATTGTAGGGTGAAACGGCGCGACACTCACCCAAAAGGAGGAAGCGCTACTCCAGAGGATCTCCGCTAAAATGAACTAAATTTTATCGTAATCTTTCTTTACAATATAAAAAACGAAAAGCTCATACTGGCGAGAGGAACTACCGTGACCAATCAAGTTTTTTCAGAAGCCGAAGAAAAGCAACCCCTTCCCCCCGTGGAGAGCGGGCGGGACAGGAACTCAGCAGTGGATGTAACTGAAAGTGAAGTCTCAGACAACTCTCGCTGGCAATTCTCCGGTGAGGAAGATGAACGAGAAGTTGCGCTGGAAGTTCCAGAAATCGAGGGGGAACAAGTTTGGGAACCAGAAGCAACTGAAGTTGGGCCCCGCAAAGAAATCAGGTGGCCTGCCTTGTTGGCAGGCGCAGGGATTGGCGTGGCTGCAACGCTGCTAGCAGTCAACTTGACTGGGGGCAATCAGAGTTCGCGTCCCGCACCTCCAATTCCACCGGCAACTCAGCAGGCGACGGATCAGACTGTGACAGTGGCGGCTGTAGAATCTGCCGAGGTGGGTGAAACTCTGGAAGCGACGGGCACCGTGGCAGCCTATGACTTGCTGCCAGTGCTGCCACAGGCCAACGGTTTGCAAATCAAGCAGGTGTTGGTAAATGAAGGGGATGCGGTAGAAAAAGGTCAGACGATGGCGGTTTTGGACGATTCGGTGCTACGATCGCAAATTGCCGAAGCGCTTGCGGGAGTAGAATCAGCCAATTCTACGGTAGAACAAGCCCAAGCTCAGGTACAGCAAGCCCAGTCAGCCCAACAAGAAGCTCAAGCCGGCGTCGATCACGCCCAAGCGGGCGTTGAAAAAGCCATCGCTGACGCAGCGCAAGCCAAAACAGGCGTCGGGCAGGCAAGGGCCGGTGTGGAACAAGCTAAAGCCGGTGTGACTCAAGCTAAAGCCGGCATTGCCTCGGCTCAGGCTAAATTAGATCAAGCTCAAAGAGAAGTAAATCGCACCCAAGATTTGGCTGCTCAGGGAGTAATTAGTCAGCAAGATTTAGAAAGGCGCAAGACGGAACGGCAGACGGCCGTTCAAGACTTGAACAAAGCTAAAGCTGACTTGAATACAGCTTTGCAAGAACAGAATAAAGCAGCGGAAGAAGTGCGATCTTCTCTTGCTAAAGTAGCTACCGCTGAAGCTAATATCAGTACGGCTAGAGCGGCCCTCAGCAGCGCTCGTGCTAAAGTGAATACGGCCGGAGCGAGTGTCAGCAGTGCCAGAGCAAATGTGGGAAATAACGCAGCAAGTGTCCGCAGCAATGATGCACAAGTCAAACAGTTACAAACTCAACTAGAACAAACAATTGTTCGAGCGCCGGATAGCGGCACTGTGGCTGAAAGAATTGGTCGAGTTGGCGATGTTTCTTCGGGCAGTCAAAAACTATTTTCGATTATTCGGGGAAACAAGCTGGAACTGCAATTGAAAGTGCCGGAAACTAAGCTTTCGCAAGTGCGGCCGGGAACAGCAGTGCAAATTACTTCGGATTCTGACAAGCGGATTAAGTTGTCAGGAACTGTACGAGATATTTTGCCGCTAGTTGACCCGCAAAATCGGCAAGCTACGGTGAAGATTGATTTGCCGGCAAGCGAGTTTTTGCGATCGGGAATGTTTTTGCGCGCATCCATTTCGACGGCAACGGCTCAAGGTTTGAAAGTCCCCGCTAAAGCTATTTTACCCCAATCTGACGGCAGTTCTATTGTTTATAAACTTGTGGGCGAGGACAAGGTGCAGGCTCAACGGGTGGAAGTAGGGGAAATTTCCGGGGGTGCTGTGGGCGATTTGACTGCTGCGAAGGTGGTGGTTAAAAAGGGTTTGAAGGCGGGCGATCGGGTGGTTGTTACTGGGGCTGGTTTTTTGAAGGATGGCGATCGGGTTAAGGTTGCTAAATAGTTATATAGATTCCGGTTACACTCCTTATCATTGTTGACGGTTGACGGTTGACGGTTGACTGTTGACGGTTGACTCGATTTTATTATTGTGATGCAACCGGAAACGATATCAGATGAGGAGATAAGATTAGAAATAATATCAATTATTTTTGACTGTTGACTGTAGAAGGAGGGGTGGAAAAACTTAATGGTTGAGTGTTAACTGTTGACTCGATTTTATGATTGTGATACAACCGGAAACGATATCCGATCGGGAGATAAGATTAGAAATAATATCAATTCCGGCTGCGCGGGAATGATATCAAATTCGCGCTTCATCGTCGCGCGTAAAGTCGAATCAAGCTGCCAACAAATAATTCGCGCAATTTTCAGTTTTTTGACTCACAATCAACAGTCAACAGTCAACAGTCAACAGTCATGGGATATCTGTTCGCAGCGGCAACCTCACGGTAAAGGTTGCCCCTTGTCCTTCACCCGCACTTGTTGCACTAACAGTACCGCCGTGGAGTTCTACTAAATGACGGACGATCGAGAGTCCGAGCCCCAATCCTGAGTCTCTGCGAGAGTAGCTACTATCCGCCTGACGGAAGCGATCGAACACGTAGGGGAGAAAATCAGGGTGAATGCCCTTACCAGTATCGCTAACTTGGATTTGAGCCATTCCATCCATGTAGTCTAATGTGATGTCAATTCTTCCTCCGGCTGGGGTGAATTTAATCGCGTTTGAAAGTAGATTCCACACCACTTGTTGCAAGCGGCTGGGATCGCCTAAAATCTTTGGTTTTAAAGGACTTAGCCTGGATTCAAGTTGAATGTTTTTGGCTTCTGCGGCGAAACAAATCACTCCGATCGCATTTTCAAGCAGAGGATTCAGCTCAATTTCAGAAGGATTGAGCCGAAATTGGCCTGTGGTAATCCGCGAAACGTCTAAGATGTCATCGATGAGCTGGTTTTGTGCTTTGGCGCTGCGCTCGATCGTTTTTAGCGCCTCCTCGGTTTTAGCCTCGTCAAATTTTTTCATGCGGAGCAACTGTGCCCAGCCAATCATCGCATTGAGCGGCGTCCGCAGTTCGTGAGAGAGGACGGACAAAAACTCATCTTTGACGCGATTGGCCTCCTCAGCAGCCGCACGAGCCGATTGTTCTTGCATCCGAAGGCTGCGTTCTATCTCGAACTGTTTTTGCTCGGTGATATCCTCGATCGCCAACAGAATCATCTGTGTATCGCCGATCGGAGGCATTTTGCGGCCATTGAGCAGCATTATTTTATGCCCGATGTGTTCAAAGTCATGCTCGACCTCAAAATCTTGAAACTGGGGATTTCCTGCCAGAATTTCTGTTAGGAGCGATCGCAACTGGGGAATATTCCACTGTCCATTACCCATCTCGAACAATGAGCGCTGCTCAGTTTGGCTCGGCATCACTTGAAACGTCTCGTAGAAAGAACGGTTGGCAGTGATAGCCCGCAGGTTGAGATCTAACACTAGCAATGGTTCCCGCACGGTTTCCACGATCGTTTCGGCGTAATTTTTCGCTTCCATCAACTGCTGGGCGCTGAGTTTGAGCTCGTTGATGTCCACCAACATCACCACAGCCCCATCAATCTTGTTGTCGATCGTCCGATAGGGTCGAATGTGCAGATCGTACCAACGACCGTCTCGATCTTGAACCTCCTGAACTTTCAAATTGAGCGTGCGGATCACCTCTAAAATCAGTTGCTCTAAGTCCGGCACTATCAACTTGTGAGTGATGTCGCTCAAAGACCGCCCGATATCAGTAGAAATCATGTTGAAGATGCGTTCGATTGCGGGAGTAAACCGGCGGATTCGCAGGTCGCCTCCCAGCATCAGGATCGGAATATTGATGCTGGCGAGCAGATTCTCTAAATCGTTGCTTACCTGAGTCGATTCAACATTGCGCCGCTGCAATTCGTCATTAATCGTGTTGAGTTCTTCATTGGTTGCCTGAATCTCTTCTTTCGCCGTTTCGAGTTCCTCATTCATGCTTTGCAACTCTTCGTTGCTGGACAAAATCTCTTCGTTGGCGGCTCTCAAATCTTGATTGGCGGCTTGATGTTCTTGGACGATCGCTCCGAGATGTTCTTTTGTGGTTTTCAGTTCCTGTAGCAGCCTTGCAATCTCCAGACTTTCACCCTGTGAAGCATCGGAGTTGACTCTACCGTCGTCAGTATCAGTAGCAGGCATTGCATATATCGGGGACTCCTCTTGAAACAACACTAAAAAATAGTTTTTTGCCGCAGCGCCAGCTTGGAATGGAACCACATTAATTCTGACCTGCCGGACGATCTCGCCCTCTTTAACTTGCAAGCCTGCCCGCGCGACCGGCTGCTTCTGCTTTGATGCTTCTTGAATTGCAGTTCGCAGTTCCGCGCGCAATCCTTCTTTTGCCATTCTCAGCAGGCTAAAGCTCGCTTTACCGGGAGGCAGTTCTAGGTAGGCATTAGTCTGTCCTCGAAATTGAAGAATCTCGCTGGCTGTGTTAATCACGACCCCGACAGGGGCATAGTGATTCAAAACAATGCGATCGGCCTGTTTCTCCATTTCGATTTCGTCCAACTTTTCTGTCTGCTGCGGTTGAGGGTTGAGGGGTGTCAGAGAATAGTTGCTAGCATTTAAATCCATGCTGAGCCAATGCGACAGCAGTTTTTTAGTATAAATTTTGTTCTTTTTGTCGAATAGCGCAAAGAATTCTGAAAAGTCTCCCACCGTTTCCGAAGTGCCTAAGAGCAAAAAGCCTGCGGGCCGAAGTCCATAGTGCAACATTGGCAGCAGTTTTTTCTGCAACAGCGGCCCCAGATAGATCAGCACGTTCCGACAGCTAAGAGAACGCCACAGAATGATTGATCCTATAATAGTCAAAATATAATTTCAGTGTGCAGCCTATCTTATGTCTCTAAAATCTATCATGAAACTGACCGAACACGCCAAATCTCTTTACATCGAAACAGCTAAAAAACTCAAGGGGACAGACAGACGACAATTCATGGCATCGGTAGTCAAAGATTTAGGAATAGGTGGACAAACGTTAGTAGAACGGGAGTTAGGATGGAATAGACGGACCATCCGTAAAGGGATGAAAGAATTGAAAAGTGGTGAGCCAATTGTCGATGGTTTCAAGCGCAGTGGACGAAAGCGGGTTGAAACAAAATTACCCAACTTATTGAAAGATATTACATCGTTAGTAGACCCACACAGTCAAACTGATCCTAGCTTTAAGAGTACACGATTATATACGCGCATGACTGCCAATGAAGTCCGTCGTCAATTAATTAAACAATTTGGTTATAGTGATGAAGAACTACCGAGCGCCGAAACAATTAGAAGAAGATTGAATGATTTGGGTTATACCTTAAAACGAGTTTTGAAAACTAAACCAGTCAAAAAAATCCCCGAGACCTCAGCCATTTTTGAACAACTTGAACAAGTCAATACAGCAGCCGATAATAACCCAAATACTCTCCGAATTTCCATTGATGCCAAAGCTTCCGTCAAGATTGGAGAATTTGATAGAGGTGGTAAAAATCGGACGCCAACTATTGCAGTTGACCACGATTTTTCGACTCAATCAAGTGTGATTCCCTATGGTATTTTTCTGCCTGAGTACAATGAGCTATTTTTATTCTTCGTTACTTCTAAGTTGACGGCTGATTGTATAGTTGACTTACTTGAAAGTTGGTGGCAAACTGTTAAACACCGTTTTAGTCACATTCAAAAATTGGTCATCAATCAGGATAATGGACCGGAAAATCATTCTCGTCGTACTCAGTTTATGAAACGAATTTTAGATTTTTCCCAACAATCTCAACTGACGTTACAATTAGCTTATTATCCGCCCTATCATAGTAAATATAACCCAATAGAACGTTGTTTTGGTTGGTTAGAAAAGCATTGGAATGGTAGTTTACTTGACACTGTTGAGACTGTTGTAAATTTCGCCAAAACTCTCACATTTAAGGATAAAAATCCAGTGGTGACATTGGTAGAAACAATTTACTCCACAGGAGTTAAACTTTCGGAGTTAGCTATGGCAGAAATTGAAACCCAGATTCATCGTCTCCCCAATCTTCACAAATGGTTTGTAGAAATTTTCGCTAAACCCACATAGCTATTGGATCATTCTTTTTGTGGAGGTCTCTAATCAAATCCATCCGGGAAAAGGGCGGATCGCCGATCAGGTTTTGTCTGGCAAAGACGCAGAGTTCGCGCACGGGCTTAGCGATGTGGTATCCGCCCTCGACTTGGACAAAGAACCGATGCAGGCGTTCGGGTGAAATATCCGCGACTTGGGGCTGGGTATAAAAGCCACTGCGGGCGATCGCGATCGCACTTTCGCTGATGTCTGTGGCATAAATCTGAATCGGCAGATTAATAGATCGAGCTGCTAAAAACTCTAGCAAGCAAATGGCGATCGAGTAAGCTTCTTCACCCGTTGAACAGCCGGCAATCCAAATGCGGATCGGTTGTTTCGGCGATTTATCTTGGACGATTGCGGGAAAAACATTGCTGCTTAAGGCCTCAAAGGTTTCGGGGTCGCGGAAAAAGCTGGTGACATGAATTAAGACATCGTGATACAGCGCCGTTACTTCTGTCGGGGTGTTTTGGAGATATTGGGCATAATCCTCGATGCGTTCGAGCTTGTAGAGCAACATCCGCCGATGTATCCGCCGCTTCAAGGTTGTTTGCTTGTAGTGAGTAAAGTCAACTCCTGTAGCCGCCCGCAGCAAACTGTAGATCGTGGCGATCGCATCTTTACTTTCGATCGCATTTTCGCTGCTTGTCAATTCTGTCGCAGGCCCCTCTGCAATGTAGGGATGACGGCCGATCTCTGATATTTTCTGGGCAATTTTTTCCGGTGTCAAGATAAAGTCTACCTGACCCGTAGCCACCGCAGTATTCGGCATACTGCTGACTTGTGCCGATTCTTCACATTGGGCAAAAGTAATACCGCCGGCGGCCTTAATCGCTTTTAACCCTTGGGCACCATCGCTGTCGCCCCCGGACAAAATGACGGCGATGGCTTTGTTCCCCCGTTCTGCGGCGAGGGAAAACAGAAAAGTATCGACGGACATAAATAGCCCGAGTCCTCTGCCGCGAGGCCTGAGCTTGAACACCGATCGCTCGATGGTCATGCTGAAATTCGCGGGGATGACGTATACCTGATTCGGTGCTATTGGCATCCCATCTGTCACCTCATGCACGGGCATCAGGGTCGATCGAGCCAGAATCTCACTCAACACACTTCCCTGATTTGGCAACATATGCTGAATTATTACAAACGCCATGCCCGTATCGATCGACAAATGGCTAAGTAATTGTATAAAGGCTTCCAATCCACCTGCGGAGGCTCCTATTGCGACTACAGGAAATAAGTCGTTTTGATTGTTTTGCTGCTTGCGATCGGCTTTGATACTAGCTTTAGGTTGAGATTTCTTGGACTTCTTTTTATCAGTCATTTTTTATACCAAATTGATTTTTTAAGTAAGTATTATGGTAGGTTTTTATTTTTATTATACACGATCGACAATCATGAAAGGAAGGATTAGCCATCTACCTGCGGATATACTGAGGCGCAGTCAGCGTGGGCGATTGAGCGATTTTCAAATTATTATTATTATTATTATTATTATTATTATTATTATTATTATTATTATTGAGAGCCATCCTGCATCAAGGGAGACAATCGTGATGGTTTAAATCCCTCATAAATTCTACTAATTGTACTCTTGAAAGTTGAGCTGGAGTACATTGTCCACATGGGAGCATCTCAATGAAAGCAGCCCTCCGCTAGAAATAGGAGTGAGGAATCAGGAGTCAGAAGCCAGGAGAAAAGAGTCAGAAGTCAGAAGTCAGGAGCCAGAATCAGTGTTTTTACAAATATGAGATGCTCCCGTCCACATTCTGCGATCGGACTATGAAGTCTGACCCTCAAAAAAAAACATTTCGATCCTATTTTAATAGGATTACTTTCAAAAGACCCCAAAGGGTAGGGTAGGGAATCGGACTTTATGTGTTTTTTTCAAAAAAGGGCTGAGTTCTAAAGCCGATTCACTATTAGCATTTTTTCAAATACCGAACCCAAAGCTGCCGCATAAGCGCGACTATCCAGAAACCTCGGTTGCTGCTGCATTTTGTATTGGATTTCATCGCGCTTTTGCTTTCGCAATTGGGCATTAATTCCGAGTGCGACACTCAAGTTAATATAAGACTCTTCGCTGTCAGCAATTAAATCAAACAACTGGATATCTCGCAGGATTGCCGCCCCTTGTCGGGAACGCAAATTATTGCCCTCTCTCACCACAGTAGGCAATCCAACTTCTAACGGATCAACCGTCGAATTTGCACCCGCGTAGGGATAGGAGTCTAGATAGACATCAGCCAGTTGTAACAATGCTTTCACATCTTCGCGATTCGCCAGGGTATTTAATAAAATTAAACGAGTGCGATCGATACTATATTTATCAAAAATAGCCGACATTTTATTGATAAACGGCTGTTTGACGTAATCACCCGACCAGGTATTGCCGAAGGGATATAAAACCAGGACTGAATTAGGCACGGCTGCGATAATCTTTGCCCAAGTTTCCCTGAGTTCGGGAATAATCTTGAATGTATTGGCGCCGGAGATAAATACAACTGCTGTGTCGGAAATTCCCAAGCTTTTTCTCTCAATTTTAATACTGGCTTCTGCTTTTTGAATGCTATAATTAAAGCAAAATCCTGTCCCATCTAACATTACTAACCTTTCGCGATATTGTGCTTGCGCTTCTTGCAAAGGTTCCGTCAAAGTGCCGGAAATGTAGTAATCCATATTGCGGATGCCTGTAGTTACAGGAGATGCAAAATAGGTGGTCTGTAACCGCGCTAGGCGGTGCAAAGCTAGTAATATGATGTTTTGAGCGGCATTGGTGACGATCGACCCTACAAACAAAATATCCAGGTCATCGGCGCGAATTATCTCGACTTGACTGTGCAGTTCCTGCGGTAACTTCACCAGTTTGTCTGCCCGACTTTGACAGTATACATCCAAAGGGCGATCGCTCGCGTTGAGGACATATAAAATAATCTCAAATTTCTCTCTGTCTAAATGCTCAAAAGCCGGGATAGTGGTAAAAGTTTCAGAAATTGGCGCGAAACTTGCTTTGAGAATGCCGAGGCGAATTTTGCCTCTGTTAGCGGGGCGTTTGTCAAAGCTGAAGTCAATCTGATGTCCCCTAGCTTTTAGGATAAATTCTAGAATATCCGAGCGCTTGGTATAGACATTTTTCAAGTTATTGGTGCTAAAATATAGCGGGACAAAGTTAACGGTATCTGCAAAGATTAAAGCAACATTTTGCCAAATTTCGGAGTCAGGATTGCTGAAAACGCGACTGTGAACTAAATCTACTAATTGCTGCATATAGCTGCAATAGTTCTCGACATCTCCCACTTCTTGAAAATAACTGGGGAAGTATAGCATAAACTCCAGCAAATCGTTAAAAAACCACTGGGGAACAGCAGTTCTGCCATAGTGTAACGGCAACCGATCTGCCCGCCTATACAGCATGGCTGCCAACAAATATTGGATAGCTTCTGGGGCTTCAAATCCTTTAGCAACATATTGAGATAATTCCTCAACTTCCCGCTGTTCGACATCAGTCAGAGGTTCGTCTCTCATGCCGCTGGCTAATAGCATTTTCTGGGCTTTTCCCGCATAGCCAGAATAGCTGCTTTGCAGTTTATCTGGTAGTGCAGACAGCCAAAATGCTGCTAGTTTATGGCGCGCTTGACGTAAATCTGTTAAGGCAGATTCATGGGATGTGCTATGATAGCGATCGATACAACCGGACAGCCAACTGAGAAATTGAGGCGACTCTGGGTTAAGCTGAACTTTGATAGTTTCCTGATGCAGTCGGAGGGATAAACGCTCTAGGGTTCCGCGATTTCGCGGCAAGGATAAGCTGGAAAATGGACTCGGCAAGTCGGCTACTAAATCTAGCTGATTTAGGATTTCAAAACATCCACCCGATGTGAGATTGAGAACTTGAATTAGGGGATGGTTGAGGTGCAAGCTGCTCAGCAGTTGAGGGTTATAAACTGACATCAAAGTATTTTTGATATCTGGTTCTTGGTTGTAGGGAGATTGCAGAGGCAGATTGAGCTTAAATTTTAATAATTCTAACACTTTGCCGGGAGATGTTAGCAAGGTATTCAAATTTACGAGCAGGCATTGATTGTCATGCCGTTTATAGAATTCTAAGATGTGGCGATTATAAAATCTCCATATCTTTAAGCAATATTCGGGGTTTTGTGAGAAAAATGGGATGTTCAACCGCAAGATTGAATCAGTGACATCCCAAGGATAGCGGTAGACAAATAGATAGCGAGCATTAGGGATGATTTGATTCCAGAAATCTAACATTAAACTGGTGCGCGGATCTTTCCACCCCCAAAGTTCTGAGTGATTGGATCGAGATTTGACTAATTGCTTCGCAGGCTCTATATTAATGTTAAGTTTTTGGGCATCTAGCTGTTCGCTTTCCGTCCAACCCCAATCGGGAAAACCTGTTTCGTCGCACCGAGAGCAAGTTTGCAGAATTGTTCGCTGAAATTCTACAAAATCACTATCTTCAAAGTAACCTTGGGGATTCCAATAGTTGCCTTTCAGGAGATTGTTTCCCAAGTCAAGACCTATTTTCTGTAAGAATGCCGCAGTCAGAGAAGTTCCAGATCGGTGCATTCCTGTAATAATGAGCACGGGAGAATTGGTTCCGCTATTTAATAAAATTTATTACTTTCTTTAGGATTAAAAAAACTTACTTGTGGTTAATTAGTCTATTCAACTGATATATACTTACGTATATACGCTGACAAAAATATTGTATTTTTTTTCAGAAGATGGTATTATATATAGCATCTTTTGTCGCCAATGAAACAAATTTTGCCTAAAAAAAGTTTTTTGGAAAATTTGCATAATTATTGGGAAAAAGCACTGATAGATAATTAGGGCGTAGTAGCTAAGTAAAATTAGCCCTCGCCTGTTTACAGTAAGCAGGAAAAAGACATTGGCAGTATTGACGGGTACATTGACAAATGACAATCTCATCGGCGGGCCTGAGAATGACAACATCTCAGGGCTTGAGGGCAATGACACCATTGCTGGCTTAGATGGCAACGACACCTTGCTCGGCGGTGCAGGAAACGACAACGTAAATGGGGGTGGAGGAAATGACTCCCTGATTGGCGACAGTGGCGATGACATCCTGGATGGGGGTATCGGCAATGATGTTCTCAATGGAGGTGGTGGCAATGATAGTCTCGCTGGTGGCGATGGAGATGACACGCTGCTAGGGACTGGGCCTAGCACCTTGGATGGCGGTGCGGGCAATGACTATCTCAGTGGTAGTGGTAATAGCACCTTGGATGGCGGTGCTGGCGATGATACGCTCAGTGCCGGATTTGGCAGTGGGAATGTGCTGCGAGGCGGTGCAGGTAACGATCGCTATCTCCTGCGGGATTTTAGCCAGAATCAGCTTCAAATTCAGGATACAGGTGGCATCGATCGCCTAGACTTTGTTGATTTTAGCAACGATGTCAGTACCAGCCCTACCCTGTCACTGTCGCTGTCATCGGGAAATACAGGCTTGGCCCGCCAAGGCACGAGTTTACTGATTGACACCAACAAAGACGGTATCGTCAGGGCTACCGATGACGTGGTAATTTCCGACTTCTTCGGTGCATCGGCGACTGTTGAAGGTGTTGGCTTTATCGAAACTGTCGGCAATCTCGCTGGTACGGAGATTCTCGCGGCTAATTTGACTGAGGCTACGGCTGTACCCGGAAGCAGTGCAAGCACCGGCACAGCAGGCAACGATAACCTCACAGGCACTATCGGTAATGACAACATCTCAGGTTTAGAAGGCAATGACACCCTTGTTGGCTTAGATGGCAACGACACCTTGCTCGGCGGTGCAGGAAACGACAACGTAAATGGGGGTGGAGGAAATGACTCCCTGATTGGCGACAGTGGCGATGACATCCTGGATGGGGGTATCGGCAATGATGTTCTCAATGGAGGTGGTGGCAATGATAGTCTCGCTGGTGGCGATGGAGATGACACGCTGCTAGGGACTGGGCCTAGCACCTTGGATGGCGGTGCGGGCAATGACTATCTCAGTGGTAGTGGTAATAGCACCTTGGATGGCGGTGCTGGCGATGATACGCTCAGTGCCGGATTTGGCAGTGGGAATGTGCTGCGAGGCGGTGCAGGTAACGATCGCTATCTCCTGCGGGATTTTAGCCAGAATCAGCTTCAAATTCAGGATACAGGTGGCATCGATCGCCTAGACTTTGTTGATTTTAGCAACGATGTCAGTACCAGCCCTACCCTGTCACTGTCGCTGTCATCGGGAAATACAGGCTTGGCCCGCCAAGGCACGAGTTTACTGATTGACACCAACAAAGACGGTATCGTCAGGGCTACCGATGACGTGGTAATTTCCGACTTCTTCGGTGCATCGGCGACTGTTGAAGGTGTTGGCTTTATCGAAACTGTCGGCAATCTCGCTGGTACGGAGATTCTCACAGCTAATTTACCAGACTCACCCACAGCGCCAACACCCACAGCCCCAACACCCACAGCCCCAACACCCACCGCGCCAACACCCACGGCGCCGACACCCACAGCGCCGACACCGATTGCACCCACCCCACCGATTGCACCCACCCCACCGATACCCACACCGGTTACGACACCCACACCGGCTACAGCACCAACACCCGTTTTCACTCCCGCACCGCCTGTGACGATCGCACTGCCGATCGCACTCACAGTCACCAACGCACCCGCACCGACAGGCTCAGCGTCAGGGAATATCGGCAGCAACAGCAATGACGCGATCGTGGCGATCGACGCTAACATTCCCGTCTACGGCAACAAAGGCAACGATACCTTAATCGGCAATAGCGAAAACAACACATTCTTCGGAGGCAAAGGTGACGATGCCTTATTTGGCGACGACGGCAACGATCTCCTATTTGGCAACGACGGCAATGACACCGTGATTGGAGGCGACGGTAACGATATCGAGTTAGGAGGAAAAGGTGAGGACGTTTTGTATGGCGGCGACGGTAACGATGCCATCAGCGGCGATCTAGGCAACAATACTTTAGCCGGCGAAGCTGGAGACGACAACCTCTACGGCGGTAAAGATAACGATGCTTTGCTCGGCGGTACTGGCAACGATTTCCTCTACGGCAAAGAAGGCAACGACATTCTGACTGGCGTTGACGGCACTGCTGCTAATCCAGGGCGAGGCGAAATCGATACGCTGATTGGCGCTGAAGGCAACGATACTTTCTTGCTGGGAGATGCCACCAAGTTCTATTACAACGATGGTGTCGATACCGCCACGGGCGCAGGCGACTACGCTTTGATTGTCGGTTTCAACCCGAGTGAAGATATCCTCCAACTTCAAGGTGCTCCTAGCACTTATCAGTTAGGTGCTTCACCCGAAGGATTGCCTGCTGGTACCGCTATTTTCAAGAAGACTTCGGGCGCGGATGAATTGATTGCGATCGTCCAATCAGTTTCTTTCCTGGCTATTGACAGCACCTCTTTGCGCTTCGTCTAACGGCAAAGTTCCATCCCCCTCGATCGGCGGTTGAAACCGCTTCTTTTCAAACGAAGTCCCTCTCTAAGAGACTAAGAAATTTAAGTTAGATTAAGTCCTGCCTTTGGTGCAGGACTTTTTTTGTGCGGTGGATGGGCGATCGGCTGCCGCCCAAAATTGATTGTCAAAATGCTATACTCAAAATCAGAAAATAGTTGTACAATATTTTTCTAGTCGTTTTTTACCGATCGACCTCCAAAGTGAAAGCAGGTGAAAGCAAGTAAAAAACACTAAGCGCGGGCGTAATTCAGTGGTAGAATGTCAGCTTCCCATGCTGAACGTCGTGGGTTCGAGTCCCACCGTCCGCTTTGACTGAATTTTCATAGAAGTATGAAAATTAATTAGTGCTATCAATTCAATCTATGGCTGATTTCTTAACCGCTGCTTTATATAAGTTCGTTGAACTACCTGATTTTGCTGAGCTGAAAGCACCGCTACTCGATTGTTGCAACAACAACAACGTCAAAGGCACTATCTTGCTGGCCGAAGAAGGCATTAATGGCACTATTGCCGGCTCGGATGAGGGCGTACACGCAGTGCTGGCATTCTTGCGTAGTGACCCGCGTTTTGCGGATCTGGTACACAAGGAATCTTTTTCGGAAACAGCACCTTTTTACCGCCTGAAAATACGCTTGAAGCGCGAAATAGTCACGATGGGAGTACCGGACATTAATCCCCGCCTCATGGCGGGCAAATATGTTAAGCCTGATGAGTGGAATAAGCTGCTTGACGATCCCGATGTTGTCGTGGTTGATGTGCGTAACGAATTCGAGGTATCTATGGGTACTTTTGAAGGCGCTATTAATCCAAAAACAAAAAGCTTTTCTGAGTTACCGGAATGGGTGCTGCGGGAAACTGCTTTACGCAATAAACCTAAAGTGGCAATGTTTTGTACGGGTGGTATTCGCTGCGAGAAATCTACTGCTTTTTTGCGTACTCAAGGTTTTGAGGAAGTCTATCATCTCGAAGGCGGAATTTTAAAATATTTGGAAACGGTGCCGGAAGCAGAAAGTCGTTGGGAAGGTGAATGTTTTGTCTTTGATGAACGGGTTTCTGTTGGTCAGGGCTTAAAGCCGGGTAATTATGAACTTTGTCGCGGTTGTCGTCACCCGATTAGTCAGGAAGATAAGGCTTCTGAATTATTTGTACTTGGTGTGAGTTGTCCTCATTGTCATGACTCCAAAACTGAAACCAAAAAACAAGGCTTATCTGAACGTCAACGTCAGATTGAGCTTGCTAAGCGTCGCAACCAAGTACATATAGGCGCGCGCTACGAGGCGAAGAAAAAAGTAGATGAGTCCTGCGACTAATAGTATTATTCACTAAGCTCAAAGAAACCCGGTTAATACGAAAAATCTTGTTTGGCGGCGAGAAATATAGAAAGAAACCGGGTTTCTGACTCGTGTAGTAAGCTGTCGGGCATCTTGCGTTGTATTTTTTGGGCGGGCGGGACGCCCACCCCACAAGAATTGCATCAAACTTGACTGTAAAATTTAGATGCGCCTCACCTGATTGGGAGCATCTCAATGAAAGCAGCCCTCCGCTAGAAATAGGAGTTAGGAGTCAGGAGTCAGAAGCTAGGAGAAAAGAGTCAGAAGTCAGAAGTCAGGAGCCAGAATCAGTGTTTTTACAAATATGAGATGCTCCCACCTGATTAGCACTATGCTCAAAGAAACCCCGTTTCGACGAAAAATCTGGTTTGGCGACGAGAAATCAACGAATAAACCGGGTTTCTGACCCGAAAAACCCGATCGCGCGATCGACTAATTATATCGTTTCCGGTTCCATCGGAATAATAAAATCCACTCAACAGTTAACACTCAACCATTCAGTTTTTCGACCCCCAGTCAACAGTCAACAGTCAACAATAATTCCGGTGCAACCGGAATTGATATTATATGTCAGCAACATACCCGATTTTGTATTCCTTCCGCCGCTGTCCCTATGCTATGCGCGCACGCTTGGCCTTGATGGTTAGCAATCGGGTGTGTGAGTTGCGGGAAGTTGTTTTGCGAGACAAACCACCAGAGATGTTGGAAGTATCTGCCAAAGGTACGGTACCAATATTGATTGATGTTGACGGGCGGGTACTCGATCAAAGTATCGATATCATGCTGTGGGCATTGAGACAACACGATCCTGAAAAATGGTTGATGCCACAGCAAGGTTCTGTTACAGAAATGCTGGAACTAATCGCTCTATTTGATGATAGGTTTAAATATCATCTTGACCGTTATAAGTACCCCGATCGCTATCCCGGTGTTGATGCTCAAGTACATCGTTATGAAGGTTCTTTATTCCTGGAAAAACTCAACTCACAGTTAAGCGCCACTAAATATTTGTTTGGTAACAATGTAGCATTAGCTGATATGGCGATCGCACCTTTTGTTCGTCAATTCGCTCATACCGATCGAACTTGGTTCAACGAACAGCCTTGGCCTGGGCTACAAGCTTGGTTAGTAGAGTTTACAGAGTCTGAAATTTATACTAATGTTATGCAGAAATACCCGAAATGGGAATCCGGTAATCCAGGTGTAATTTTTCCTTCCTCGTAATTAGTTATTCAGGACTTACGCACTCAAGGGCGTTGAATCAATGGTTTGAGATTGTTGCACTACGTTCTCTAATGTTAGTTACCGTGCCTTATATCTTGCACCATTCTCAATTAGCATTTTAGGAACAGGCTTTCCGGCCCGTGAAGCAAGAAAATTTATCTTTTGTGGAACGGGCCGAAGAGCCCGTTCTTGAGAATGGTGCAAGATGTGAGTTACCATGCTAAACTTATTTTTTTCAGAAGACAAGATTGAGTGTCATTTGACTAGAAAAGTGACGCAGGCAAAAATCGCATTTTGCTAAAATTTTTAACTGGAAAGGATTGATTGTAATCTAGTAAGTATTGTCAGGTTGTAATTATGATTGATGTTGGTTCGTTAGTGCGATCGCCCAGAAACGATTTGGGAGTTGGAAAAGTTGTCGAGGTATCGCGTACCGATGCCGTAGTTGAATATTTTTGCTCAGTAAAAAACCGCTTCCGCAAAACTGTACCCTTGGGTTTGCTGCAAGAAGCCAGACTTCAGCGCCAAACCCGCTGCTACCTCTGGAGCACAACTCAGGAAAGATGGATAATTGGGCGAGTTTATGACTGGGATGAAGATAAATTAGAGTACGAAATTGACCTGCCCGACAGCCAAAGTTTGCAAGCTGTTGAAACCGAACTGTACGTTCGCTGCAATATCCCGATCGCCGATCCGATCGACATTTTAGCAGTCAAAGGCCAAGAAACGCCGTATTTTCACGATCGCCGATTGGCATTCGTTCAATCTGCGATCGAACAGCGGGCCGTCAGCCGCGGCATGACCGGTTTAATTTCTGCTAACATAGACCTCTATCCGCACCAAGTTGAAGTCGTCCGGCGCGTCCTAGAAGACCCAATCGTGCGCTATTTATTGGCAGACGAACCAGGACTGGGAAAAACAGTAGAAGCCGGGACAATTCTCCGCCAATTTCTGCTAGATGAACCCAACGGACGCGCTGTGGTACTGGTTCCGAAATACTTGCTCGAACAGTGGCGGCAGGAGTTGGAAAATAAATTCTATTTGTCTCATTTTGCTGACCGAGTGCAGCTTGTTGCTGTTAGCGACATCAATCAAATTAGCCGCAACGCCAACCTAGATTTTCTGATTGTGGATGAAGCGCATGATGTGGCGGCAATGGCACATTCGAGCGATCGCGCTCAGCAGCAGTGCTTTGAACTCTGTCAGAAACTAGCTCAGAAAAGCAAAAATGTATTGTTATTATCTGCAACGCCAGTTCTCGGCCGCGAGCAAGATTTTCTAACGATGCTGCACTTGCTAGATCCCACAACTTACCGTATTGATGACCTGGAAAGCTTCAAAGAACAGGTGCAAAACCGTCAGGAAATCGGCCGCGCTTTGCTAAATTTCCGAGAAAATGCCAAGCCGGCTGTTTTGCAAACAACACTCGCTCAACTTCGCACTATTTTTGCAAAAGATGATTATTTAATCGGATTAGCAACAGAGTTAGAAAGTTGTTTGAAAACTAAAAAAACCGCAGAACAGCCTCGCCTTGTCCGAACTATTCGCACTCATGTTAGCGATACCTACCGCCTGCATCGTCGCATCCTTCGCAACCGCCGGGATGCGGTTGAGGATGTGATTTTCGATCGAGATGCTGTCCCAAAAACCGAGTACGATCTGAATGATGAACAGTGGTCGGAAATTCAAACCGTACTCGATCAATGGCGCACAGTCGCTCCAAAATCTAGCGAATATCAGAGAATTTTTCTGCTATTTTTCCGCGCTTCCGGTACTTGGCTGAGTGTTTTAGAACGGGTGGTCAAAGCTCGCTTGCAGAAAAAATCAACTCCAGAACTCGATCGCGAATTCGGACAAAATGACACGGCAATTTTGACCAAAACGGCGCTGTTTCCCGAAGAAAGGGAAATACTAGAAACCTTGCTCAATACCCTGGAAAAGCCCCAGGAAGGACTCGACCGACTGAGTTTGTTACGAATCGCGATTCTGCGATTTCTCGCAGTTGCTTTGAAGGTTCCGCGCGAGTATCACAGCAATCCTCGCGATTTGCTGTCGAGAATTCAACAGCAAATTAAACGGCCGATTCCGGGGGAGCGTTTCCCGAAAATTGTGATTTTTACCAGTTTTACTGCAACTTGTAAAGAGATTGCGGAAAATTTAGCTAAAATATTTGGTAAAAATGCGATCGCCAGCCATGACACGAGCAAATCGGCTGATGATGTTGAGGCTAGTCTCAAGCGGTTTAAGACACAGCCTCATTGTTTTATCTTAGTGTGCGATCGATCGGCGGAAGTAGGGGTAAACCTGCAATTGACAGATTGGTTAATTCACTTCGATTTGCCGTGGTTTCCCAACCAGTTAGAACAAAGACTCGGCAGAGTCGATCGCATTGGCAGCAAAATGGGAGTGCAATTTTGTTTGTTTGCAGGCCCGGATTTGCCGGAGAGTCCCCACGAAGCTTGGTTTCAAGTTTTAAAAGATGGGTTTAATATCTTCAACAAATCTATTGCCAGCCTTCAGTTTTATGCTGAGGAAAAAATTCTCAAACTAGAAGAAAAGTTGTTTGCTGAGGGAGGCAAGGGCTTATCAAGCGAAATAGAAGCGATTAAAACTGAAATCGAACAAGAGAAAATCAAAATTGACGAACAGTACGTTCTCGATGAAATTGATACTCTTGATGACAGTGCATCTCAGTATTTTGAATCTCTAGACAACTGCGATGCTAAGCATAAAGAAATGCAGCGGGCTACTGAAGGTTGGTTGTGCCAAGCTCTTCACTTCAAACAAATCGAACATCCGAGTATATCGGGGTTGCTGCGCTATCAACCTACTCAAAAAACTTTGATTCCCTCAAACGATTTGAGAACCAGATTGATTCCTTATTGCCAGCAATATGGCAGTTACAATCGCCGTATTGCTCATCAGAATGCGGATGTCGCTCTTTACCGCATTGGTGAGGGATTGATCGATGCACTTGGCTCTTATATTCGCTGGGACGATCGCGGTCAAGCTTTTGCCATGTGGCGGCATGATGAAAGTTGGGATGCGGAGCCTGGAAAGGAGTGGTTCGGCTTCCAGTTTAATTATTCCATCCAGACTGATGTGCAGCCGGCCGAGCAAGTTTTGCAAGCACAAAACATCGAAAATTACAACTTGAAAGCTTTGCAGCGCCGCGCTGATGCTCTGTTTCTCCCCTGTTTTGAAACTGTGTTTGTAGATGCTCGCAGCGAGCGGATGTCTCTGGTGGAAGATGCGGAACTTCTGGCGATTTTGCAGCGGGCTTATAAGGGGAAAGGCGGGCCGAATCGGGATTACAATTTGTCGAAAAATCGCACGTCGCTGCTTGACAGTTTTGTCGATCCCCTAGAATGGGATGATTTTTGTCAAAAGGGACGGGTGGTATCGGAGGAGTTGCTGCGCGGGCGATCGGCTTTTGTGGAAATGTGCGATCGATCTGCTGTCACTGCTGCTATCCAACTCGAAAACCGGGTGAATCAATTGCAATTGCGCTTGAATCGACTTTCTAAATCCGAACAACTTTTAGAATCGGTTTTAGCTGATGAAATCAATACGGAAAGTTTGTTGAGTGACGCGGTTTTAGCTGGTATTCGCCGCCCGCACATGACTCTTGAGTCTGTGGGTTTTATTGTGATTTCTGGGCGTCCTCCGGTAAAGTCGGAGGATGAAGGATAATTTGTTTGGGATGGCGATCGCTCTTGTGGAGGGCGATTCCCTACCCTTCGGAAACCCCTGCGGGAAGATAGGTTCACTGCAAGCTTTTTTTGAACCGCAGATGCAGGCAGATAAACGGGGATGGACGCAGATGAATGGAATGGGGATCAGTCTTATGTAACGTGCGGAAGTGACAACTATTTTGAGGTGATGGGACTGCAACAATGGTAAGATAGAAGCAGTAGTAACGACTACCAGTGATTTAGTTAAAAGCCACGCTTCAGCCTGACATCAAAGCGCGTCATCGCACGGGAATTGAACCGCACAGCCAAAATGAAGAAGTCTCCGATCAAAATTCTGCTAGTAGAGGACGATGGATGGCTGAGTGCAACACTGGCAAAGGTGTTGGACGCAAATCATTACGGGTTCGATCTGGCAAATGATGGACAAGTGGGGCTAGACTTGGCAGCAGCAATTGAGTACGATCTGATTTTGTTAGACGTGCAGGTTCCCAAACTAGATGGAATTAGTCTATGTCGGCAACTGCGATCGCAAGGCTACCACAAACCGATCCTGTTAATGACTGCAAATGATTCAGATGCGGATGTGGTGGCTCTTTTCGATGCGGGAGCCGATGATTACGTCAGCAAGCCTTTTGCTACGGAAGTATTACTGGCAAGAATCCGAACTTTATTGCGACGCAGTAAAGCACTTTCCCCAGGATGTTGTACTCAGAATTCAGCGGCTAATACATTGACTTGGGGAAATCTTTGTTTAGATTTAGATTCTGGTAGAGTGACATTTTGCGAACAAATAATTTCACTGACAGCGACAGAATATAATCTGCTGGAATTATTGCTGCGAAATCCCGATCGCATCTTTAGTCGCAGTGCTATTTTGGATCGTCTGTGGGGATTTGATGAAGCACCAACCGATCGCGCCATTACCACTCATATTAAAGATGTCAGAAAGAAACTGAGGGCAGGCGGCTTAACTGAAGAAATCATCGAAACAGTTTATGGCATGGGCTATCGGCTGAAAGCGTACCCCCAATCGGCGCCCTTTAAATTCAACAAGTTGGCCGCAAAGAGTACCGAAAAACATCAATCTCGCCGGGTATATAAGTCCGAGAGCGACAAATTGTTAGAGCGGTTTCGGGGAGACCTCAACCAACAAATTGCTGTATTGGATCGGGCAAAAACTGCTCTATTAGCAGGAAATTTAGAAACAGAATTACAGGAAGCGGCAAAAAATGAAGCTCATAAATTGGCCGGCTCTCTGGGCTGTTTTGGTTATCCCGAAGGGTCGAACTTGGCACGCTCAGCAGAGAATTTGCTAATAAACGATCGCTCTTTGACTGCTGAGGAAATTACCGAATTCTCGGAATTGGTGACAGGATTACAGCAGGAATTAGCCAAAACACGGATTACATCAGCGGCTGCACGAGTTGCTACTATTTCTACTTTCAACTATCGGGTTTTGGTAGTTGATGATGATGCTGCATTAACGGAGCGATTGAAAGTAGAATCCGAAGCTTGGGGATTGCGGATGAAAATTGCGCCGAATATTACTGCTGCCCGATCGCGTCTTGCTTTGTCAATGCCCGATGTGATGTTACTAGATTTAAGCTTTCCAGAGACAGAGGAAGATGGATTGACGCTACTGCGAGAGCTCAACGAGCGATCGCCTAACCTGCCTGTAATTGTCTTTACCGGACGAGATAGCCTTGCCGATCGCTTGGCAGTATCGCGCTTAGGTGCTAAGCAATTTCTCCACAAACCTGCAACCAGCGAGCAAATTTTTCGAGCGATCGCCCGTGTTCTACCCAGTCCCCAAACTTCAGAAGCCAAAGTCTTAATTGTAGATGATGACCCTGTGATGCTGGTTCTATTATCAGCGTTACTGACTCCTTGGGGAATAGAGGTGACAAATCTCAAAGAACCACAGCAATTTTGGGAGGTGTTAATTAGCACTGAACCGGATTTAGTAGTGCTGGATCTAGAAATGCCGATCGTCAGCGGCTTAGAATTGTGTCAGGTCGTCCGACAGGATATCAAATGGGAAAATTTACCGATTTTGGTCGTGACAGCCCATACCGATCCAGAATCTCTCCAACAAGCCTTTGCAGCGGGAGCCGATGATTTTATTACCAAGCCGGTACTAGGGCCTGAATTAGTCACGCGGGTACTCAGCCGAATCAAGCGCGCTCGTCCTTTACTTAAGCCGAGAAATATAGGACTTACCCATAGCCTGAATATATAGTGTTTTATAGGAGCGAACCCCCCGTGGTTGCCCCATACCTGGGATGATTGCGTAAGCTGTTGGGGCATTTAAATTGTATGTCAAAAAAAATTAAAGTCTTGTGGGGTGGGCGTCCCGCCCGCCCTGAATATACAAGCCCTGAATATACAATTTAAATGCGCGACAGATTAAGTCCTAAAATACTTAAATAGAACTTACGCACGAGGGCTAAAAACCCGGTTTCTGCATCAATCTAAAAAATGTAATTAATTAAGTAGATTCATGATAGAACATACTGATGAGGATTATGGAAAATGGCAACAACAGCCACAGCAAATCCTGGCTAAAACAGCAGTTTCTCTCCCCGAATCCCTCAAACTAGAAGATATTTTTAACACTACGGTAACAGACCTCAGAAACATTCTGCAATGCGATCGCGTAATTATCTTCCAATTTGCTCCAGACTGGAGCGGAAAGGTTGTCGTAGAGTCAGTTGGTTCAGAATGGACAGCAATCTTATCCACTCAGATACACGATCCTTGCTTGGGTGAAAGCTATATAGAACCCTTCAAACAAGGCTTATTCACCTCTCAATCAGATATTTATCATGCCGGAATTGATACTTGTCACCGGGAATTCCTGGCAACTTTTCAAGTTAGAGCTAACCTAGTTATTCCTATCCTTAAGGGACAAGAACTTTGGGGATTATTGATTGCCCATCAGTGTGCCAAACCTCGCGAATGGCAACCATCAGAAATTGAGCTCATGCAACAGGTAGCAACTCAAGCTGGAATAGCCATTCAGCAAGCTGATTTATTGGATCGATTACAAACGGAACTAAGGGAGCGGCAACAAGCAGAAATTGCCCTACAACAACTCAATACTGAACTCGAACAACGAGTCATAGAAAGGACAGCAGAACTCACTGAAGTCAACCATAGCTTGCAACAATATATCAATCAAGTTGAAGACCTCTATAATAATTCTCCCTGTGGGTATCATTCCCTAGATGCAGCAGGAACAATAATTATGATTAATGATACCGAACTGAAGTGGTTAGGCTATACCCGCGATGAAATTGTGCACAAAAAATATGTCGATTTAATGACCCTTGAAAGTAAAAATATTTTTTATCAAAACTTTCCCGTCTTTAAAAAACAAGGCTGGATCGAAAATTTAGAGTTTCAGATATTGACTAAAAACGGAAAACTAATTTGGATTAACTTAAATGCTACAGCAATTTATGATGAAGCAGGTAACTTCATGATGAGTCGTTCTAGCGTATTTGATATCACCGCTCGCAAACGTACTGAAGAAGCCTTCCGCCAATATGAACGCATCGTATTCAGTACAAGAGATGGGATTGCGCTGATGAATATTAACTATATTTATCAAATAGCCAATCAAGGTTATTTGACTTGGTGCAACAAATCTGAAAGCGAAGTAATCGGAAATTCGGTGAGGAATATCCTGGGTGCAGAGTTGTTCGATAACTTCATTCAACCTCGCTTAGATAAATGTTTGGCTGGAGAAACAATTCAGTATGAAAAGTGGTTTGACTCTCCCAATTTAGTACCGCAATTTTTGAGCGTTACCTATACGCCTTTCCGTGATGCAGGCGAAAATATTGTAGGGGTAATCGTTAGTCTGCGCGATCTGACTAAACTTAAACAAGCCGAACAAATGCTGGAGCTTCAGGCTGTCATTACCCGCAACATGGCCGAAGGCATTTGTTTAGTAAGAGCAGATAATGCAGTTATTGTCTATGCCAATCCTAAATTTGAGCAGATGTTTGGCTATGACTTTGGCGAACTCAACGGTCAGCACGTTTCGATTCTCAACTATGCCACCGAATCGGTCAGTCCTGAAGATGTAAATCAAGCCATTCGGTCTGCCGTTTTACACAGGGGTGAATTCAGCTATGAAGTCCATAATGTCAAGAAAGATGGCACTCCCTTTTGGTGCAGTGCCACTTGCTCTGTATTCAATCATTCCGACTACGGCGATGTTCTGGTGGCCGTTCATCAAGATATCACAGTAGCGAAGTACCTCGAAGAAGTTCGACAAGAGGCGGAAGCAGCCTTACTGCAGAAATCCCGAAAGGAACATTTGCTATGGAGGATTACTCAAGGGATTCGCCAATCTTTGGATCTGAATGCGGTTCTAAATACTGCTGTTACTGAAATCAGGCAGACATTACAAACCGATCGCACTGCCATTTACCGCTTTAATCCTGATTGGAGTGGTGATTTTGTCGTGGAGTCAGTTGGTGAGGATTGGGTAAAACTGATAGGAAGCGAGCTTCAAAAAAATTGTGTAGATACCTATCTGCAAGAAACTCACGGCGGTCGATTCCGCAATCATGAAAAGTTGGTTATTAATAATATTTATAGCGCCGATCTTCAACCATGTCATATCGAGCTAGTGGAACAATTTCAAGCAAAAAGTTATGCTGTTTTCCCGATATTTTTGAGAGAAAAGCTCTGGGGTTTGTTAGCTATCTACCAAAATAGGGCACCTCGTCAATGGCAATCGTGGGAAATAGAATTACTTGAACAGATTGCCACCCAATTGTCGATCGCCATTCAGCAATCCAAACTCTACCGACAACTTCAGGTCGAACTGCAAGAACGCAAGCAAGCCGAAGCCACGATCCGAGAAGCCGAACGACGCTGGCGATCGCTCTTGGATAACGTGCAGTTGATTGTTGTCGGACTTGATATAGAGGGAAATATTAATTACGTTAATCCTTTCTTCTTAAAACTCACAGGATATACTCACCCAGAAGTTTTAGGAAAAAACTGGTTTGAAAAATTTTTACCCAGTTCTTTTCAAGAATCAATTAAAGTTGTTTTTGCTGAAGTTTTAGACCATAACTATCATGCCTATTATCAAAATTCTATCTTGACAAAATCCGGCGAGGAAAGATTTATTGCCTGGAACAATACCATGCTGCAAGATTCAGAGGGAAACATCATTGGAACTATCAGCATGGGGGAAGATATTACCGAACGACAAAAGCTAGACCACATAAAAAATGAGTTCATTGGTATTGTCAGCCATGAACTTCGCACTCCTTTGGCAGGAATTCAAATGTCATTGGGACTAATAAAAAGTGGGGTTTACGATAAAAAGCCCGAAAAATCTAGACGCATGATTGAAATTGCTTTCCTCGATACCAATCGATTAGTGAACCTGGTGAATGATATTTTAGATTTGGAGCGCCTAGAATCCGGGCGGGCAATTGTCGAGAAAACCGTTTGCAAAGCGGCCGATTTGATGCAGCAAGCAGTAGAGAGCATCCAGGCGATCGCTACTCAACAGCGGATATCATTAATCGTTACCCCCACGGATGCAGAAGTCTGGGTAACAGGAGATGCGATCGTCCAAACCTTAACTAATTTGCTCAGTAATGCGATTAAATTCTCACCTGCCGATTCCACAATTCATCTGAGTGCCGAAAACCAGACAGACTTTGTGCTGTTCCAAGTTAGGGATCGCGGACGAGGCATTCCAGCAGATAAACTCGAACTGATTTTTGGGCGATTTCAGCAAGTCGATGCCTCCGACTCCCGCGAAAAAGGAGGCACAGGTTTAGGTTTAGCAATCTGTCGCAGTATTGTTGAGCGGCATGGCGGCAAAATCTGGGCGGAAAGTATCTTAGGTGAAGGCAGCACATTTTGCTTCACCCTACCCTTAGCCGCCGTAGAATAACGCTTATAGCCTTTCGAGCGTAACATGAGGTGCTCTCGCGGGCGTAGGCCTCCGTGGCCTCCGCGGCCTCCGTGGGCTGGAGTGGGCATCAGTTGCGATCGGTGTGTACCTCATTTTATTGAGAACCGCTATAAATTAATCTGCAGCATCAATCCAAAATCCAAAATCTCCAATCCAAAATCCCATGACAGACAGACAAATTCTAGTTGTTGACGATGAAGAACACCTTCGGGAACTTGTGCAAGCCTGCTTAGAAGATTTAGGCGGATGGGAAACAGTGGGGGCACGATCGGGAGAGGAATGTTTACAAATACTGCAAACTGAACAACCCAACGCTATTTTGCTGGATGTATCTATGCCGGGGATGGATGGGTTTGATGTGTACGAGACCCTCCAGTCCGATCCGATTACCCGATCGATTCCAGTGATTCTGCTGACAGCGAAAGTTTTGCCCAGCGATCGGGCTAAATTTGCCCAGATGGCGGTAGCTGGGGTAATTGCCAAACCCATCCAACCCATCACCCTGACGGAAGAAGTAGCAGAGATTTTGGGATGGGTTGAATAACTTTCACCATTTTTGTGAATTTTTGTAACAATAACGGCATCTTTACCAATTCCTTACCGTTGCTATTTAGTCTCTTGTTATGCAGCTAACAGTTCTTTGCATTAAGAGGAGACTCAATGAATGCTTTTCAGGCTTTTAATAATGTAAATCAGGATCTGGCAGGTTCATTTTCCGGTTGGCCCGCTGGTTGTCAGCAATCCACACTTGGGATTGCTCAGACAGAGGAAACACCGATCCCAGGTATTAAAATTAAAGAAAAGGATATGACACTTATCCTTAAAGTTCACATTTCTGACATTCATCTTGTCAAATTGAATCTCCAAATCACTCCAGAAACTGTTTTAATTAAAAGTAAAGCTACCGAAGCTGCGGGAGTAGAAGGTGATTTCCTTCCTAGTGGATTTCAAAGTCTCATCCCGTTGCCCCACCGCGTACATCCTGAAACCTATGGAAATGAAATACACTCGGATGGTTTAACACTTCAGCTTGCTAAAGAATTGAGAGTTCCGCCATCCCAAGTTCGGATTCAACTCTCAACTGCAAATTTGAGCGATTGCTTAAAAATGTATATTTGAGACCCAATTGGCAATCGAAAAATTCATTTCTCATCAACCCAAATAAAATGAACGCTTTGCAACTAGCTAATTATGAGGACAGTCTCCTGCCCGAAAACAAGATGATAGGGAAAAAAATTCTCATCGTTGATGACCAAGAACACCTCCGCGAACTGATACAGTTGTGCCTGGAAGACCTCGCGGGATGGAACACCCTGGTGGCCGCATCAGGACAAGAATGTTTACAAATCCTACAAACAGAACGACCTAACGCTATTTTGCTGGATATATCAATGCCGGGAATGGATGGGTTTGCCGTGTACGATCTCCTCCAGTCCGATCCGATTACTCGATCGATTCCAGTGATTCTGCTGACAGCAAGAGTTTTGTCAACCGACATGGCTAAATTTGCCAAAATGGGTGTTGCTGGGCTAATTCCCAAACCATTTGAAGCCACCACCCTGCCGGGAAAAGTGGCAGAGATTTTGGGATGGGATGATTGACACTCCCCGGTATGGCAGACGCAGGATTCTTAAGAATTTACAATCTTAGTATCCCTATTGGTAGGCTTCCCAAACTCACCCTGGGGGCGTGGCAATCCCCCCAAAAACCCAGACAGGGTTACTATTTTACAGGCTGTTCAAAAAAAAAAAGAAGCCTTTGTAAGTTATTGGTATGACTACAAAAAGACTTTTATTAATTCACAAAAATCTGACTGTAGCGGAGGGTAATCCAGGCTTGCTTGACTGATGTTGTAGGTTGGCAAGTCAATCGATTGCGCGATTTTAGATTTTAGATTTTAGATTGACTTGCGCGAGATAAATGCTCTTTCTTGAGGGTTCTCGATTTTCGATTTTGGATTGATTCCACGGATAAATCACGTGGCGGGTACCATTAAGAAATTATTGGTCAAAGTTGCGGGTTCGACTTTAGAAGGATTGCGACAAGCAAGTTCCTATCAGCCAGATGCGATTCTTTGGGAGGTTTCTATCGGCGAAATAGATGGATTGCGATTTGTCAAACAACTAAAAAGCCAACCTGACACCGAAGGGATTCCGGTTCTGCTGCTAACTCTCAAAGCCAAATGGTCAGATTTACAACAGAGTTGGTTCCACAAATCTCAACTTGCAGCAGCGATCGTCAATCCTCTCGATCCAACTATGCTTGCCGTTGAGATTGCGAAGGTTTTGGGTTGGGATTTAGACTGAGTATCGTCTCTGGGAAGCTGGGGATTGTTGGATACAATTTCTCTCAGTTATTGCTATTTTTACGAAATCTTTCGATTTGCATCAATTCCTTAACAACAGTGTATTCTTTACCAAATCTTTATTTTTTATCTCTACATTCATAGAGTTGCTGCTTTAACACAGCTTACAGCACTTGGCAACAAAAGACAAATACACTTTGGTCGATAAAAAAGAGGTTTTTATGACAAGCTGTCCTTGCTGCACGAATCAAATGCTGCGTCACGTTCGCCACAGTCAAGTATACTGGTTTTGCCGTCAGTGTTGGCAAGAAATGCCTGTTTACCCTCTTAACAGCTACGGTTCATCGCCCTCTATAAATGTAGTTAGAGAGTTAAGGATTAAGAAGCAACTTTTTTCAGAGGCGGTAGTTTTAAGGTGAAATTCCATCGCACAGGCGTCACGCCCGTGCCACAATGGAGGCGGAAGAATAAAAGGGATATCGCACTTACGGGCTAAACCTCTTCAAAAATTGCGCCTCGCTGCTGTAGATTCACCTGCATCTCCTCATCGATTCCTGAATTGTTCCCGAATCTGGCTGACTCGACATTCGCACCGCTGAAATTAGTATTTGTTAAGTTCACTTCCAGCAGATTAGCGCCGCTCAAATTGGCACCGCTGAGGTTAGCTAAAGCCAGACTTGCTTTGTGCAAATCTGCGCCGCTTAAATCAGCATTTCCTAAGAAAGCCCCACTCAAATCTGCACCGCCGAATTTGGCATTTTGCAGGTTGGCGTCGCTGAAATCGGCATCGTTTAAGGTTGCACCCCGGAAATTGACCCGATCGAGATTTGCGCTGCTAAAATCCACTGCACTTAAAGTCGTTCCGCGCAAGCTGCTACCCGCGAAATCTAGTGCGGGATTGAGATTGGCGATTTTTGCCAACTCTGCAAAGTTGTCCGTTTCAGCGGAAATAATGCGATCGACCATTTCCTGCAATTGGGATTCAGCTTCTGGGACACTTTCTTCTTTAGGCTGTTCAATCGGAGGCAAATTGTAGGATAATAGCGCCCAACTGAGAGCAGGTTTGAGTTTATTTGCGTGCAGGTATACAGTCAGGATTCTTTCTAAAACCGAATGTTGATTGGGCGTAATTTCGTGCGGCCACAAACCCTCAGCATCTGTGAGATAAATATCTTCTTTAGCCACTTCAAAAGCCGCCGCCATCCGAAATTCTTTGGCAGTAATTTCTCCCAGCTTAGCACTTTTTAGCAAACCTTTTAATACTGATTTGCCTTGTTCTACTGCAAAAATCCAAGCTGGCGTCGTATCATCGCTGATTGTGGAAACGTGACAAAATATGCTCTCTGTTTCCTTGATTTTTTCCGCCTTCTCGCCGCCCTGAACTCCCCGCTGACTTTCGCTCACTAAAATTTCTGCACTGCTTTGAATTGGCAGGGTTTCTTCAATTGGCAAAAGCTTGAAAGAACCGACTAACTGACGTGATGCTACGGGTATTTCGCAGTTTTCTAGATGGAGTTTGAGCGTCCCGCCTTGCAGACCAAATTTGACGCGACCACCTAGCAGGGGTTCCCAATGCTCGTTAAAATTCAGGCTCAAGTGAATGTCGAGCTGCTGGGTTTGGGGTGCAACCGATGGCACTGGAATTGCTTCTAATTGCATCCACAAGCAATCTGGGTATTTGTTGTGAGAATCTAGCGATCGCATATCGGGTAGAATTGCTGGCACTACCAGCCTGTAATTGATATTTAAATTAGTTTATCGTCTCTATTTTATCACAACACAGCTTTTTATCCTGGATAAATTTGTAAATTTTGTTTAACTTCCTCCGCCCTTCATTGGTTTTGCTGAATTTGGCTTTTTACCCAATTCCGAAATGCTTTTACTAATTCCAAATAGTCCATTGTTTCTGATTGTTCCAAAAATCTGACAATCTCTAATATCGGTAAGCTGGGAAATGCTAAACTGATCTCGCCCTCAAGGTATTCTCCATTTTCTAATCTGTTGATTCTGAGTCGCGATCCATTATAAATCCAAACTTCCGGCACTCCCAGATCCGCATAAACCTGCAAGCTATTTTCCGAACGGCTGGTAATATCAATTTCCACCACTAAATCCGGCGGCGGATCTTGATTCAGGTCGATTCTTTTTTTGCCTTTAACTGCACTAATATTTTGGATGTAAAAACATTCATCCGGTTCTGCACCGCTAAGTTCAGGACGTTTGAAAGTTGTGGAACCAAGAGGCTCAATTCTCACCTCTAATTCTTCCGCTAAGGTTTCAACAAATCGACCCATTATTGTTTTGAAGCGTTCGTGTTCTGGAGAAGGTACCATAATTTCAAGATTGCCGCGATTATATCTCAGTCGAATTTGCCGATCGCCGATTTCGGCAAGCAAAGTTTCGTAGGTTTGCCAACTGATACCCGATAGCTGGACAATTTGTTCGGGCGGGGAGAGAGTTTGAGCAGTCATCTGATTTTAGATTTTAGATTTTAGATTTTAGATTTCTCCCGCGAATAAATCCCGGGTCAGAAACCAAATTGTTTGGGAGGAGAGTGCTAGTTTTATGCTCGATCGCGTTTGCAATTTTATATTATATCATCGAAAAAAGCTCGATCGCTGTTTAATTACTGAGTTAAAATATGTGCGGTCGAGCCAGATTTTTTACTAACCAATCTGCGCCGGAAATACCGAAGATAAATCTAGAGACAACTCGGGAAAACCCGGAATTACCACCGTCTGATTTGGCAAAACAACTCGTTGCAATTGATAACTATAACTCCCGTTTTGTTTCTGATAAGGTTCGCTGTGCATTTCCAGTTGGTTGTCAAGCAAATTAAATATCCAATAATTAGGAATCCCTGTTTCAGCATAGAGAGGCAACTTCGTTCTCCGATCGTACTTCAACGTAGAATCGGCAACCTCAATTACCAACAAAATATCAGCAGGCTCCGGGTGAGAAGATAAATAATTGTCAGAACGATTGCGGGCAATAACAACATCAGGCTCTGGTTCGCTATCATCCGTCAAAATAATGGGTTCTTGACCGCGCACGATCGCCCTTTTTCCCAGCAGCGGGTACAACTCTCCTAACAGCAGCGAATTACAAACAGAGTGAAACGTACCTTTAGCAGCCATCATAATAATTTCTCCGCGAATCAATTCAACTCGGTCATCGGGGGCGAAAAATCCCAGTTCTCCCAAACGGTGATATTCGGCGATCGAGAATCGTTTTGCAGTTACGGCAGTCATAGCTTTTATTACCCTCTACAATTACCAACATTTCCAATTCTACTCAAAAATTCCACCCCGTGCGGTCAATTCAACCTTCACGGCTTCCGAAATTCCCAGACAACCAGAAAAGTTCGCATTTTTCACCACCGTATTTTTCAAATCAGCGCGGCTCAAATCAGCACCGTTTAAATTCGCACCGCTCAAATTAACACCACTTAAATCAGCATTCTTGAAATCTGTATTTGTTAAATTTGCATTTACTAAAATCGCATTCGGTAAATAAGCACTGCTCAAATTGGCGCCGGTTAAATTTGCACCGCTCAAATTCGCGCGGGGCAGCTTTGTCCGCAAATCAGCACCGCTCAAATTGGCGCTGCTGAGTTCAGCATCCCGCAAATTAGCATTGCACAAATTAGCATCAATTAAAATAGCAGCGCTCAGCAAAGCACCGCTGAGATCGGCCAAAGTCAAATCTGCGCTTCGGAGGTTGGTTTCGCGCAAATCCGCACCGTTAAAATCAGCGTAGTGCAAGTCAAAACCGCTTAAGTTAGCTCCGGCAAAATCCTCAATCGGATTCAAACCAACTGTTTCTGCAAGTTGTACAAAACTATTATTTTTATTAATTAAAAACTGTTCCCGGAAGATTGCCAATTGCTGCTGTCGGTACTGGTTAGCCTTCTCGTAATCTGCTAGATACTTGTAAGCAAGCTTCAAATTTTTGAGAGCATTGCGCTCAATGCGATCGTCCTTGCAGGCGCGCGCGATCGACAACTGCTGGTGATAGCATTCGATCGCACCAGGCAAATCTCCCTTAGCATCGTAAGCTAGCGCCAAATTGCCCAAAGTTTCCAATTCAGAGCGCCCGTCGCCAGTGTCCCGCGCGATCGCCAAACGCTGTTTCTGGTAATCAATAGCACCAGAAAAATCCTCCAGAGCACAGCAAGCATTGCCCAGATTTCCCAAAGCATTTGCCTCACCCCGGCGATCGCGAATTTCCCGCGCTAACACCAAATGCTGCTGGTAGCAGTCGATCGCCTGAGCGTAATTTCCCAGCGCTTCGTAAGCTACGCCCATATTACCCAGCGCCGCACCCGATCGCCGCTTATCGTCCATTGAGCGATACAGCCCCAGCGCTTGCTGCCAAGAACCCAGCGCCGCCTCAAATTGGCGCGCCTGATATTGCGAAATCCCCTGCTTGATTAGCTCGCTAGCTTGTTCGCTCATAATGTCAAAATTAGTTAATAACTAAAGTTGATATTAATCGACTCAAAGCGGTAATTGCTAATCGGTAATCGGTAATCGGGCATCGGTACGGCCAATCCTCCTCTCCCCCATCCGTATTTTCACGTCCGTGCAAAAAAAAAGACAAAAAAAAGAGAGAGCTACCTAAGTAACTCTCTCTGCCATCAGGGTGCATCTACATAACACAATATAACACGATTGGTATGAGGGGTGTCACCCCCAAACGTAAAGATGTTGTAAAGAAATCTATATTAATTATAAAGTTACCATCCAAAGAGAAGGGCCAGAGGGCGGCGAGCTCGGGAAAAACCGATCGCCCGCCGCTGTATCCGCTACACGAGCCCCTTAACGACTGCTTAGCCTGGGGCGTTAAGCTTCGCCACCAGCAGCTCGTTGGTCAATTTGGGATCGGCGCGGCCGCCCGTTTCCTTCATCACCTTGCCGACAAAAAAGCCCAGCAGCTTAGTTTTACCGGCTCGGTACTGTTCGAGCTCCTTGGGATTGGCGGCCAACACCGCATCGATCGCCCGATCGATCGCCCCAGTATCCGAAATTTGAATCAAACCCTTGCTCTCAACAAACTTCTGAGGCGAACCACCGTTTGCCAGCAACTCCGGCAAAATATCCTTAGCGATTTTGCCGCTGATCGTACCGGCCTCAATTAACCCCAGCAGTTCGGCTAAATCCTGCGGTTGGAAAGGAATTTGTGCGATCGCCAGTTTTTCATTTTTCAGATAAGCAGTAATATCGCCCATCACCCAATTCGCAGCTTGTTTAGCCACAGCACCGGCGGCGATCGATTTTTCAAAATACTCCGCTACCGCTTTGTCGTCAGTCAGCACCCGCGCGTCGTAGGGAGAAAGACCCAGCTCAGTTTCGTAGCGATTGCGCTTCATTGCCGGCAATTCCGGCAGTTGAGCTTTCCAATCCTGCAATTGCTCGGCCGAAACTTCGATCGGAGGCAAATCCGGTTCCGGGAAATACCGGTAATCGCTCGCACCTTCCTTAACCCGCATACTGAAAGTACACTGCTTGTTTTCATCCCAAAGCCGCGTTTCTTGGACGATGGTTTCGCCATTTTCCAGAGCTTGAATTTGGCGCTCGATCTCGTAATCGATCGCCCGTTCGATCGCATTAAAAGAGTTCATATTTTTAATTTCCACCTTCGTGCCGAACTCTTTTTGGCCAACGGGGCGCACCGAAATATTCACGTCGCACCGGAGCGAACCTTCCTGCATATTCCCGTCGCCAACGCCGATGTAGCGCACGATCCGGCGCAATTCTTGACCGTATTCGGCAGCTTCCGCACCCGATCGCAAATCCGGTTCCGAAACAATTTCGATTAGAGGCACACCGGCGCGGTTGTAATCCACCATTGAATAAGTTGAACCGCTCAACCGATCGCTGCCGCCGTGAACCAATTTTCCGGCATCTTCCTCCATGTGCAAGCGAGTGATCCCGATTTTTTTTCTAGTAGAATTTCCTGTCTCATCCACCAGTTCAATTTCTAGCCAACCGTTAGTAGCGATCGGCAAATCGAACTGAGAAATTTGATAATTTTTCGGCAAATCCGGATAGAAATACTGCTTGCGGTCAAACTTACTGTAAGGTGCGATGGAGCAGTTGAGAGCGAGCCCTGCTTTCACCGCATACTCCAGAACTTTTTGATTTAATACTGGCAATACTCCAGGCATTCCCATACAAATTGGGTCAATGTTAGTATTTGGGGGATTGCCAAATTCTGTAGAAGAACTGGAGAAAATTTTAGTATTCGTACTCAATTGACAATGAGTTTCAAGACCGATAATGGCTTCGTACTGAGTTTTAACTGGTGCAGCAGCAGTCATAAGCGACCTACAAGACTGAATAACTTTAGATTTTATTTTAGCTTTTTATTGACCAAACTGATGGGAGATTATTTGTAGCTAGGGCCGGTTTCATTGGCGCCAACAAGCGCGTCAAACCCCAAGTCCGGCAGGGGTTTAAACCTGCCGGACTTTGAGAAAGCGTGTTTAGTTGAGACTCATGGGGATCTGCACAGGCAAAGCCCTGCTACAGATTCGCGATCGACCCAAGCCCGCAGCCACGCCAATCTCCTTTTGAGCGCCCCCAAACAACAACTCTGTGCAAAAATATACTTAGCGCCTGCTCCTGCCCGCACCCTTCCCTTACCCAGGAGAGTTTTAGATCGATCGACTACGATTGCCGATCGATCTACACCCCAAATCCTTTTACTGGAAGTCTTTAATAATGCCCGCCGCCTCCAACTATCTGCTCCGCCCACCAACTAAAAATTAAGAATGTATAATTTAACAGGAAATTCTATATTTTTAATTTTTAAGCTTTTATTTTGCATTCTAAAAGTAACACTTGCCTAAGTGTCAAAACTATGCCTGAAATTCCAGTTAAAAGTGCCGCACTGTTTCAGAACAGCATCACTGAGCTAGAGCAGGCGGAATCAGCCCTCGAACTCGCTTGGAACGAACTCGAAAAACAAACAGCAGAAACCATTGCTCGCATTGCCAACACCGGCTCAGCAAACACACAGGAAATTAGCGACTGCTTTGCCAGGGCGAAGCAACTCCGGCAGCAACTTCAAACTCAAATAAAAAAAGCCAACTCGCGGCGGGAATTTCACCTAGAAAACTCACCAATGGCAGTTGTAGAATGGGACAAAGAATTTCGGGTAGTGCGGTGGTCGCCAATGGCAGAACAAATATTTGGCTGGAGTGCAGCAGAAGTAATCGGCAAATACTGGCACGAATGGTCAATAGTTTATCAAGAAGACTTCGAGCAAGTGTACACCGTCATACATCAACTGTTACACAACAGAGAACCCCGTAACGTTTGCCGCAACCGAAATTATACTAAAGATGGCTCGGTAATTCATTGCGAATGGTACAATTCTGCACTAATAGATGAATCGGGAACAGTAGTTTCAATTCTCTCTTTTGCCAGAGACATAACCGATTGCCACCGCATTCAAGAAGAACTGCATCGGCGCCAAAAAGCTTTCAGTACCCTAGCGGAAAATGCGACCGATATCATCGCCCGGTTCGATCGAGAATTTCGCCACCTTTACGTCAACCAAGCAGTCGAAACTGTTACCGGAAAACTCCGGGGCGAATTCATCGGCAAAAGTAACAAAGAATTAGGAATGCCGGCACAGCTTTGCAACTTGTGGGATGAGGCTTTTTCAAAAGTTTTCGGTACTGGTAAACAAGAAACTATAGAATTTGAATTGGCTACTCCTAACGGTATCAAATACTACCAAAGTCGAATCAGTCCCGAGTTTGCTGAAGACAATTCAGTCGAAACAATTTTAGTTATCGCCCGCGACATCACAGAACTAAAACAAGTCGAATCTCAGTTGCGACAAAGCGAATCCAAATTTAAAGCCATAGTTGATTCTAACTTGATCGGGCTAATTTTTTGGGATCTTAACGGCAGCATTACAGATGCCAATGCCGCTTTTTTAAACACGGTAAATTATACGCGGGACGATCTGCTTGCCGGAAGAGTTAACTGGCAAGAAATGACACCACCAGAATACGTGCGTTTAGATACAGAAAAAGTTGTCGAACTGAAGGCTAGAAATACGGTTGTTCCCTTTGAAAAAGAATTTATACGCTCCGATGGTAGCCGCGTTTCGGTGATGCTGGGCAGCACATTTTTAGAAGGAACTAAGCAGTTAGGCGTCAGTTTTGTGCTGGACTTAAGCGAGCGCAAACAGACCGAATTGGAACTGCAAAAACATCAGCAACTTTTAGAGAGCATCCTGACAACTATCCCCAACTTTCTTTACATTTATGATGCAGTAAAAAACAAAAATATTTATGCAAATGAATCTGTCACAGCCATACTCGGCTACACTCCCCAAGAATTGCAAGATTTGGGTACACATGCTATCGCTAACTTAGTTCATCCCGATGATCTGTTAAAGCTAACTACAGGTATGGAGCGACTAAAACACAGCAGGAATCCCTATGAAACGGATGACAGAGACTACAGAATCAAACACAAAAATGGGGAATGGCGCTGGGTGCACGCTCGCTCTAAAATCTTCAAAAAAACCCCAGACGGACAAATTTTACAATTTATCGGTTCCGTACTCGACATCAGCGATCGCAAACAAGCCGAAGAATCATTAAAACAGCAAAAAGAACTGCTGCAAACTATCTTCGACAACGTGCCGATCATGCTTGCTTTCTTAGATAAAAACGGTCAAATAAACTGGGTAAACCGCCACTGGGAACAAGTGCTAGGCTGGAGTTTGGCAGAAATCAAAGACCGCGATATCTTGGCGGAATTTTATCCGCAGCCGGAATACCGTCAATATGTTTGGGATGAAATCCAAGCAGCAAATCAGAACTGGAGCGACTTCAAAACACAAGTTAGAGACGGGCGAATTATCGACACTTCTTGGGCAAATGTTCGCCTTTCCGACGGCAGGTGTATCGGCATTGGTCAAGATATTACCGAACGCAAACGAGTAGAATCTGAACTTAAAGAACTCAACGAAACTTTAGAAGCTCAAGTCGCGCAGCGTACCGCAGAGTTAGAGACTTTTTTTGATGCTTTGCCCGATCACATTTTTGTGGTGGATCGCGAGAATATGCGCCTGTCTTTTGTCAACCAATCTGTTGCCAAAACGGCTGGATTAAATAGCAGAAAAGAGATGCAGGGTAAAACGGTTTGTGAATGTTTTTCCCCAGAAAGAGCCGCACAATACTGTCGGGAAAATTCGCAGGTATTTGAAACAGGCGAAACTCTGCACTTGCAGGATAAATTTGTGAGGTCGGGTGGCACTACTTACTACGATACTTTTAAAATTCCCCTCAGAAATCTCGACGGTGAGGTTTATGCTTTAATTGGCACTTCTCGCGATATCACTGAGTTGGTAGAGACAAAACAAGCTTTGTCAGAACGCACAGAGCAATTAGAAGCTGCCAATCAAGAATTAGAATCTTTTTCTTACTCAGTTTCCCACGACTTGCGCGCACCTTTGCGGCACATTACAGGTTTTGTAGAAGCGTTGAAACAGCGGCTAGAATTAACTGAGGCTTTGAGCGATCGCAAAATAGTTCACTATATGGAAATAATTGAAGACAGCAGCCAAAAAATGAGCCTGTTGATTGACGGTTTGCTCGCCCTGTCGCGGGTGACTCGCACCGAGTTGAGGCAAATTCCGATCGATCTGAGCCGTTTGGTACAAAATGCGATTAAATTGACTAAACCACCAACTGTCGCAGATCCGGCCCAAACTCCCCACAGCGTTGAATTTGTCGTCGGAGATTTGCCCACAGTAATGGGAGATCCAACCTTGCTGCAACAGGTGTTCAGCAACTTGATTAGCAACGCCGTCAAGTTCAGCCGCGGACGCACTCCGGCTACAATAGTTATTGAGGGTTTACCTGATGGGACGATTTTTGTCAAGGATAACGGCGTGGGTTTTCCGATGGAATATGCCGATCGCCTGTTTGCAGCCTTTCAGAGGCTGCACTCCCAGAGAGAATTTGAAGGTACGGGGATCGGTTTGGCGATCGTCCAGCGGATTATTCACCGCCACGGCGGCACGGTTTGGGCCGAAAGCCTACCTAGTCAAGGAGCCACGTTTTACTTTAAACTAGGGCAAACAATCTCAAACGGTAATATAGATTCATAAGTTAAGTGTACAAGAGTTTTAAATTCTGAATTTAAAACTCTTATACACTTAAATAAGTCACAATCGGTGAGAGCGTGAGAATTTTGTTGTGACAGGAGTATTCACTGTTAGGCATGGAAGCGAAAGATCCGGGTCTGGCTGTGCAAGATGCTCGTACTCCTAAAAAACGCTGTTTTAAAAATTGGGACGATCCCCAATCGGTTCGGTCAGCCCTCGACTGCCGGTGCTAAATAAAGGTCTTGCGAGTAGAGTAGAGAATTGATTTTGCTAAAAATTACTAAAAAAATCGAGATAAAATTAACAACAAAACTCAGTCTAAAAAATACTAGCAAAAACACGAATAACCAATTGACAACCTACCCAATACCTTATGTTAGATATAAATCAGACAAACTATCTACTAAAAATGGTAGCGGAATCAACATTAAAACTGTTGATTATCGAAGACATGGCAGAAGATATGGAATTAATAGTGCTCGCCTTAGAATCGGGGGGGGTAAATTTTAAGTGCGACACTGCCGAAACAGCAACAGAGTGCAGAAAACTGCTCGAAAATTGCCAGTACGATGCTGTACTCTCAGATTACCGCCTCCCCGGCTTCAACGGTTTAGAAGTATTGAAATTAATGCAGGAATTAGGGCAAGACATACCCTTAATTTTAGTAACGGGAAGTTTGGGAGAAGAAGCGGCAGTTGAGTGCATCAAAGCCGGAATGACCGATTACGTATTAAAAGGGCGGCTGTTTAGGTTGCCAACAGTCTTAGAACGATCGCTCCAAGAATACAAAATGCGGCGCCAGCAACAAGAAGCGATCGCCAAAATTCAGCGGCAAGCTCAGCGAGAAGCGATCGTCAACCGCATCCTCCAAGCCATGCGCTTCACCCTTGTACTCGACGAAGTGCTGCAAACCACCGCAGATCAACTGCACGAAGCTCTCGAAATCAGCGCCTGCGCCATCTTGCAGCCAGATGCTGAAGGCGGCATCAAAGTTCGCTACATCAGCAAAGCATCCGACAGAGAACGGTTCGTCGGGCTAAATTGCAAAGTGGCCGAGCACTACCAATCCGGACTCGCGGCCGGGGAAACCCTGAGCATCGACGAGTTATCGACACTGTGCGCGTCGCTGCAAGAATCAGCAGAGTTGGTAGGGTTTCGCGCCGTCGCGATCGCCCCGCTGCTCTACCAGCAGTCATTTTTGGGAGGAATTAGCCTCTATCAGTGCGATCGGGCGCGCTCTTGGAGCGCAGAAGAACTGTCGCTACTCAAAGCCATAGCCGATCAGTGCGCGATCGCGATCCACCAAGCCGAACTCTACCAACAAGCCCAAACCGAACTTGCAGAACGCAAGCGCGCCGAAGCAGCAGTCTGCGGCATCCAGCAGCAGCTAGCCACAATGGCAGCCAACATTCCCGGCTCAGTCTACCGCACCGTGCTGCATCCAGATGGCACAATGTCCATGCCCTACATCAGTCCGGGGGTGCGCGAAGTTACTGGGTTCGCGGCCGAAGAAGTGATTTCGCACCCGGAACTGTTGACCGAAATCATCCATCCAGAGGACAAAAGCTCGTGTCACAGCCGCGTAGCAGCATCGAGAGCGAGTCTTTTGCCGTGCGATCGCCAGTACCGCATCGTTCTGAGGTCTGGGGAGGTCAAGTGGGTACAAGACAGCGCTAAATTTTCCAAAAACGAAAACGGCGACGTAATTATAGACGGAGTAGCCCTCGACATCAGCGATCGCAAACAAGCAGAATCAGCGCTGCGCCAAAGCGAACAGCGATTTCGCTCGCTGATTGAAAACGCCACAGACATCACGATCATTCTCGACGCCGAAGGAATCTTCCGCTACATCAGTCCTTCCGTCAAGCGAATTTTAGGATACGCGCCCCACCAGGCGATCGGGCGCAGCGCCTTAGAAATAGTTCACCCCGACGACTGCGCCACGATCGCCGAAACCCTCCACAAAGCCATTGACAACCCCAAAAGAAGCCAGAACCCAGTTGAGTACCGAGTCCGCCACCGCAACGGTTCCTGGTGTTATGTAGAAGCTGTAGCCACCAATTTGCTGTACGATCCCGCAGTCAAGGGAATCGTGATTAACTGTCACGACATCACTCAGCGCAAACTCGCCGAAGAACAACTGCTGCACGATGCTTTTCACGACGCCCTCACCGGATTGCCCAACCGATCGCTATTTACCGATCGGCTCGAACACGCTCTGAGGCTGGCCCAACGGCGCAAAGACTACTTGTTTGCGGTGCTGTTTCTCGATTTAGATAGATTTAAAGTAGTCAACGATTCCCTCGGCCACGCCATCGGCGATCAATTGCTAGTATCGATCGCGCGGCGTCTGGAAGCTTGTATGAGGCCCGGAGATACAGTGGCCCGCCTCGGAGGAGACGAGTTCGTGCTGTTGCTAGAAGACATCGATGGCATCAATGAAGCTACCACCATTGTCAACCGCCTGCAAAAGAAAATCACCTCCCCTCTCCTTCTAGACGGACACGAAGTATTTATCACCGCCAGCATCGGCATAGCTTTGAGTTCTGGCCAATACCAAGAACCGACAACCCTGCTGCGCGATGCCGACACAGCAATGTACCGCGCCAAAGAACTCGGCAGAGCCCGACACGAAGTTTTCAACAGTTCCATGCACGCCCACGCTTTGCGGCTGTTGCAGCTAGAAAACGACCTGCGGCGGGCGATCGAATCAATTAAAGAGCCGGCCAGAGAAGAAGACTTTCTCCCATCCCCCGAATCAGCCTTACCTCCCTTATCCGCAGCGCCCCAGTTTATTATTCACTACCAGCCGATCGTGTCGATCGCCAATAACACAATTACCAGTTTTGAGGCCCTAGTGCGCTGGCAGCATCCAGAACGCGGCTTAGTTTCCCCCGGCGAATTCATCACCATCGCCGAAGAAACCGGCTTGATCGTACCCCTCGGCCGCTGGGTACTCCGCACAGCTTGCCACCAAATCCGCCAGTGGCAGCAGCTATTTCCCAGCAACCCCCCGTTGAGCGTTAGCGTCAACATTTCTGTCAAACAATTTTCTCAGCCAGATTTAATCGAATACATCGACCAAGTTCTCGCAGAAACTCACCTCGACGGCAGCAGTTTAAAACTAGAAATTACCGAAAGCGTACTCATAGAAAATTCCGAATCAGTAACAGCAATGCTGGTGCAGCTCAGAACCCGAAACATACACTTGTGCATTGACGACTTCGGCACCGGCTATTCATCGCTCTCCTACCTGCACCGCTTCCCCACCAATACCTTAAAAATAGACCGCTCTTTTGTTAGCAGGATGGGAGGTGAGTTCGATTTCAGTAAAGGAGGCATTGACCCGACAGAAATTGTGCGCTCGATCGTTACTTTGTCCCACAATTTAGGCATGGATGTAGTAGCCGAAGGAGTCGAAGAAGCTTCGCAACTATCTATACTAAAAGGGTTAAAATGTGAGTACGCCCAGGGATTCTTTTTCTCAAAGGCAGTAGACTCTCAAACAGCAGCAGCCCTAATCCGACAGCAAGCAGAAAATCAGAATTTGCTGACATTTAGTTTGTTAGAGAAAGGCCATTAAAAAAACACCGCATTTTGTGAGTCCCGTTTCAGCATAAAATCTTAAAATATTTTAAAGCTGTCCCTAAATGGCGTCAGTTAATAAGTACGACATCCAAATCACTGTCAACGACCCAAGTCTCAAGACACGCTTGCTTCGGGCCTTTGACTTAAACCATAGTTGACCAGATGCGTACCTGCCTACTACGTTAACGGTAAGAGCCGGACTAAATCGCCAAATAGTTTGTTAAACTTATCCATAGTTAATTTCCCGGAGGAAGTTCTATTGTGTTTGCCATCAAAAGAGCGCTAAAACTAAATAACAACGAAGCGACCTTGATGGCAAAACACGCGGGATTTAGGCGGGTTGTGTTTAACTTTGGGTTAAGCCTTCGCACTCAAATGTACAGCGAAAGCAAGCTTTCTGACTCTAAAGTAATTAATGAAATTAAAAAGGTTTTGACAAATCACGTCAAAAAACAACCTGAATTTGCTTGGATGAATCAGCTATCGAGCCGAGTCTACCAAAATGCTTTAATTGACTTAAAAGATGCGTTTAGTCGGTATCGTTCAGGTGCGTCGGGTCATCCCAGGTTTGCAAGCCGCCGAGACGGTCAATCCTTTAGGGTTGATTCATCTAATGGAAAAGTTCTTCTAAGTGCTGGAAATACGATCGAGATTCCCACGCTCGGAACATTTCGACTGCACGAACCGCTGAAATGCAGTTTCGTTTCTCAGACTTTCACTTTGTCAAAAGAAGGAAATCGCTGGTTTGTATCGTTCTGTGTTGACGCAGAACGCTTACCATTTGAGCAAACTCAAGAATCGGTAGGAATTGACCTAGGGGTTAAATATGCGGCCACTCTGTCAAACCAGCAAGTTTTTGAGGCACCAAAACCCCTGAAGCAAGCGAAAACCAAGCTTGCCAGATTGCAGCGCCAAGCTTCAAAACAGGTAAAAGGTTCTAACAACCAGCGCAAAACCTACAAGAAAATCGGTCGAATTCACGCGCGGATAGCTTGCATTCGCTCATACTTTTTACACAAGCTGACGACTTACTTAGCTAAAACTTTCAAGCTGATTAAGATTGAAGACTTGAATGTAAAAGGGATGATGGCAAACCACAAACTGGCTGGGGCAATATCTGACCTAGGTTTTTATGAATTCAAGCGTCAGCTCGACTATAAGTGCAAAATGTATGGCTCGAAGTTGGTGCTAGTAGACCAGTGGTTTCCTAGTTCTAAAATTTGCTCGAATTGTGGCAACAAAAAAGATATGCCACTAATCGTTAGGACTTATGATTGTCCGGTTTGTGGTATATCGATTGACCGCGATTTGAACGCAAGTATCAACATTTTAAATTGGGAACCCTCGGCTTGAGGGGGATAGCCTACTTATCTTGGGATAGCCGACTACCCAATAGCGTAGGAAGTGAACACTGAACAACTAAAGACGACTTTAGAAAAGTTTAGGCAAGTTTTACGAAGCAGTTAAAGACCTACCAGGGAATGCGAAGCTAGTTCCTTGCCAAGCGAAATTTAGGATTAAATAGACTTATTGGGTTAAATCAGTGTCCTAAATATAGTATCGGCCCTTAACTAAGGCACAAGCTAACATTACCCATCTTATAGAGGCTCCGGATGGAGCGCACATTATGCGTACAGGATTGCGAGGTTTGATGTGGTAATTGTCCCACTGAAAGTACATTACAAAAGTACACTCCCATCTAGCAATCCCCGTGTAATGGAAAGATTCACGGCGGTTCAAACCGCCGACCCGTTTCCCTCTCAGCCCTAAAGACGCTGAGGAACCCACTTACCGATTTTTTTTATGACTATTGGCTACCTCGCCCTCGTTCTCCACGCCCACTTGCCTTTTGTCCGCCACCCCGAAAGCGACTACGTTTTAGAAGAAGAATGGCTGTTTGAGGCGATCGCGGAAACCTACATTCCCCTGTTGCAAGTCTTTGAGGGGCTCAAGCGCGACGGCATCGACTTTAAAATTACCATGAGCATGACGCCGCCCTTGGTTGCCATGCTGCGCGATCCCTTGCTGCAAGACCGTTTCGACGACCACTTGGCTAAACTCGAAGAATTAGCGGATCTCGAAATCGAACACAATAGCGGCAACGGTCACCTCCGCTACTTGGCAGAACATTACGCCGCCCATTTCTCTCAAGTCCGCAACTTTTGGGAAAAGTACGATCGAGATTTAGTCAAAGCCTTCAAAGAACACCAAGATACCAACAACCTCGAAATCATCACCTGCGGTGCCACCCACGGCTACCTACCGCTGATGAAAATGTACCCCGAAGCAGTTTGGGCACAAATTCAAGTAGCTTGCGACAACTACGAAGCCAACTTCGGCCGCCGACCAAAAGGTATTTGGCTGCCCGAATGCGCCTACTATGAAGGGTTAGAGCGGATGTTAGCCGACGCCGGCCTCCGCTACTTTCTCACAGACGGTCACGGCATCCTCTACGCCCGCCCGCGTCCCCGCTACGGCAGCTACGCCCCAATTTTCACCGAATGCGGAGTCGCAGCCTTCGGCCGGGATCACGAATCCTCGCAGCAGGTTTGGTCTTCCGAAGTCGGCTATCCAGGGGCCGCCGAATACCGCGAATTCTACAAAGATTTGGGCTGGGAAGCTGACTACGATTACATTAAGCCCTACATCATGCCCAACGGCCAGCGGAAAAATACCGGGATTAAATATCACAAAATCACCGGTCGCGGATTGGGTTTAGGCGATAAACAGTTGTACGATCCTTACTGGGCAAGGGAAAAAGCAGCCGAACACGCCAGCAACTTTGCTTTTAACCGGGAACGCCAAGTCGAACACCTCAACGGCATTATGCAGCGTCCGCCGATTATTGTTTCGCCTTACGACGCCGAACTTTTCGGTCACTGGTGGTACGAAGGGCCTTGGTTCTTAGATTACTTGTTCCGCAAGAGTTGGTACGACCAAAATACCTACGACATGACGCACTTAGCCGATTATTTGCGGGGAAATCCGACTCAGCAAGTGTGCCGCCCGTCTCAGTCTAGCTGGGGTTTCCGGGGTTTCCACGAATATTGGCTCAACGATACCAATGCTTGGATTTACCCGCACTTGCACAAAGCAGCGGAACGGATGATTGAGTTGGGAAGCATGGAACCTGCGGATGAATTGCAGTGGCGCGCTTTGAACCAAGCGGCGCGGGAAGTGCTGCTAGCTCAATCTTCTGACTGGGCGTTTATCATGCGTACAGGGACGATGGTGCCCTATGCAGTGCGGCGGACTCGATCGCACTTAATGCGCTTTCACAAGCTTTACGATGAAGTGAAAGAAGGGAAAGTTGATTCGGGTTGGTTGGAGAAGGTTGAGGAGATTGATAATATTTTCCCTGAAATTAACTATCGCGTTTATCGATCGCTTTAAGGCGAGATCCCCCTAAATTCTCCTTAAGAAGGGGGACTTTGAGAAGATTCCTGTCCCACCCCCTACTCCCCTTATTAAGGGGGGTTAGGGGGGATCTGGCCCCAACTATGACGAGGGCTCAAACCCAACTATGACGAGGGCTCAAACCCAACAAGTCCCCCTTCTCCAGCTATACTCGATCGACATCTTTCTTAACAAGAAAGTTGACAAAATTCACTACTGATGAAAGATTAAACGGGCGATCGCTTCAAAGAGAATACCCATTCTCATAAAAAACCCTTTGTAGCGAGGACGACCTTCCTCTCTTTTGACCGTTCGTAGTTGAGTAGGTAACATGACTTCTAAAGTTGATTGACTATTAGCATTTTTTCAAATACCGAACCCAAAGCAGCCGAATAAGCGCGACTGTCCAGAAACCTCGGTTGCTGCTGCATCTTTTGCTCGATTTTCTCGCGCTTTTGCTTTCAATTCCCCATTAATTCCGAGTGCGACACTCAAGTTAATATAAGACTCTTCGCTGTCAGCAATTAAATCAAACAACTAGATGTCTCTCAGGATTGCCGCCCCTTGTCGGGAACGCAAATTATTGCCCTCCCTCACTACTATTGGTAATCCAACTTCTAAGGGATCTACCGTCGAATTTGCACCGGCTTAGGGATAGGAATCTAGATAGATATCAGCCAGTTGTAACAATGTTTTTACCCACATTCCTCACCCTAAAGTGTCACATACGCTATCTATAGCAATCCGATCTGAGTCTCACAGCACAACGCCCTCTTTTCTTCCTAAACTTGTTGTATAGCAAAACTTTCAGATTTTACGTATCTAGAAAATCACTTAGGATTGCTATATAGGGGAAGCCAAACTATTTGTCCGCTATCTATAGCAATTGAGTCTTTAGAATTACGCTATAGATAGCCCATAAAGACCATGTGACACCGCTATAGGTAGTGGGTGCGGAATGTGGCTTTTTACATCTTAGCGGTTCGCCTGGGTATCTAATAAAATTAATAGGTAAATAATTGTCAATTTCTGCCAGTTTGGCAACATAGTCTGGTGGCACGGATTTATAATTATTTTAGATAGCCAAATTTATAGAGGGCTACCTATTTCTACTGGTATTAAGCTTTTGCGAGTTTGGCTGTTTGCTTTCTTTCCTACCCCAAAAGGAGGAAAAAAATATGGCAACACCCGAAGCAATCTCTGTATCCTATACGGACGGCATCTATAGAATCTACGGTACTCCCGGCGACGATCCCCTCACAGGCACGGCCGGTAAGGACGACATCTATGGCCGCAATGGCGATGACACGCTCGTTGGCCTTGAGGGCAACGACAGTTTGTATGGCGAGACAGGAAACAACAGTCTCAGTGGGGGTGGGGGCAATGACACCCTGGATGCCGCCGGCGGTGGCAAGGACACCCTGGATGGCGGTACTGGCAATGACAGCCTCAGTGGAGTTTTCGGTGGCAATTCCAGTCTCGCGGGTGGCGATGGCGAAGACACGCTACAAGGTGGTGGCGCCAATCAAACTTTGGATGGCGGTGCGGGCAATGACAGCCTCACATCAGGTGGTGCTAACACCTTAGAAGGGGGTGCTGGCGATGATACGCTCAATGACGTATATGGCGGCAACCAATATCGCGACTCGGTGCTGCGAGGCGGTGCAGGTAACGATCGCTATCTAATCTATACTGAGCGGGCGAATCAACTGCAAATTCAGGATGCTGGTGGGATCGATCGCTTAGACTTTACTGATTTTACAGGCTACAGAATCACTACCAGCCCTACCCTCTCCCTGTCATTGTCACGGGGAAATACAGGCTTGGCCAGACAAGGCACGAGTTTAGTGATTGACACTAACGAAGACGGGATCGCGCTGGCTACGGATGTTGAAAAAGAAGTTGTAATTTTAGACTTCTTTGGTACTTCCCCAACCCTCGCGGGTACGGGCTTCATCGAAACCATCAAAAACCTCTCTGGTACCGAGATTCTCGCGGCTAATTTATCAGACGCATCCACCACGCCAACACCCACGACGCCGACACCAACCGCGCCGACACCAACCGCGCCGACACCAACCGCGCCGACACCAGTTGCACCCACGGCGCCGACACCAACCGCGCCGACACCAGTTGCACCCACGGCGCCAACACCAACCGCGCCGACACCAGTTGCACCCACGGCGCCGACACCAACTACGCCGACACCGGTTGCACCCACGGCGCCAACACCCACACCGATACCAGTTGCACCCACGGCGCCAACACCCACACCGATACCGGTTGCACCCACACCCGTTTTCACTCCCGCACCGCCTGTGACGATCGCACTGCCGATCGCACTCACAGTCACCAACGCACCCGCACCGACAGGCTCAGCGTCAGGGAATATCGGCAGCAACAGCAATGACGCGATCGTGGCGATCGACGCTAACATTCCCGTCTACGGCAACAAAGGCAACGACACCTTAATCGGCAATAGCGAAAACAACACATTCTTCGGAGGCAAAGGTGACGATGCCTTATTTGGCGACGACGGCAACGATCTCCTATTTGGCAACGACGGCAATGACACCGTGATTGGAGGCGACGGTAACGATATCGAGTTAGGAGGAAAAGGTGAGGACGTTTTGTATGGCGGCGACGGTAACGATGCCATCAGCGGCGATCTAGGCAACAATACTTTAGCCGGCGAAGCTGGAGACGACAACCTCTACGGCGGTAAAGATAACGATGCTTTGCTCGGCGGTACTGGCAACGATTTCCTCTACGGCAAAGAAGGCAATGACATTCTGACTGGCGTTGACGGAGTTGCTGCTAATCCAGGGCGAGGCGAAATCGATACGCTGATTGGCGCTGAAGGCAATGATACTTTCTTGCTGGGAGATGCCACCAAGTTCTATTACAACGATGGTGTCGATACCGCCACGGGCGGCGGCGACTACGCTTTGATTGTCGGTTTTAACCCGAGTGAAGATATCCTCCAACTTCAAGGTGCTCCTAGCACTTATCAGTTAGGTGCTTCACCCGAAGGATTGCCTGCTGGTACCGCTATTTTCAAGAAGACTTCGGGCGCGGATGAATTGATTGCGATCGTCCAATCAGTTTCTTTCCTGGCTATTGACAGCAACTCTTTGCGCTTCGTCTAAGGGGAGCGAGACTCACTGGTTCTCTGATTTGTACCAAACACCCGATCCCCCTAAATCCCCCTTAAGAAAGGGGACGCAAGAGTAAGTTCTTGTCCCCCCCTTTGTAGGGGCGGTGCCCCCGTGCCCGCCCTAGGCGCCAGGGAGATCGAGCTTAACTGAACCGCATTGGATTATAATGTCGCTCCAAAGTGCGATTCGTTCAGTCGAAACCGAGAAATTGGGGGATGACTGGCTTCTACAGGGTAATCCATGAGGATTGAGTTCGCACTTTAATCCCTTGTAGATGACAACTTCATAACCTTGCAGGTGAGCGTTAGTATCCTAGAAAACGATAAGTCCTGCCCCTCAGACGTAGAGGTGAAAGCATATCTCCCACTGTAGAGACTAGCCATCAATCGGTGAAGCGGAGATAAAAGCGGAAAGAGCCACTAGCCTAAAAGTGGTATCCCGTGAGCAAGTTCCTACGGATAGCAAATGCGAAGTCACTGCCTGAATCACCGTTACGGCGAACCAGCGAAATAAGGCTTTATGCGCTGGTAGTCCCAAAAGGGCATTAGTACAGGGTGGTATGAGAATTTTGCCCGACATACCTACGTTACCCAAAAACTCGGTGAAGAGGTGACATCCTAACGGAACAGACCAATGGTTATGAGGAACGAAGTAACCCACCTGATTACTCTCGAAGAGGTCGAATACTTCGAGCAGTCAGCTAAGACGAAACATCTGGACTTCCAGGTAACAGGTGGTAGAGATTGAGTCAAAAGCCAACGCCTCACTGCAATGGTGAGGATATGCTAACGGACTTACGGTAATACGGATGGTATAGCTACAAGTAGCAATGAATATGTTATGAACACGGTAGAAAAACCGATGTATGAATGGAACGATATCAACTGGCGAAAGCTAGAGCGTAACGTTTTTAAATTGCAAAAGCGGATATATCAAGCGTCTAATCGTGGTGATGTCAAGCTAGTACGCAGACTCCAGAAACTGTTGATAAGTTCTTGGGCAGCAAAAGCATTATCGGTTCGTCGGGTAACACAAGATAATCAAGGAAAGAAGACGGCAGGCGTGGACGGTGTTAAATCGCTGACCCCAAAGCAACGTCTCGCACTGATAGATAAAATATCATTGGGTTCAAAGGTTAAGCCAACACGCCGAGTTTGGATACCCAAACCAGGGACAGATGAGGAAAGACCGTTAGGCATACCGACAATGGAAGACCGAGCCTTGCAAGCGTTAGTCAAACTGGTGTTAGAACCAGAATGGGAAGCGCGATTTGAACCTAACTCATACGGGTTCAGACCAGGACGCTCGTGCCACGATGCAATAGGAGCAATATTCAGTGCGGTAAGTCAGAAATCAAAATATGTGCTGGATGCCGATATCAGTAAATGCTTCGACCGCATTAACCATGATGTACTTCTCTCAAAATTAAATACCTATCCTACCCTACGGAGACAAATCCGGGCTTGGTTAAAAGCTGGTGTTATGGATGGAAACAAGCTGTTCCCAACTGATGAAGGGACACCACAGGGCGGGGTGATTTCACCTCTACTTGCCAATGTCGCCTTACATGGGATTGAGGAATTGATTATGGGTTTAGCCCCAAAATTCGAGATGAGAGACTCTCGTGGTCATACTTATGGATTACGAGACAAAATCAAATCGATTTCACTGATACGATATGCGGACGATTTCGTAGTTCTCCATGAGGATGTAGAAGTTGTGAAGCTGTGTAAGGTTGAGATAGAGAAGTGGTTAAGTGACATTGGGTTAGAATTAAAGCCGAGTAAAACAAGATTAGCCCACACCCTGAATAAACTAGATGATGAAAAACCTGGATTTAACTTTCTAGGATTCAACATCAGGCAGTTTCCAGTAGGAAAACACAACTCAAGTAAGGGAACTAGAGGCACTTTATTGGGCTTTAAAACTATTATCAGCCCTAGCAAGGAAAGTCAGAAAAGGCACTACAGAAAAGTTGCGGAAGTAATAAATAAATCGCGTGGGTTAAACCAAGCGACTTTAATAAAAAATCTCAATCCTATCATTAGGGGTTGGTGTAACTACTTCTCAACAGTCGTCAGCAAGAAAATATTTGATAGGCTGTGGCACTTAGTGGTTTGGAAGCTTCTCAAATGGGGTCGCCATCGTCATAGGAACAAGGGCAGAGGATGGACACGCCTTAAATACTTCAAAACCGTAGAAGGCAATAACTGGGTGTTCGCAACCGGAGAGGGTAACAATCCTCTAAAGCTCATACAACATAGTTCCACTGAAATAAAGCGCTATGTAAAAGTAAAAGGGATGGCATCACCCTATGACGGTGACTGGATATATTGGAGTTCAAGAATGGGAGTACACCCAGAAATACCCGTAAGAGTAGCCAAACTACTCAAGCGACAAAAAGGGAAATGCGCTCACTGCGATAACTACTTCAAAGATGGAGATTCGATAGAGGTTGACCACATCGCCCCCAAATCGAAAGGTGGAAAGGAATCGTATGATAATTGGCAGCTACTCCATCGACATTGCCACGACACAAAGACTGCCAATGATGGCAGTCTTGGTAACAAATCTAGCTGCAAAAGTGCTAAACCTAAGCCACCAGTGGAACCAAGCCTTTGGGCTTGGGAAAACGATATGTTGGTAATGACGTACTGATGACAACAGCCGTTTTATTGAGGAGCGGAATGATGGGAAACTATCACGTTCCGTTTTGGAGAGCAGTGGAGGAGGCGACTCCTTCACTGACTTTAATTATAACAGAAACCGATGCCGAACAACTGATATCGCGGACAGAATACTTTCTCAATTTTGCCCTAGCCAATATTGACTCGCTTCTTCCACTATCTCCTTAAATGATAGGAAGCTTGTTTGCTGTGGGGAGGCAGATCGCAATACTGTTGATGTTAATGCGGAAAATTAGGTCTAAAGTTATGTTAAAATTAAAAGTCTCTCCATTGAAGGCGGCAACTGGTGTTTTTGCAGAAGTTCCTCAGTTTGCGATCGCGCAAATATCAAAGCCAAATTGAAAAATTCTTAAACTACCTGATTGCTAATCAAGATTTGTTCCAGCAGACAATATCCACAATTCGCGGGATGGTGGCAATCGAACAGGTGGAATTGAAACGGGAACAGGAAGAGAGGGAAGGTCAGCGCGATCGCGAACAAATAGAATTATACAAGCAAAAGGAACAATAGCAGAAAGAGCGCGATCGAGAACAAATGGAAATCGGCAGGAAGAATGAAGACAAAGAGAAAAAGCGATCTCGCCAACTTGAGAATATCATCTTTTTGTCGGAACTGCGATCGGCTGCGGACAAATCTTTTGGGCCGGCTATCCCCTAATCAAAGATACACCGATTAAATGGCAACCTGATTTTTTTCCTCCCGCTTCATCCCTTAGCGGCAACGACGATCGGGAGTTTGCTTTTCGGTTTAATATTCAGCCTGTTGATACTGCGTATCCTGCCACTGGCGAGAAAAATCTCCCCCAGAATCCTGCTGCTGGTAAGAAAAATATTCCCCAGGTAAAGCGGTGCGTGAGAGTCAATAGTAAAGGGCTGCGGTACAATCATTTTTCACCGTCACCCACCCTAGGGTTAGATATTTGTCAAATCTTTATAAACTTAAGAACTTTAACATATTAGTATTTCCAATTAATCAAGCGATTCTTGGTGTGAAAAAATCAATTATTCTTAATAATTGCCAAAAGATATTGGCTTAAGATGGACTGAAATTAATAATTGTAATTTTTATGGTAATTTTTGTTTAAATATTGTTATATAAGTTAATATGGCGTGTTAGTAAAACTACTTAACTAAGGGATCTCAATAATTTAAAATTATAGTGAAAAGATCGGCCAGTACAGCAGTTAACTTCACACAAGCTTTACAATAGGATGAAATCTAAGCATTTACACGGCAAAAAATGGCGACAAACATGGGACGATATTTGCACGTACTGAAATTGTTCTGGGGTGCGGCGATCGCAGCGGAACTAGAATACCGAATCAACTTTGTGCTCGCGGCCATCAGCAGCCTCGGCAATCTTGCGGGCAGCTTGTTTGGGCTGTTTTTGTTCTACCGTACCGGTTACACGTTTTCTGGGTGGAAATGGGAAGAGGCTTTAGTTATACTAGGTATTTTTACGATTTTGCAGGGGTTTTCGTCAACGTTTCTAGCACCTAATCTCAGCCGTATTGTCGATCGAGTCCAGCAAGGTACTCTCGATTTCGTACTCCTCAAACCCATCAGTTCCCAATTCTGGCTGTCTGCAAACACAGTTTCGCCTTGGGGAATCCCCGATTTAATCTTGGGCACCGTATTGCTGCTGTATGCTGCTAACAAATTGGGAGTAGCAATCGGCAACTATTTTTTAACAGCAATACCGCTGTTATTCGGAACTATTACTCTTTACAGTATATGGTTTATGTTAGGGGCAACCAGCATTTGGTTTGTCAAAATTTACAATGTCACCGAAGTTCTCGAAGGATTGTTAGAAGCGGGTAGATTTCCCATGGCAGCTTATCCTGCTGCTTATCGATTTTTCTTCACTTTCGTAGTTCCCGTTGCCTTCTTGACGACTGTGCCGGCAGAAGCCATGCTGGGAAGAGGTGAAATCGTTTGGATCGCAGGGGCGGGAATATTGGCGATCGGGCTGTTATTTTTCTCCCGCTACTTCTGGCAGTTTGCACTCCGCTTTTACACCAGCGCTTCCAGCTAGTGAAGTAGGTAGGGTTGGCTGCTGCACATCTAGATTGTCTATTATGTTTGAGAGGGAGAGGATTTGACACGGGGGGAATAGGGAATGGAAATATACATTTTTAAGGCCAAACAGCTTATCTAAAAAATATTTGTTTCTATTTACTTAGATAGTTAAATAAATGTAAGATTTCAACCTATCCTGGAAAGGTAAACTGGAAATAAACTACGCAAATGAAGGCAAACCAATGAAAAGAAAAAAACTGGGGAACAGTAATTTTACTATCAGCGCGATCGGTCTTGGAGGTATGCCAATGTCCTTAAGCAACCGGCCGCCAGAATCGCAATCAATTGCAGTAATTCACCGCGCCCTCGATTTGGGTGTCACCCTAATTGACACCGCAGATTCCTACTGCCAGGATGAATTCGACAAACACCACAATGAGCAACTGATTGCCAAAGCTTTGGAACAGTACACCGGAGATACTCGGGCAGTTACTGTGGCCACTAAAGGCGGCTTAATGCGGCCTCAAGGTGCGTGGACGCGCAATGGCAACCCCCACCATTTACGCAAGACAATTCGGGAAAGTTTTGAAGCATTGGGCGGCCAGAAACCGATCGACCTTTGGCAATATCACTCGCCAGATCCCGCTTATACCATCGAAGCAGCCCTAGCACCTGCAAAAGAAGCAGTAGAAGCAGGAATGATTCGATTTATTGGAGTTTCCAACTTTTCTGTAGAGCAGATCGAACGCGCCCGCGATACAGTAGAAATTGTCTCTGTTCAGAATCAATACAATCCTTGGCACAGACAGCCAGAATCAGACGGCGTTTTGGAATATTGCGAAACCGAAAAACTGACATTTTTTCCTTGGAGCCCTTTAGGAGGAAGCCGCCGCGCCACCAGCTTGCAAGATATGCCCGCGATCGCCAAATTAGCAGCAGAAAAAAACGTTTCAGTTTACTGTATAGTATTAGCTTGGTTGATGGCCCAATCGCCCTGCATCGTTCCGATTCCCGGTGCGACAAAAGTATCGAGTATTGAAGACTCTGTGCAGGCGCTCGAAGTTAAATTGACTGACGAGGAATTGCAACAAATTGCCGTAAGTTAAGTATATAGCAATCCTTGCAGGAGTCGTACAAAGATTTAGGGGTAGTGCCTTTCTTTGCCTACCCCGACCTTATGGGGGCAACCACGGGCGGTTTACCCTACAAAAATTACACACACAAATGATGCGAGGATTGCTATATAAGGGCAAAAAAACAATAGAACAGGCAAGATGCCTGTTCCACAAACAGAACTTGATTGTGGGCAGTAGGGGTTGGGCATCTTGCCCACCTCTGAAAGCGGGATTTAATGAGTAAAGTTGACATCTTTTGAGGAATTGAATTTAATGGAAGCTAATCAAGTGAATGCCGAGCGAGACGTAGCAATTGAACATCAAAACGTACCTGTCGCCCATGAAGGACTGCACAATTTTTTATACAGTTCCGACTCAGAACACAGCGCAGCGGTCGCTATTTCTGAATTAGAAAATGACGGCACGCAAGTAATGTCGATCGATACATGGCGCGATTTGGCAACTAACGCGAAAGTCGCCGGTGTTTACGCTGTAATGGACACTTCCCGCAACACTCAATTTATAGGTTATTCGCGAAATATCCTGCTTTCAATCAACGGTCACATCGCCCAAAACGGAGCCGAAAATTGTGCTTTCCTGCGCGTGCAAACTTTCAAATTCCCGAAGCGGGAAGAAATGGAAAGTTTGCGGGATGCTTGGATAGCAGAAATTGGCAGCATTCCACCTGGAAACGGTGCGGAAAGTGAAATGTGGGCGGCTACGGTAGGCCAAGCAGCGCGATCGGCAATGTCTGCGGATGAACAAAAAGCTTATGAGGAAAAGAAGCTGAAATTGCGGAAAGCAATGGCAGATTCCACTCTTACCAAAGAGTTAGAAACAGCCGCCAAAAGTGACGGCGAACGACACCAACATCTGGAAGCTGCTGTTAACAATGATGACTGGAGTGCCGTGATTCAATCGCAAACCCAGGAAACAAAATCCGCCGAATAACATTCGCAAAAATACCCAGATTGGTAGGGGCGGGTTCACCAAAGTTTATATCATGAAATAGCAGAATTAACAAACCCGCCCCACCCATCCTAGATACCGACAAACCTGTTCCGCAATCAAAATTTATTGGTTGGGTGGGGGCGGGTTTATTAATATTTGGGATGGAATTAAAAATTGTTGGTGAACCCGCCCCTACAAAATTAAGGACTAACTTTGCGTTCAGTAACTAAAGTTAAACTTACCCATTCACCCCGCTCATTGTAGCTGCGAATCATCCGAAACCGCAAGTCAGGTTCTACCAACCAACCGGCCTCGAAAAATATAGGTTTTCTGGATTCAATCTTGACAGGTAAAGTGCAAGAACCGCCGTCAGGAACCAGCACAACTTGCACCGGCGAAGCACCTTCGTTAAAGTGCAGAACTGAACCGTCTATGGTGGCGCTAGAAGTGATAACAGTAGCATTACTGCCAAAAGTAATTTTCTGCACTAGGCGATCCCTACTTTCTAAATGCAATTGCATCTTGGTAGAATAAAAGTCAGGAGAACGCGAATCTGGATACATTGTCACGGCCTCGCCCTGCCACTCTCCCAGCAAATCGTCAACTGTTAAAGGCGGACGTTCGGGGACATTTTTATCAAGCTGCTTTTCCCGAATTAAGGTAAGATTTGATAAATTGCCGCCGGTATTGTAGAGCTGAACGAAGCGCAACCGGCGATAATTGTAGATAAAACCAAACTCGGCACCGCACTCAGAATAAGGCGCTAGTTGAATAGTTCCCTGACAAAAAGCTCCATTCTCAAAAAACAAGATATCTCGTCCCAAACCCTGATATTCTCGAACAAGTTCGCTCACTTTGGGTTCGCCGACACCGCTGGGATTTGGGGAAAACCGACGGAGTTTCAATCGCACGGTTTTGTTGTCATTCAAACCTTCGAGAGAAATAATGCTAGGAGTATCTTGAAGTACCTCTCCTCGCGCCGATAACTGGGTAAAGGAACCGTGCCATTCTCCCAAGTTTTGCAGAAAGTTTTCCCATTGTGATACCATATTTTTACCTTTGCATATATGTCTAAAAATAGAATTATAACTCTACTGACGGATTTTGGATTAAGTGATGTTTATGCAGGAGTGATGAAAGGTGCGATCGCCCAAATTAACCCGCAGTTAAAAGTCATTGACATTACGCACCAAATACCATCTCAAAATATTGCAGCGGCGAGGTTTTGTTTGATGACTGCTTTTGCTTATTTTCCGCCGGAAACCGTACATATTGCTGTCGTCGATCCGGGGGTGGGAAGCAAGAGACGCCCTGTTGCGATTAAATGTGCTAATTGCTTTCTTGTCGGGCCCGATAACGGGTTGTTTAGCGGGGTGTTGAGTCGGGAAAGTGCGATCGCATCTGTCGAACTCACCAACCCCAAATACTGGCGAACACCTCAACCCAGCAGCACTTTTCACGGTCGCGATATTTTCGCTGCAGCGGGCGCTCACTTGGCGAACGGGGTGCTGTTGGAAGAGTTGGGAGATGCGATCGACCCTGCAAGTTTAGTAGCCTTAGAGATACCAAATTGTGCCGTTACAGCCACAGGTGCAGCAGGCTGCATTCAATATGTCGATCGCTTTGGCAATCTAATTACTAATATCCCCAATAATTGCATTACAGGTAACAATTGGTCAGTAACAATTAGCAATAGTTCTGATATAATTCGCATCCCCAGCGGTAAAACCTACAGCGACAGCGAACCGGGCGATTTAATTGCCATAACTGGTTCTGACGGTTGGGTAGAAATTGCAGTTAATGGCGGCAGCGCTCAATCAGTCTTGCAGCTAGAATTTGGAGATCAAGTACAAATAATTGACAGAGATCGAGCGTAATTTGCATTCATCTCATTCTATAATTATCGGCAAAATCAACAATAGTTTGACTGTATTCGCTACTGTTAAAAAAAACATCTCCATTATTGTGCTTAGCATTAGGAACAAGTAAAATTTTCTTAGGTTCAGGAGAAGCAGCATACAACTTTTTACTCATCCCACTGGGAATCAAAGGGTCAGCAGTCCCGTGGGCGAACAAAACCGGAATTCGCAGCAATTTAACCTTAGCCAAAGAATCAAATTTTTGTGTCAGCAGCAGCCGCACCGGAAACAGCCGCATTATACTGTAGCGTTCTACCATATCCAGCATTGAAGTGAACGAACTTTGAACAATTAATCCCGCAGCTTGCGGATGTGCGATCGCTAATTCCACAGCAACAGCACCACCCATTGAATGACCGTACAAAAAGATTTCGCTGGGTGACAATTGCCGCTGTTTCACTAAATAATTATAAGCGGTTTCCGCATCTTCATATATCCGATATTCGCTGGGAAAGTTGCCTTGACTGCGGCCGTAGCCCCGGTAATCAATCAGCAATACCGAAAAACCCAATTGCCGAAAGCGGTAAGATTGATTGATATTAGCACCGATGTTCAAACCCCTGCCGTGCAGGTACAATAGACTTCCTAATGATTCTCGATTTGCGGCGGGCAGCCACCAACCGTGAAGTTTTTCAATTTTGCGCGATCGAGTTTTAACTGGCAACCAAACTTCTTGGTAAGGGATGTTAAAAGCATCCGGTGTTTTGGCGATGGCAGGTGTTGGCTGAAAGATCAAACGAGTTTGTAGAAAAAACAAGAGTATACAGGAAGCAATGTAGGCGATCGCCCAAATTTTTCCTATTAAAAATAGCAATTGCAAACAATGTCTGTATCTATTTTGTATTGCGAGCATTGTGGTAACTCCAATAAAAACTCGACCGTTTGATTCAATTAAAAAGAATAATTATTAACTTCAAAAAGTAGCCTAGTTTGAGGTAAAATCAATCCTGATGCTTCCTCAGTTAACAATTGGTTGTATATTGTATCCGCTTCGCCAAAAGATTCTTGAGGCAAAAATCTAAATATTGATGCAGCAACATATTGTTTTTCTTTTTCAAAGCTTATCCAGTTTCTTAATAATTGTTCTGCTGCATAACCCGTAGTATTAGAACCAGAAAAAATATCTACTACCAAGTCTCCCGGTTCAGTAAGAAAATTTATAAAAAATGACGGTAATTTTTGGGGAAAACGTGCCGGATGCGCCTTAACATTAAACTCTTTGCACCAACGCAAGTATTGAGAATTACTTTCCGAATTAGAAATTTCTAGCAAATTAGATGGAATAGCACCTCCATTATCTTTGGAAAATCGATCGCTAATATTGTGACCGGAAGGGCGTTCTTTGGGCGTGTAAAATTCCTCAGCATTTTTCAAAAGTTTTTTCATTCTCTCAGAATACTCTACTTTGACTTTAGTAATATTCGCTTGAGGCTGATTCGTTTTGGAAAGCCACCAAACAGTATTCACAGAATCTTTAGCCCGGATTTTCTTTTTATTCACCCACTCTATAGGAGATGGAAGTTTGGAAGGATTAAACCAGAAAAACTCTTGAGCAAGTTTAAATCGATACTCGTCGCATAACCTAATAAGCACGCGGTAATTATACAGCGATCGTACAGGTATTCCTTTTTGATAAGCACCTCCAAGGTCTATAACAAAACTTCCAGTATCCTTGAGAACTCTTTTAATTTCAGGAGCAAAGCCCAGCAGCCAATCAACATATAAATCTTGATCTTCATTTCCATAACTCTTTTGGCGTTGCAATGCAAAAGGAGGGGATGTAATCACCAAATCTACAGAATTGCTAGCCAGACTATTCAGGAGATGAAGAGAATCTCCCAAATAAGATTGACCGTATTGGGTGGTGTAAATTGGGGCGGGCAAAATGTTACTCATGCTTAATTTATATTAGTTTAAGGTACAACAGACACAGCCTACTGTCATTATATCTAAATCCGTACTTTCAGTTTTACTAAATCCGTACTTTCAGTACGTTGTATAGTGTATAAATTCTTCGTACCATTCACAAAGCGAACTTTCAGTTCGTTTTTATCAATTGTGAGGGGTATGAATTACAAAGAAGCCAGACAACAATTTGCGGCCAAGGTAAGTCAGTTACGCAGAGAAAAAAGGATGACACAGGACGAGTTAGCAGAACTCATAGACAAGACTACTGACTATATCAGCTTATTGGAACGCGGTGAAAGATCGCCATCCTTTGAAGTCATTTTCGCTCTAGCTGAAGCGCTCGATGTACCCGCTACTTATTTAATCAGTTTTAGCCAAAGCGGCGAGAGTACAGCTCTCATTAGCACCCTGATAGCTGAACCTGTTTCTCCGTCAGTTGTAGAGCCTGTTGAAGAGGCTGTTACCACGGAAGCAGAACGCATTTCAGATGCTAAACGGCTAGAAAATGCTATGAAAAGCATCCAAGAATTGCAAAATCTGGCGAGTGAATATGGTATTGCGGATATTTTTCAAGATAACGGGGGAAAGACTTTACAGTTATTAATCCTTTTAGGGCTGCGGATATCACCTGGACGTGAAGGAAACGATGCTATTGATGCTGAAGGAAAAGAATACGAACTTAAAACAATAAATATTGCTCTCAATAGAAGTGGTGGGGTCACTACTCACCATCATTTGAATGAAATTATACTTGAAAAGTATCGCAGAGTAGAAGCTTGGTATATTGGACTGTATGAAGGCATAACTCTCAAAGAGATTTATAAACTTACACCTGAAATGCTGGAACCTAAATTTAAAGAATGGGAAGAAAAGGTGAGGCTAAGAAACGAGCCCCTAAACAATCCTAAAATTCCCTTAAAGTTAGTTAAAAAAGGGCAACTTGTCTACTCTCACAGTAAATAATAGTTGCCCTATATTTTTTTTAAAGGAGATTAGGTTGTGTTTGTGGAGAAGCGATACGTTGCCTACAGGTAGCGACTTTTACACTCCTCAAGCTACCACGAAATTAACCAACTTTCCAGGCACCACAATTACCTTTTTAATCTCCTTACCTTCCAGGTGACGCTTGGCCAATTCCGACTCGCGAGCAAACTTTTCCAAAGCAGCTTTATCAGCACCTGAAGGCACTTGAATTGTGCCGCGAGTCTTGCCCATAACTTGAATTACCAGCGTAATTTCATCGGTAACTAATGCAGATGGATCGACAGTCGGCCAAGTTTGCACGTGTACCGATTCACTGTTACCAGTATTGTGCCACAATTCATCAGCAATATGCGGCGCAAAAGGCGCTAACAAGCGAATCAAAGTGTTAATTCCTTCTGCATAAATTGGCGAATTTTTACATTTGGCATCATTCAAAGCATTGCTGAGTTTCATCATTTCAGAAACAGCAGTATTGAACTGATAATCACCCTCCAAATCGTCGCTAACTTCCTTAATTGCAGTGTGAATTGCCCGCCGCAAATCCTTCTCAATTTTGCTCAAATTCTGGCTTTCCAAATTGTCGGGACTATTTAATTGTGGGATGGGCGTCCCGCCCGTCCCCGGTACTTCGGTAGCAGGCAAGATGCCTGCCCCACAAAACTCTGTTACCAAGCGCCAAACGCGATTTAAAAAGCGAAATTGCCCTTCCACATCGGCGTCGTCCCACTCCAAATCCTTCTCGGGCGGTGCTTTGAATAAAATAAACATCCGCGCCGTATCTACCCCATATTTGCCCATAACTTCCAAGGGGTCAACGCCATTATATTTTGATTTGGACATCTTCTCGTAAAAGACTTCCAAAACTTCGCCAGTTTGAGGATCTTTTGGATTTGCGGGGTCTATATCTGCTGGGGGAACGTATTTGCCAGTAACAGGATTTTTGTAGGCCATTGCTTGTACCATGCCTTGAGTTAACAGGCGTTTAAATGGTTCGTCGCAATCGATCAAACCCCGATCGCGCAAAACCTTCGTAAAGAACCGCGAATACAGTAAGTGCAAGATGGCGTGTTCGATGCCGCCGACATATTGGTCTACCGGCATCCAATCATTTGTTTTCGCACTGTCGAAGACTTGCTGTTGATTTTGAGCATCGGGATAGCGCAAGAAATACCACGAAGAATCGATAAAAGTATCCATCGTATCTGTTTCCCGCTTCGCCGGAGTGCCGCAACTCGGACAAGGAACGTTTACCCATTCTTCCATCTTTGCCAAGGGCGAACCTTTGCCAGTAAATTCTACATTTTCCGGCAACAATACGGGCAAATCTGATTGAGGTACGGGTACTGTGCCGCAGTTGGGACAGTGAATTACGGGAATCGGAGCGCCCCAATAACGCTGTCTAGAAATTAACCAATCTCTCAAGCGGTATTGGATTCGGGCTTTGCCATAACCTGCATTTTCGGCATGGTGAATAATCGCTGCTTTGCCTTTAATTGAATCCATGCCGTTGAAGCTTTCGGAATTAATCATAATTCCTGCTTCTGTGTAAGCTTCGGTCAGCGGAATCTCATCATCATCCACAATTACTACTTTAATTGGCAGTTGATATTGATTGGCAAATTTGAAATCTCGCGTGTCGTGGGCTGGTACTCCCATAACTGCGCCGGTGCCGTATTCGTACAGCACATAATCGGCGATCCAAATGGGAATTTCTTCACCGTTGAAAGGATTGATTGCTTTGCCGCCTGTGGGGATGCCGCGCTTTGGTTTGTCTTCGGCTGTGCGATCGATCTCGCTTTGGGCTGCCACTTCTTTGATGAAGGTTTCTACGGCGGCTTTTCTGTCTTCGGTTGTCACGCGCTGAGTTAGTGGATGTTCCGGCGCTAAAACAAGGTAACTGACGCCGTAAACTGTATCGGGACGTGTGGTGAAAACGGCGATTTTTTCATCCATGCCGACAATCGGAAATTCCAAGTAAGCACCGACTGATTTGCCGATCCAGTTGGCTTGCATTAATTTGACTCTTTCAGGCCAATCGGGCAATTTGTCTAAGTCGTTTAATAACTGTTCGGCATAATCGGTAATTTTGAGGAACCACTGCCGCAATAATTTGCGCTCGACTTTGGCACCGGAACGCCAGGAACGACCTTCGTTATCTACTTGTTCGTTTGCTAAGACTGTTTGGTCGATCGGGTCCCAATTAACTGCGGCTTCTTTTTGATATGCTAATCCAGCTTCTAAAAATTGCAAGAAAATCCATTGAGTCCACCGATAATAATCGGGAGAACAAGTTGTAACTTCTTTTGTCCAGTCGAAAGAAATACCCAGCCGGCGAAATAAGCCTTTCATTTGGGCAATGTTTTGATAAGTCCATTGTGCGGGGGGAATTCCTCGCTCGATGGCTGCATTTTCTGCGGGCAAACCAAAAGCGTCCCATCCCATCGGATTCAATACCCGATAGCCTTGCATTCGCTTGAGTCTGGCAATTACATCGATGATTGTGTAGTTGCGGACGTGCCCCATGTGCAGGTTTCCCGACGGATAGGGGAACATGGATAAGGCATAAAATTTAGGCTTTTGCGTATCTTCTGGCATCTGGTCTAAGTTTTGCTCAGCCCATGCCTGCTGCCATTTTTCTTCTATGGATTGGGGGTTATATCTGGAATCCACAACAATTACTCCGTGTAGGATTTACTAATGTTTGCTTGAACATTTTGGCACATTCAAGGGGCCTCGATTCGGATTTTTCTGAGCTCCAAGGATTTTGGCTCCACTCTATGTATTATACATTGTAGTATAGGTGATTTTAGCTGGGGGGCGATCGACCAAATATCCCCGTTCGCCCTGAAAAAAGTAAATAACTGCAATCCCCAGAAACCCGATTTCTTTGACAAACCGGGTTTATTCTCCTAGTTCGAGCTTAGATGCTGTCAGGATCGATGTTCAATTCGCGCAGTTTGGCGGCTAAACGTTCGGCTTTTTGAGCTTCTTGTTCGGCCCGCTGCGAGGCTTCTTCTGCCCGCTGCGAGGCTTCTTCTGCACGCTGAAATTGTTGTTCTGCACGCTGAAATTGTTGTTCTGCCCGCCGTCGCTCTAATTCTCGCTGTTCATCTAATTCGGAATAGGAAAGAAACTTTTGTCCATCAGGTCGATAAATTTCTAAACCTTCCGATTCCAACTCAAACCGCACTCCCAATCTTGGACTTCTCCAGCCCTCCATCGGTTCAATTACTTCTAAGATTCCCTCAAGTCTTTGCCAGCCTTCTAATTCATTTGTTTCGGGATCGTAAAGGTAATACTCCTCAACTCCATGACGCTGGTAAAATGAAAGTTTCTTATTCATTTTGGTTTGGCTGTCGTTGTGGGAGCGAATCTCAAACACGACTTGAGGAGCAAGATTTTCCTCTCGATGTTGTATATAGGAACGCCGATCGCCCTTTGGCCTCCCAAATACCACCATTACATCGGGCGCTTGAGAAATATCTGGTCTACCTTCAACTGGATACCACAGTAAATCGGCGGCTATAAACACGTTTTGGTCATCTTTGAACAGTGACTCGCAACCTTCTTTGATTGTGACAATTAATTTGTATTGAATTGTGCTATCTGCCATCGGTTGACCGTCGCTGGAGGGATAAATGATTTCTTCGGTTGAGAGTTGCATAGCGGTTGTCTCCGAGAAGTATCTCAGCTTAATTATACTATTGTTTGAAGCAGCTACCCGCGCCGGAAACCGCAACAAAATATCTAGTAACGAAATATTTAAAATAGCGAGCAGCGGCGCTTCAAAGCTGCTTGTAAAAGAGTGTTGTACAGTTTTTCCTTAACAGTATAAGCTCCGAATCTTTCCAAGTGCGGATTGTTCATTTGAGCGTCGAAAAGTAGATAAGATCGATCGCGCAATCTCTCCACCAACTTCACCATCGCCACCTTAGAACCCTCGGGAATTCGGTAAAACATCGACTCCCCAATAAACGCACCGCCGATCGACAATCCGAGAATACCGCCCGCCAATTCGTCCCCGCACCAAGTCTCGAAGCTGTAAGCCCAACCGGCCTCATACAAACCCCAGTAAATCTGCTTGAGCTGCTTAGAAATCCAAGTCGTTTCGCGATCGGCACAACCCTCAACCACCGCCCCAAAATCGCGGTTCACAGCCACCGAAAACCGATTTTGATTGAGTTGGCGGCGCAGGGATTTCGGATAGGTAAATCTTTCATCCAGGGGAATCAGCGCCCGCTGACGGCTCGAATACCACCCCAAACTTTCCTCCCCGTCATTTGCCATCAAGAAATAGCCTTGCGCGTATCCTTGTATAATTGTCGGTATATCATATTGCATATATTTATCAGTTGTCATTTCTCAGTTAACTTTTCAAAGTCAACATTAGCAATTAGGAATAATCATGTCTGAAACCATCGAACCTATTACCTTACCGCCCGCCAAAAACCCCGAACAAGAAGGCCAATGGCTCCAAGAAACGCTGCTGGCATGGCTAGATTCCGAGTTTATCCCAGAAGCAGCCAACCAGCAAATAGCTAAAAGAGCTGCCCAAATCTATGTCCGCCAGCGCATGGAAGGCGAAAATGACGTGGGCAGCCTCGTAATTGCGATCGTCACCGAAATGCAGGCTTATGATTTTTCTAAAAGCTTCTACGGCGAATTTGCGATCGCCAATGCCGTCAGCGACTTGTTACTCGAAAGTCTCGGCATCGATAAATGCTGCGGTCAGTGAAGCAAGAAGGAGGAAAATTTAACTCATAAGTCTGAAACAAAAATCAACCCCAAACCTAATCCTGCCGATTAATTGTGAGTTTTTTTCTTCCTTCTTCCTTCTTCCTGACATCCGTTACATCCGTTACATCCGTTACATCCGTTACATCCGTTACAGAATCCGTTGCCGAACTTCCTTCTTCCTTCGTGCTACCAGCTAGACTTCACAACACCGGGCAAAAGACCTTCGTGAGCCATTTCTCGCATCATGTTGCGAGACAGTCCGAAGTCACGATAGTAACCTCTGGGCCGTCCAGTTGCCCAGCAGCGGTTCCGCAAGCGAGTCCGCGAACTGCTGCGGGGTAGCTGTTGCAGTTGGCGGTGAATCGCCATTTTGTCCATCTGATTGCTAGCTTGGTCAAACTGCTCTTTCAGGTCTTCCCGCTTGTCGGCGTACTTGTCTACGAGTCTCTGGCGCTTTTTCTCGCGCTCGACCATGCTCTTTTTAGCCATAATCTGTTGATATCCTTAGATTAATCACAATCTACTATTGTACTATATTTTGGTGATTTCGGATCGCTTTTATTTGAATTATTTCTTTTGTCAACAAGATTTTTAGCAACAGGCAAGATGCCTGTTCCACAATCACTCAACATTTTTAGCAACAGGCAAGATGCCTGTTCCACAATCACTCAACATTTTTAGCAACAGGCAAGATGCCTGTTCCACAATCACTCAACATTTTTAGCAACAGGCAAGATGCCTGTTCCACAATCACTCAACATTTTTAGCAACAGGCAAGATGCCTGTTCCACAATAGCTCAACATTTTTAGCAACAGGCAAGATGCCTGTTCCACAATCACTCAACATTTTTAGCAACAGGCAAGATGCCTGTTCCACAATAGCTCAACATTTTTAGCAACAGGCAAGATGCCTGTTCCACAATCACTCAACATTTTTAGCAACAGGCAAGATGCCTGTTCCACAATCACTCAACATTTTTAGCAACAGGCAAGATGCCTGTTCCACAATAGCTCAACATTTTTAGCAACAGGCAAGATGCCTGTTCCACAATCACTCAACATTTTTAGCAACAGGCATCTTGCCTGTTCCACAATAGCTCAACATTTTTAGCAACAGGCATCTTGCCTGTTCCACAATCACTCAACATTTTTAGCAACAGGCATCTTGCCTGTTCCACAATCACTCAACATTTTTAGCAACAGGCATCTTGCCTGTACTTAACCTTGGTGCAACACCTAACTATTAGCAGAAGGGCACAAATCTGCAAGTTTGCAAATATTGCAAGCCGGATTTCTCGCATTACAAACTGCCCTGCCGTGATAAACCAACCGAATCGACCAATTTTCCCAATCCGGCTGCGGCAACAATATCATCAAATCCCGCTCGATCCTTGTAGGATCGGTATGTTCGGTCAATCCCAACCGCTGACTCAAACGTTTGACGTGAGTGTCTACGGTCACGCCCATATTAATACCAAAAGCGTGGGCGAGAACGACATTAGCAGTTTTGCGGGCAACTCCGGGCAATTCTAGCAGCAGTTCCATCCGCTGCGGCACTTGATTGTTAAATTTATTGACGATCGCCTGACAAGCACCTTTAATATTTTTAGACTTATTCCGGTAGAAACCAGTCGATCGCACGAGACTTTCGAGTTCTTCTATATCAGCATTTGCCAAAGCCACCGCATCGGGGAAACGCTTAAACAAAGCCGGCGTTACCAAATTTACTCGATCGTCCGTACACTGAGCCGAAAGAATCGTCGCCACCAGCAACTGCACGGGAGTTTCGTAGTTGAGAGTACAAGGAGCTTCTGGATAGAGGCGTTTGAGGCGAATCAGAATTTCGAGCGATCGTTGTTTTAAACTTAACTTTTTAATCATTAGTCAGCAGTCATTAGTCATTAGTCAGTAATCATATTATGTCCGGTCGATTCCCTCCGCTTCGCTTCGCCCGAAATCTGGTAGGGGCGGGTAAACCTGCCAATATCTGCCAACAATCTCCAATCTCAAAAACCCGCCCGGCCGGGATATTACGGTCAATCGATCGGACTAGATATCAGTAGTCATTAGTCATTTATTATTGGTTTTTAACTGCTTCCCAGGCAGGACCGGGGAACCCATAACCAGAGGCTATACCTCGCTGGCGTAGGAAAAAAGAAGAGGGAAAAATAGGAAAATATGAAAACGGAAAACTAGACATAATTCTTCCTTATTCCTTCTTCCTTCTTCCTTGTTCCTTCATTTACTATTGCATGAAATTTCGCAAATCAAACCCAGCCAAATTAGCAGTATCGCGAATAATCAAGAAAACTCCCAAACCCAGCAACAACACCAAACCAGTCTGCATAAAATTTTCCTGAATGCGGTTCGGCAGAGGCTTGCCCCGCAGTCCTTCTATGAACAGAAAAGCTAGCTGGCCGCCATCTAAAGCAGGTAAAGGCAAGATATTAATCACAGCCAAATTGATGCTAATTAGCACAGCATACTGAAACAAACTCGCAGCATCCGATTTGGCAATACCTGCACCAATCGCCACAATCGCCACAGGCCCGGACAACTTGTCGGCAGTTTGGCTGAAATTGCTAAATAACTGCCCAAAACCTTGAACCGTCAGCACCACAATCCGCTCAAATTCTGTAGCGGCCTTGCTAAACGCCTCTACAATTGGGGCCCTCTGCCGCACCACAGTGCCGTTAGAAGTTAGCTGCACGCCAATGCGACCTTTGCCGTCGGGCGACTCTTCAGGAATTACAGTCACCACAAATTTTTGTTCTTGGCGCTGAATTTCCAAAGCTAGGGGTTGGTTGGGATGATCTTGGATTGCTGTGACCAATAATTTGATTGCTTCGCCGGAAGCGCCCAATTCCTTGCCGTCAACAGACAGAACAACGTCGCCCGATCGAATTCCCGCTTGTTTCGCGGCCGAACTGACTTCGGCGGCGACTTCGGGGACTTTAACTCCCGGTAGGTAGTTCATTTGTGCAGCGCCGACAGTGCTCAATTGCACTACCAGCAGGAAATAAGCAAAAATTAAGTTGGCAATTACCCCTGCACTAATGACGATCGCCCGATCGAGCACGGGGCGATTTTTGAGCAAATTCGGGTCATTTGGGGGAATTGTACTGTCGGGATCGTCGTCCGGGAAACCCACGAAACCTCCCAGGGGAAAGGCGCGGAGGGCGTATTCAGTTTCCGGGCCTTGGTACTTCCACAGGATGGGCCCGAAACCGATGGAGAAGCGGTTGACGTGGATGTGTTGAAGTCTCGCCGCCAGGAAGTGGCCGAGTTCGTGAACGACAATCAAGATACCTAAAACTGCGATCGCTGCCAAAACTGACATGAATGATTCCACTAACACTTTTACTGGACTTTGATTTATTTTAATATCTTTTTAATATCGGTGGCTTCAGAGGGACAATTTTCAGTCAAACTGGAAGGTGGTGTTTTTGCCGGAAGTCCCAGGTCGTGCGATCGACCCGACGCTGCCAAACCGATCGCGCGATCGTACCTGAGTTTACCTCTAAAACCCATTCCCATTACCAATTCCCTATTACAAATTACCCATTACCAATTCCCAGTTACCCATTCGCCATTATGAAAGACACTTCTTTGAATATTATCGCTATTTCTATCTTTGCCATCACCGTTTCAATATTGTTGGGGCCCCTATTCAACTTGCCCGAAGCCGTACCTGCGATCGCCACTTTTTGCCTGTTGGGGCTAGCCACCCTTGACAGTTTCCAGTGGCAAGGTCAAGGCGGTACTATTTTATTAGATTGGCTGGGGGGAACTTCCAAAGAAAAGCGCGATCGTATCCTTCACCACGAAGCCGGACACTTCCTAGTCGCGTACCTGTTGGGAATTCCCGTAACCAGCTACGCCCTCAACGCTTGGGAAGCCTTTAAACAAGGCCAAACCGCCCAAGGCGGCGTCCGATTTGAAGACGAACAATTAGCATCCCAACTCCAAAATGGCACTCTTTCCGCCCAACTTTTAGACCAATACTGCACCGTGTGGATGGCCGGAATAGTCGCCGAAAAATTTGTTTACGGCAGTGCAGAAGGAGGAGCAGAAGACCGCACAAAAATTAGTGCAATTTTAACACAACTGCGCCGTCCCAGTTCCGAGATTCAACTCAAACAAAACTGGGGTTTGCTGCGAGCCAAAAACCTGCTAGAAAGCCACAAATCAGCTTACGAAGCCCTAGTAGCAGCAATGGAAAATAGAGCAACTGTTGCCGAATGCTGCGACATAATCCAGCAAAATTTACAGGAAAAAGATGACGCACTCTTGCCTTATTAATCCGGCTCGTCTCGAGATTTATAACACCAAAAACTTGCCTATCAACCGAGTTTAAGAGCGTATTATAGGGATGAAAAATTCATGTCAGAACCCAAAATTTTCCCAACAACACTGCAAACAGCGAACCCAAATACAGAAAAATTGTTGTGGCTGTTCGGTTTCCGGATCGACCCCAGCACCGAAATACCAAATCTATATACTCTAATTGTCTATGGAGAACAAGAGCCGCCCTTAGTAGCCGGCGGTCAACTTGTATTTTTTACCCGTCCAGAACTAGCGATTAACGCTCTCCAATTGTGCAATATCGATGTCAGCGAACTGGGAAAGCCACCCACACAAATAGACGCTATTTGCGACATTGCAGAAACGCTGTACTTGCTCGATGCCGAAGATTTTGACGAATCAGCTACTATCCTCAACTGTTTGAACGCACTTTTCGATTTAGTGAAAGCTACTTTAATACCGATGCCAACTGAATACAAGCGCATACTTTATGATTTTGCAGACCATTTGAATATTGAGGAAGAGTTTGCAAGTTTTTTAGACGCAGAAGATATTCAGCGATCGGAAATTGTCAATGCCATTTTGTGGTGTGTGGGAGCAATTACAGCTAAATCTAGATTGCTGACCTAACAATTTTAGATTTTAGATTTTAGATTTTAGATTTTAGATTGGGGATTTTGGATTTAAAGTAGTCCCGGACTATACCAAAGAAACCGGGTTTTTTACCATTGTTAAAGTCTATTATCCAGTATTTTGATAAAAAAACGGTTTCGGCCTTTAGGATAATAGATAATATCGCCAAAAGAAATTGTGCAATGACTGTAACAGATTTACGCTTGTGGACTGTAGACGAATACCGCCGCATGACCGAAACAGGCATTCTCAATCCCGATGAACGAGTCGAATTAATTGACGGGCAAATTATTTCAAGCAGTGCAAAAAATCCTCCCCACGCAGCAACTAACCTCTGTGCAGCCGACTATCTCAGAAATCTGCTGGCAGGACTTGCTTTAATTCGCATCCAAGACCCGGTTACTCTAAGTATAAATTCAGAACCAGAACCGGATATTGCTGAGCGTGCAAATTGACCCTCGGCTGTACCAAGATTGTCATCCCGCACCAGACAATATTTTCTTATTAATAGAAATAGCTGACACGACTTTAGAAACAGACCGCAAGCGGAAAGCAACGGCTTATGCTAAGGCGGGAATTACTGATTATTGGATACTTGATGTTAACACGCGGCAAGTTTATGTTTTTCGCGAACCGGGCGAGGCAAACTACCGACAAGAAACAGTATTTAATGAAGATGATGTTTTGTCAATGCTGGTCTTTCCCGAAATAGAAGTTCAGATTTCGCAACTGTTTCCTTAAGTCTGTGGGCGGCGGGTTGATCGATATCTTTAGCTACCGATCGATATTTCGGGTACAACCCGCCCCTGGTATGGTGCGTAGCTGCTAGATTTTAGAGCTTGGAAAGTAGATTATCTGTGGCGGCGCACCCTACGGTATCTACGGGTATTGTGTATATTGATATCGCTCGAATTACCACCACGTTGTAGGGGCGGATTCACAAACCATACATAACAATGACCGACAATTCATATAAACCAGCCCCCACCCCACCGTAAATCTGAACGTACATTTGGCTTGGAAAGTTGGGTGGGGGCTGGTTTTTGAGATTGTTTGTTTTGGGGCGATTATTGTTGGTGAACCCGCCCCTACAAATCTATCAATTCCAAATTCTCAATTATCAATTACCAAGTTGTCACAATCGTCCCGATCGCTACAAAAAACTTAGTATTAGGGCGTAGCGTGAGTTATACTCCTACTGGAAAGACTGTGACTGCCAAAAAATCTCGAAATCAAAGTTTATGAGCAACACTTCCCCCCCTCAACCAGCCGCCAAAAAGCCCGCAACACAAAAACTCAGTTTCTCGACAAAATTAGCTTACGGTGCCGGCGACCTCGGCCCGGCAATTACCGCTAATGTTTTGGCATTTTACCTCCTAGTTTTCTTTACCAATGTCGCTGGTTTACCTGCCGACTTAGCCAGCAATATTTTGGTGATCGGCAAGGTTTGGGATGCCATAAATGACCCGATTGTGGGGGTTTTGAGCGATCGCACTTCTCACCCTTGGGGCCGCCGATATCCTTGGATAATATATGGTGGCATTCCCTTCGGCATATTCTTCTTATTGCAGTGGATTGTACCTAGCACGGATCACACAGTGTTATTTTGGTACTATGTTGCGATCGGCATTTTGTTCAACACCGCCTACACGGCTGTCAATCTTCCCTACACTGCCCTGACTCCAGAACTTACTCAAGACTACAACGAACGCACTAGCCTTAATAGTTTTCGGTTTGCTTTCTCCATTGGCGGCAGCATCTTTTCATTAATCTTAGCTCTAATTATCTTTCGTGTATTTGAAAAAGACCCAAATCAACAATATTTAGTATTAGGTGCAATCTGTGCAGTTATCTCTGTCTTGCCTTTGTACTGGTGCGTTTTGGGAACTCGCAAGCACGTCGCAGCCAAACTATTAGAAAACGCAGAACTAGATAATTCTACATCCTTGCCACTGAAAGAACAGTTGCAGATTGCCTTTAGCAATCGCCCTTTTTTGTACGTAATTGGAATTTATCTTTTTTCTTGGCTGGGAGTGCAGTTGACTGCTACTATTATTCCCTACTTTGTTGTTAACTGGATGCAACAGCCCCAGTACGTTTTTAGCTTGGTGGCGATCGCAGTTCAAGGCACTGCACTAATCATGCTATTTGTTTGGAGTCAAGTCAGCGAGAGATACGGCAAAAAAGCCGTATATTTTATGGGCATGAGTTTGTGGATTATTGCCCAAGCTGGACTGTTTTTTCTGCAACCAGGACAAGTATTGCAGATGTACTTATTAGCAGTCATGGCAGGTGTCGGAGTTTCCACGGCTTATCTAATACCTTGGTCGATGATACCGGATGTGATCGAACTCGACGAACTGCAAACAGGAGAAAGACGCGAAGGCGTTTTCTATTCGTTTATGGTACTGCTGCAAAAAATCGGATTGGCAGGGGGTTTGTGGTTGGTAGGCCAAGCATTAGCAAGAGCTGGATTTCTATCTACAGTTCCCGGACAGCCGGCACCCGTACAGCCAGATTCTGCGCTCTTTGCGATTCGAGTTGCGATCGGGCCGCTGCCCACAATTGCTTTAATTGCTGGCATGATTCTTACATATTTTTATCCCATAACCCGCGAAGTTCATGCAGAAATATTGTTGAAACTTCGAGAAAGAAAAGCACAACATCAATAATCGCTAATAAGGAGTTGTTGGTAATTAGTAAAATAGAAAAATAACAACTACCAAGAGCTAATCCTAGCGGGAGCAATAGCAATCCTCCAATCCTGTGCGAAGTCTTTTTTTCTTTAACAATGTGTCATCTTCTTATGGCATCGGTTAATTCCAAAAAAAGCCCGTCGCGCGTTTCCCGAATGGATTGCTATAGCTTGCTCGGAGGGCGAATAAAAGCGATAGTTTTAGTAATAGCCCCGGAACCCAGAAACCTAGTTTTTTTTTTACGAATATACATAAATCGCGCCGCGCCATCCGCCCCGGTAGAAAAACCCCGAAGGCTTGAGTTGTTCGAGATGTCGATCGAGCTTGAGAACACAACTTATTAAATTTTATGTCTGTCGGGCACTGTCGCGCACTAGAGAGAGTAGTTTGTGATATAATTATAACAATCAGTAAGTGTATATACTTAATCAGTCATCCAGATCCTCAAAAATTTTATAATTAAGAGAAGAAATAGATTTTTATCGGAAATTGATTAGATTAGTTGCCGTTTCCAAAAATCTGCTGAATGTGGCTAATTATACCGGGAGCATCTCATATTTGTAAAAACACTTCTTCTGGCTCCTGACTTCTGACTCTTTCCTCGCAGCAAGAGAGCCTCAAAACTCCAATTTCTAGCTTTGCTGCTTTCATTGAGATGCTCCCAATTATATCTACATGGGAAATGCAAAACTTTTTAGTCGGTCAGTTAGCGCCTAAGTTAACAACTGCTTCTGCCGTTGACTCTGAGCCGAAAAATGGCATAGAGGACAAACCAATACCAGCGCCAGCAGCGGCTGAGGTATGACGGTCAATTGTAAAAGTTTGGTAAAGCTATTGAACCCCCTGTCTCGAAGCGGAGCAACACCTGAAACAGTTGGCTTCGTCGCCCCGAAACCCTAAATACAAGCACAACACTGCGACCCAAATGCAGTCTGATATAACTCTCCAGCAGTTGTAAAAGAACTTTTGCCACCGGCATAGCATAGGGATTTAGTTATTTTTGTATACTATGTGAAAGTAGTGAGAACTATTAGAAGGAAGTGGGCTCGACCAACCAATAATTTCGTGTGATATCCTTAAGCCAATGCTAAAAGTATCAACCCGAAGGCTCGCAGAAGAAAGCTGATTGTACCCACAAAATATCCAAGAGGTCAACATGGAAAGAGAACAGGACGCTCATATCGTACCCATTAGCAACCAGAGCCGACAGGTGCAGCAATTTTCCGGTGACGAGGGAGAAGAGTTAAGCGCGCAGCCTCAGAAAGGATTGAATCTAAAGCCGTTGTTGAGGACTTTTCAGCGACAAGCCTTAATCATTATTGGCATTATAGGTCTAGTAGGCGGTGGAGTTGTTTATCAGATCAAGGGAGCCAAGAAAACATATCAAGGCGATTTTCGGATGCTAGTGGAACCCGTGACAACGGAGGCAAGAATTGCTGACCCCTCTGCCCTAGCCAATCGCAGCGAGGGAGGAGGAGTACCTAATAGAGATTTTTTTAGTTTGGACTACGCAACTCAACTTCAAATTCTCCAGAGTCCTCAGATGCTGTCGGCTATTGTTAAACAAGTCCAAAAACGATATCCAGAAGTTACCGAGGAAGTTCTTAAAAAATTTTTAGTGGTTGTGCGGATTGGAGAAAATGAGATGACCCTCACTAAAATTTTGGAAGTTCGCTTCATGGGGACCGATCCTAAGTTAGTTGAGTTCGTTTTACAAGAAACTAAAAAGAAATATTTAAAGTACAGTCTTGAGGAACGCAAGACTCGGATTGGTGAAGGTGTTAAATTTATTGAAGACCAGCTTCCGGGACTCAATAAGCGCGTAAACGACCTGAAATCGGAGTTACAGGTGATACAGCAGCAGCAAAAGATTACCGATCCTAAAGAACAAGGCGCGCAATTAATCCAGCAAGTTCGTACCGTAGAAACTTTAGAGTTAGAAACTCAAAGGCTACTGCAAGAACAGAAAACGCTGTACGCTAACTTGCAAAAACAATTAGATTTTACACCAAATGAAGCTATTGCCGCTTCCGCTTTAAGCGAAGAACCTCAATATAAAGAGTTGCTGATCAAGGTTAAGGAAGTAGAAGGTCAGATTGCTGTAGAAACAGCTCGTTTTAAATCTGCTAACCCTATAGTGGAAGCTTTAGAGCGCAAGCGGGCAAATTTAGTAGCTTTGCTCAACCAGCAAACAGATCGAATTTTGGGGCAAAATTTAGTAGGCACCCAAGCCAATTCTAAAGTTCAGAATTTTCAAAATTCTATTCGCATAGGCTTGATTAAACAATTGGTTGATACTGCTAACCAAGTTGAAGTTTTAGAAGCTCGCCTTCAGGCAATCAGCCAAACTAAAAACAATTTAAACCGACAAGCAACAGAATTCCCCAGCATAGCCCGCCGCTACAACGAACTGCAACAGCAATTAGAAGTAGCCGCCCGCACCCGCGATCAACTTTTAAGCCAGCGGGAAACTCTGCGCGTCCAAGCAGCTCAAAGCCAAGTACCTTGGGAAATAATTTCTGAACCAGGCATACCGCGAGATGCTAAGGGCAACCTCGTGCCAGTTGCATCGAAAGCTAAAAACAAATTGATGATGGCAGTTGTTGGGGCGCTAGTTTTGGGTCTGGGAGCTGCTATACTCATTGAAAAGTTCCGCAATATTTTCTACTGTACTGATGACGTTAAAGATGCGGTGGAAGCGCCTTTATTGGGAGCAATTCCTCTTGACAAAAATGCTAGAAAATTGCAGCCTTCTATTGCTAATGCCTATGCTTATCTTGAAGGAAAAGAGGGTAATAAGAAAAATGCTGCGGAATTTATAGAAGCTTTTGACTCTCTTTATACTAATATCCGCTTTCTTTCTTCAAATCGAACGATTAGCTCTTTGGCAATTGGTTCGGCTACAGTTGGCGAAGGAAAATCTACCGTTGCTTTAAACTTAGCTCACGTGGCAGCGCTGGCGGGTCAGCGAGTGCTGTTAGTAGACGCGAATTTGCATTCGCCCAGCCTGCACTTGCTGTTGGAACTGCCTAATGTCAAGGGATTGAGCAACTTGCTCGACAATAAAAACGAACCCGATGAAATGATCCAACGATCGCATCTAGCAGATAATCTTTTTGTATTAACTGCAGGTCTCCCGGGTTCTGGTACTGCCAGACGCCTGGCATCATCTCAGATGCAGTATTTAATGGAAGAACTTCAGGCACAATTTGACTTAGTTATCTACGATACGCCGCCGCTGGCGGACAGTAAAGATACGAATTTTTTAGCGGCGCGCACCGATGGAATACTGATGGTTGTAGCAATTCAGCAGGTTCCTCTTTCAGTTGTCAAAAAAGTTTTCAGTCAATTAGAAAATTTTGGCATACCATGCTTGGGAACAGTTGCGAATCATGCCCCTAAACGCAAGAAGTATCCACCATCTAGATCGTCAGTTGTTGAAGATAAAAATGAATATTTGAATTTGGCACCAGCACCGTCTGGTATCCGCAAACTAGCTCCTAAAAAAGAGTGAGACCCACAAAGATGACCCCCAAAAATGGATACAAGCCCCCGACAGGAGTCATGGAACTCCCAAAATTTTAGACTTTTGTTCAATCTCCTAGATTCGTCTGTGGAGTAAATCGAAAATCTAAAATCGTTCGACGCTTGCGCGACTTGACTAAGGGCTCGGCGAACGTCTTAGGTCGAAGTCTAAAATCTCAAATCTCAAATTTAAAATCTAAAATTGATTGATTGCGGACTAATTTCCATCAGGGTTGGTAGGAAATGTGACGGTAAAATTAGTCCAGCCATTCCTGCTTTCAACCTCAATTTTTCCCTGCAACTGTTCGACAAGTTTTTGAACCAAAGCTAAACCCAAACCTGTACCTCCTTGTTTCCAAGGATCGGCGTTGGGAACTCGATAAAATTTCTCAAAAATTCGAGGCAATTCCTCTATGGAAATGGACGATTGATTGCTGAGTGTAAATTGGATTTCTGAAGCCACAGCACTTGCTTGTCGCGAATTTGTCCTTTGTCCGTCTTGTTCCCAGTCTCCGTTTTTGCACTCAACTTTCAGAAAAATTTCGCCGTTATTGGCAGTATATTTGCAGGCATTGTTGAGGAGCTCGGCTAAAATTCGTCCCAAACTAGCGCGGTTGGAACTGATCGTGGGGAGGTGCCGATCGCACTCTACTCGCAAATCCTGGTGGCGGTCGTGGGCCCGGGTGTAAAACGGGTCGATAATAGTAGGCAGCCAGACTTCTAAGTTTACTGGTTCGAGGTCGATCGGACAAGTTGCCGCTTCGAGCCGCTGCAAATCTAGCAAAGCATTAATCAAATCTGTTTCTCTAGTACATTCTGTTTCTAAAATTTCTAGATAAATCTGGCGTCGATCGGGTGTGGGAGAAATTCTCAGCATATGAATAGCCATTTTTATATTAGCTAAAGGCGTCCGCAGTTCGTGAGAAACGGTGCTGAGAAATTCATCTTTGAGGACGTTTAAATGCTGGAGTTCGTGAACTTTTTGCTGCAATTCGGCGGTGCGTTCTTGGACTTGGCGTTCGAGGTCGGTGTTGAGATTTTGGACTTGCTGATAGAGTTGGGCTTGCTGAATGGCGATCGCGATTTGAGTTGCCAGTTGCAGCAGCAAATCCACTTCCGAAGGCTGCCACTGACGGGATTGGGAACACTGATGGACACACATCATCCCCCACAAATTGCCGTCTTGCAAAATTGGTACAATCAAATAAGCTTTGATTTGCGCTTGCTGGAACCGGGCATATTTTTCGGCGCTCAAACAGGCTTGGTCGAGATCCGGAACCGCATAAATTTCCTGTTCGACCACCGAAGCAGATTCTTGCCAAATATTATCCGGCATGATTTCTCCCAAGATTGAAGGCCAATTTTCGGCAACGGATTCTGCGACTACAATGCCGTAATTGCTGGACTCTAAATGCAGGATTGCTACTCGGTCAGCTTGCAAAACTTGGCGGACTTCATCGACGCTGGCGTTGAGAATTTCTTCGAGGTTTAAGGATTGGTGAATCCGCAAGGAAATGTGAGTTAACAGCCGATCGCGCTGCAATTGTTCGTGGAGTTTTGCAGTCCGTTCCCGCACCTGCTGTTCCAGTTTGGCATTGCGACTTTGCAACAGTTCCACTTTTTCGGCTTGCAATTGATAAACCGACTGCTGCAACTGTTTGACAACTCGGTACATTTCGGTGGGGTCGAGGACTCTGAGCAAGCTGGTCTGAGTAATAATTCCCAACAGTTCTCCGCGCCCCCCGCACACGACCAACCGCTGCACTTGTTGCTGCTGCATTTCTTTGTGCGCCGTCCATAGGGAATCGGAAGGTTGAAGAAATTGCAGGGGAGTTCTCATGACTTTTTGAGCTGGGGTTTGCTTGAAATTTAGTTCGAGAAACTGTGCCTGCACAATGTCATATTCGGTAATAATTCCCAGGGGTTGGTGAAAGGAATAGTGAAAAATGGAGGTATAGTCATCTTTGGGCTTCTCCATTGTTAATTCTTTGTTTTTTGTAATCACTACGCAACTGACCTGATGCTCTGACATCAGTTCGGTTATAGTCAGCAGCGAGGCGGTGTGAGGCGCTGTAATTGGCGTAGTCATTAATTCTGCTACCCGCCGCAATTTAAGAATGTTTGAAGGCTGCAATACTTGGCGAATTCTTTCCCGCGTCAGCACTCCTACCAAGTGGCGAAATTGATTGACGATCGGCAAATAGCGAATCTTGTGCTGGCGAAATAAGGATAAGGCGGTAAACACGTCTTGGTCATCGGATTCTGTGAGGGAGACCGACACCGGGGACATCACTTCGGAAATTGGTATTTTGTGCAGGGCTACTTTGTGCTGGCTGTCTATTGTGCCAGAAGCTATCAGCCTCACTAGGTCGGCGGGAGTTAATATGCCGATTAACAGTCCGCGGCTGTGGTTGTCGGATAAGTTGCCTGTGGTAATAGTCTGCTGGTTCTGCACGACGAACACGCAGCGGGCCCGCACCTTTTCCGGCGCGGATGTTTCGGTCATCGCCCCCCGGTCTGAGGGTAAAGGTGTTTTGACTAGGGGACAACTGTTTTGCAACTGACTCATCAGGGCGATCGCCACTGCTAAGGAAGTTTCTGGCCCGGCAGTGAGGGGGTAGCGATCGATCGCTTGTTCTAAGGCTGAGGAGTAAAGGGGCGGGTGGTAAAACGGCATAGTGGATTGCAGGTTGTCAGAGGGCGGCTAACTATCGGGCAAAGCCTTAGGGAACGGCAGAAACACCTCGCCTGTGCTTGGGATTTAAATAATAAACTTTCTCATTGATTATTTCCACGCAATCTGAACTTTTAGATTCATCGTCTCACTAATCCGCAATCTTACTCATCTCAAATACGCAGGGCGGTTTTTACTGCCTGCTTTTCCCCTGAGACTCCCCTATAATCAAAATAACCCGAATGTAAAGTTTTACTACAAGATTTATCCATAATGACAACTCTAAGCTTAGAGCAAATTGCAGCCAAGTTAGAAAGCGAAAATTCCGCCGATCGAATGGTGGCTTTGGCCAACTTGCGGAATGTGCCTGCTGCAGAGGCGGTGCCTTTGATTAAAAAGGTGTTGAACGACGAAAGTTTGCAAGTGCGATCGATGGCTGTGTTTGCTCTCGGGGTCAAACCCACAGCAGAGTGCTATCCCATTCTAGTCAAATTGCTAGAAACTGACCCGGATTACGGCATTCGCGCTGACGCTGCGGGTGCTTTGGGCTATCTGGAAGATATCAGAGCTTTTGATGCTTTGGTGCGGGCTTTTTACGAGGATACGGAATGGCTGGTGCGCTTCAGTGCTGCTGTTTCTCTGGGAAATCTCAAAGATGCCCGGGCCCGCGAGGTGCTGCTGAAAGCTCTCGACAGCGAGCAAGTGGTGATCCAGCAGGCGGCAATTTCGGCTTTGGGAGAAATTAAAGATCTTGGGGCGATCGATCGCCTCCTCAATTTTGCTCAGTCGGAAGATTGGCTGATCCGCCAGAGGCTGGCTGAAGCTTTGGGCAATTTGCCGAGTGTTAAGAGCGTTTCGGCTTTAAAATACTTAGAAAAAGATAGCAATTCTCAAGTATCTGAGGCGGCAACAATTTCTCTCGATCGTTTGTCAAAAGCAGAAGCGTGACATATAACTTTTAGTATGTTGAGAAACCCGGTTTCTTCAATAAACCGGGTTAATCCTTATTTTAGCAATCTTAATAAAATTTATAGAGTATTGAGTCAAACCAGAATATATTATATAAGCTGCTACGGCAAATCGCAAGTTAAAATAGTTCTTTATATCCTTTAACCAAAACTAGCCATGAATCAAGCGCCCAATCCTTTTAACTCAAATCCCTCCAATCCGCTAGACCCCTTGGAGCAAGAAGTTGACGAGCAAGGTGAAGCATTGCCGAGACAGTACCACCCGGCCACTAAAAAAACTCTGCAAAAAGTCTTTATTATCCTGATAGTTGTCGGGGCAATTATTGGGGGAATTCTATCTATAGGGGTGATTTCACTGATGCAGAAGGCGGGACTGACAGATGTGCCAGCAAGGGTACAAAATCCTAAGTGAATGGGTGGGGTGAGTGTACCGTCCGCGAGCGCCGATCCTTCATTAGAGTATCGTTCAATATCGCGCCCATTTTGCTGGCGCGAAATTAAGACGCGATCGCTCGCCTCGTAAAAAAAATATTAATATTTTAATTATTTTATTTGATGCAACTGTGTCTATACAATCAAATTCGGTGCTGTAGGGGCCCCGACCAAAAACTCTTTCAAATAAACCACACTTATTCTGACTAAGAGAATGTTACTTATTGCGCTATTTATCGCCACCTTTTTTTTAGCATACTGCAATGGTGCTAATGATAATTTTAAAGGCGTGGCGACACTGTTTGGCAGTCAGACAACGAACTATAAAACAGCAATTAGTTGGGCCACGATTACAACTTTTGCAGGTTCAGTCTTTTCTATTTTTTTAGCAGAAACGCTGGTAAAAAGCTTTTCGGGCAAAGGGCTAGTTCCCGACGATATCGCCAATGCCCCAGATTTTCATTTGGCAGTCGCCATCGCTGCGGGTTTAACCGTTATTCTTGCTACCTTAACTGGATTCCCTATTTCCACAACTCACGGTCTTACAGGTGCGCTTGTCGGTGCAGGTTTAGTCGCAATTGGTACTCAAGTTAATTTTACAGCATTGCAGAACACTTTTCTAATGCCTTTGTTGCTGAGTCCCATGATAGCGATTCCATTAGCAGCTTTAATTTATGGGCTGTCTCGCTACCTGCGAGTTTATTTAGGAATCCAAAAAGAATGGTGTATTTGCGCTGGCAAAACTCAACAGATTATTCCCATTCCCCAACCGGATGCAACTAACATACTTAAGTGCATCACAACCGCTGATGTCGCGGTCGATTCTCTAGATAAATGCACGCAAAAGTACCTGGGAAATTTCTTACAAATTCCCAGCCAAAAGTTAGTGGATGTTTGCCATTTTATGAGCGCGGGAATCGTCAGTTTTGCCAGAGGATTGAACGATACTCCTAAAATTGTTTCGCTGATGTTAGTCGGTGAAGCAGTCTCTGTTCAGTGGGGAAGTTTAGCAGTAGCTTTGGGAATGGCCATCGGCGGTTTATTGAATGCTAAAAAAGTTGCCTAAACAATGAGCAAAAAGCTGACAGCAATGAATACAGGTCAAGGGCTGGTGGCAAACTTAGTGACAGGATTTTTAGTTATTGGTGCCAGTCGCTATGGACTTCCAGTTTCTACTACCCATGTCTCGGTAGGTTCAATTTTTGGTGTAGGATTGATTTCAAAAAAAGCTAATGTGCGCGTTTTCTATCAGATTCTACTATCATGGATTTTGACCTTGCCAATTGCTGCGGCAATCAGCGGCTGCGCTTACTGGGTGTTGCATCGGTAAGAGAATTATATCAATTCCGGTTACACTCCTTATGATGGGGAGTGGGGAGTGGGGAAGGGGGAATTATTGACCTTGATTTGATCGTGCCCACCCCGCCGGAAACGATATTAATCGTTAGTCCTAAAAGAGAAAGAGTTCGCAGTTGATTTGGGATTGCCATCAAAGGATAACCAGATCGAATCTAACGGTAAAAAAAGAAATCGCGCGGGGAGTTTTTGAATAAAATTTTAAGGGTAATTTATGGTTAAAAATTCTCCGATCGCGCCTCCTGTTGCAGATAAATCGATCGCTGCTGGCTTTCACGCTCTTTCTGACCCCCTGCGGCTTCAGATTTTGGAGTTGCTGCGGGAACAGGAGTTGTGCGTGTGCGATTTGTGCGATCGACTTTCTGTCCCTCAGTCTAAACTCTCTTTTCACCTCAAAGCCTTGAGGGATGCAGCTTTAGTCCGCAGCCGCCAAGAAGGCCGCTGGATTTACTACAGCCTCAATTTAGCTCAGTTTGTCGCCCTCGAACAGTACCTCGCCGAATACCGCCGCTTCAGCCAGATCCTGCCGGCGCGCCCCTGTTCCGACGCGGGTTAACCCATCAACATTTCTTAATCACTCAAATACTGATATTGCTTTTTTGAGAATTGACATATCAAGTTTTATTGATATGATGGGATGGAACCAATTAGTTGAGAGCGATGGATGCAACAGCTCATCGGTTAGCTTGTGCTCGGCCCGATTGCAGGCGAGAGGCGATCGCCGAATTTCTAGGTACATTTATTTTGGTTTTTGCAGGCACGGGTGCGGTGATGGTTAACAAAACTAGCGCTGGTTCCGTAACTCATTTAGGCATCAGTTTTGTATTTGGTGCAGTAGTAACTGCGATGATTTACGCCCTAGGACACATCAGCGGCGCACACTTTAATCCGGCCGTAACTTTAGGGTTTTGGGCGAGCGGTTATTTCCCAAAATATAAAGTTTTGCCTTACGTTTTAGGGCAGTGTGCGGGTGCGATCGCAGCTTCTAAAGTGCTGCTAATTACCCTAGGAAAAGTAGCAAATCTCGGTGCAACTATCCCTCTCAACGGTAACTGGTTGCAGTCTCTAATTTTAGAAACTGTTTTGACCTTTATCTTAATGTTTGTTATCCTCGGTTCAGGACTTGACAGACGCGCTCACATCGGGTTTGCCGGGATAGCAATTGGCTTAACTGTAGGGTTAGAAGCTGCATTTATGGGGCCGATTACCGGAGCGAGCATGAATCCGGCACGGTCTCTCGGCCCGGCTTTAGTTGGCGGCATTTGGGAACACCACTGGGTTTACTGGGTTGCTCCGATTTGGGGGGCACAATTAGCAGTCGCAGTTTATCGGGAAATATCTAACGGATTTCGGGACTTTAATTGAAAGTAGCATGACAACTTTTACGCACAAACCGAGAATTTTGTTTTTATACGGCTCGTTAAGAGAGCGTTCTTACAGCCGCTTGTTGGCGGAAGAAGCAGCGAGAATTATTGAGGATTTCGGTGCAGAGGTTAGGTTCTTTAATCCTCTAGAACTGCCGATTTACGGCAGCGTTCCCGATACTCATCCGAAGGTTCAAGAGTTGCGGGAATTGAGCCTGTGGTCGGAGGGTCAAGTGTGGTCGAGTCCAGAAATGCACGGCAATATTACCGGCATTATGAAAAATCAAATTGACTGGATTCCTTTAAGTATTGGGGCCGTCAGACCGACTCAAGGCCGAACTTTGGCGGTGATGCAAGTCAGCGGCGGTTCGCAGTCTTTTAATGCTGTCAATACTTTGAGAATTTTGGGCCGCTGGATGCGGATGTTTACGATTCCGAATCAGTCTTCGGTTGCGAAGGCTTATCAGGAGTTTAATGAAGATGGAACGATGAAGGATTCGCCTTACCGCGATCGGGCGATCGACGTAATGGAGGAACTGTACAAGTTTACCTTGCTGTTGCGGGAGCAAACCGACTATTTGACCGATCGCTACAGCGAACGCAAAGAACAAGCCGCTAAAGAGACGATCGCCGTCGCAAATCGCGCCCTTGAGGTTAACTCTGCTAAGAGTATCTAAAGTTGGCCTTTCCCTAGGAGGTATCCAAAATAAATGATGAAAAATTCAACCATTTTAAAGAAACTTTCCTTTTTAGACCGTTACCTAACCTTATGGATTTTTCTGGCAATGGTCATCGGCGTTGCCTTGGGATTTTTCATCCCAGGTATCGAAGGATTTATCAACCAATTTCAAGTGGGAACAACGAATGTCCCGATTGCCATTGGCTTAATTATGATGATGTATCCACCCCTTGCCAAGGTGCGATATGAAGAGTTAGGGGATGTCTTTAGCAATACTAAGATTCTCGCTCTCTCGTTATTGCAAAACTGGGTAATCGGCCCGATTTTAATGTTTGTGCTAGCCATCACTTTTCTACATGATTACCCTGAATATATGGCCGGCTTGATTATGATTGGATTAGCCCGCTGTATTGCGATGGTAATTGTCTGGAACGAGTTAGCCAAAGGAGATACTGAATATACAGCAGGACTTGTGGCATTCAACAGTATTTTCCAAGTTTTATTTTACAGCGTTTATGCCTGGTTTTTTCTCACAGTTTTACCGCCCTTATTTGGGTTTAAAGGCAGCGTTGTTAACATAGGAATTGGAGACATTGCCCAAAGTGTTTTCATTTATTTAGGAATTCCCTTTCTGGCTGGCTTTTTAACTCGCGCCGCCTTGGTAAAAGCCAAAGGCAAGCATTGGTATCACAGCGAGTTCATTCCTAAAATCAGTCCAATTACGCTGATTTCCCTGTTGTTCACCATCGTAGTAATGTTTAGCTTAAAGGGAAATTTAATTGTTCAGATTCCAATGGATGTGGTGCGGATAGCGATGCCGCTGCTCATCTACTTTGTGCTAATGTTCTTAGTAAGTTTCTACATGGCATGGAAAATAAAAGCTGACTATGCTAAATCAGCAAGTTTGGCTTTCACTGCTGCTAGCAATAACTTTGAATTGGCCATTGCTGTCGCCATTGCCGTGTTTGGCATTAACTCCGGTGCCGCCTTTGCTGCGGTGATTGGACCCTTAGTAGAAGTTCCTGTGCTGATTAGTTTAGTTAACCTTGCAGTGTGGTTTGAGAAGCGATTTTTTAGACGTAATATGCCCGGGTCTGTCTAGCCTAGTCATACAATTTTCCGACAAGCAATAACCAACAAAAACCATGAAAAAAGTAATGTTTGTTTGCAAAAGAAACTCCTGCAGATCGCAGATGGCGGAAGGATTTGCTAAAACCATCGGAGCAGGCAAGATTGAAGTCACCAGTTCCGGGTTAGAATCAAGCAGAGTTCATCCGACAGCAATTCAAGTCATGTCAGAAATCGGCATTGACATCACCGATCAAACATCCAACCCATTAAACGAATTCAATGCAGAAGACTACGACGCCGTAATTTCTCTGTGCGGCTGCGGGGTGAATTTACCCGAAGCATGGGTATTGCGAGAAGTGTTTGAAGATTGGCAACTCGACGATCCCGACGGACAACCCATCGAAACTTTTCACCGCGTTCGAGATGAAATTAAAGCACGAGTTGAAACATTAGTTGACTCTCTAAAGTAAGATTAGTGTCAAAATTAGAATTCTTGCCTTGTCGGTTTTAACTCAGCTCTTGCAGTATTGTCAATAAGCCTTTTATGAACAGGCCCGACGGCCCGTTCCGCGAGAAAATTCCTCTCCTGTGGAACAGGCCGGAAAGCCTGCGCGAGCGAGAATAGTCCAAGATGTCAGTTTTAACTGAGTTGCAGTATTGTCAATAAGCCTTTTACGGGCGGGCAGGATGCCCACCCCACAAGAAATTCACTCTTCGCTTCACAGGCATCTTTTTGTGGAACAGGCATCTTTTTGTGGAACAGGCATCTTTTTGTGGAACAGGCATCTTTTTGTGGAACAGGCATCTTGCCTGTTCTTAAAAATAGTGCAAGATGTGAGTTTCAATTAACTTTGTAGCGACCACTTAAAATTTGTCACTGTCGCATCCAAAGAATTAGTGCTAAATTATGAGAGGCGTTCCGCCGGAACGCCTCTACATTCGTTGCGAGCACAGACCAAAAGGTGAGCAAATGATTCAGACGGCAGTCACGCCTTTCAAAAACAAACTTCACTCAGCTTTAACTAAAAAGCAGATTACAGTTTTACAAATTAATCTGGGCAAACGCTGCAACCTCGCTTGCACTCACTGCCACGTAGAAGCTAGCCCGAAACGAACAGAAGAACTTTCCCCGGAAATTTGCGACCAATTAATTGAAATCATTCGCCGTTTTCCTCAAATTCAAACTGTTGACCTCACAGGCGGTGCTCCCGAAATGCTTTACGGTTTTAAACCGCTAGCGGAAGCTGCCAGGGCGGCAGGTAAAGAGGTCATTGTTCGTTCTAATTTGACGATTTACTTTGAAAAAGGTTTTGAAGATATTCCCGAATATTGCGCGCAGCACCAACTCAGAATTGTGGCGTCGCTTCCCTGCTACCAAGCTGACAATGTGGACAAAATGCGCGGCAGCGGTGTTTTTGACAGTTCGATTCGGGCGCTGCAAAAGCTAAATCAGTTGGGATACGGGAAAAACCCAAATTTAACTCTGGATTTGGTGTACAATCCACAAGTGCCGGCAACAGACAAGTTTTCGCTAACACCGGAACAAGGCAAGTTAGAGAAAGATTACAAGGTTTATTTAGCGGAACATTTTGGGATTTGTTTTAATCAATTGTTCGCGATTACTAATTTGCCGGTGGGACGGACTAAGTTTCATTTGGAACATAAGAAACTTCACAAGCCTTATCTGGGGTTTTTGGAGGATAATTTTAATCGCGGGACTCTGGAACATTTAATGTGCCGTAACGAATTGTCGATCGACTATTTGGGCAATGTCTACGACTGCGATTTTAACCAAATGGAAAATCTGCCGGCGAAAACTGGCAGCGGGGAAAAGATAAATACTGCTAAATTGCTCGCATCTGGCAGTTTAGATGTGATTCAAGAGGTGCAAACGGCTGCTTATTGTTACGGCTGTACGGCGGGTAGCGGTTCTAGCTGTGGCGGTACTTTGATTTAATTTAAGGGAAAAATTGCGCTTTATTACAGAGTTTTTTATCGCTAAAGCGCAACTACAAACCTGACAGTGTATGCAATGAATGAGTGGGGAGTTTAGGTAATGAATGATTCGCGATCGCCCGATGAAAATCCGCCGCCATCAAATAGGTGGAAGCTGATTTTAGGGATTGGTTTAGCTGTGGCTTTGATTGTGGCGGCAAAGTTTTTCAACTTCCAAGGAATTCTGAGAAATGCCTTGGAGTCGATCGCGAGTCTCGGCCCTTGGGGCCCGGCAGCTTTTATTCTAATTTACATTGTCGCAACGGTTCTATTTATCCCCGGTTCTTTGCTGACTCTCGGTTCTGGCGTTTTGTTTGGAGTCGTTGGCGGTTCGGTTTGTGTTTCCATCGGCTCAGTTTTAGGCGCAACTTGCGCTTTTTTGGTAGGGCGGTATTTAACTCGCGACTGGGTTTCCAAGCAGATAGAGGACAATCAAAAATTTAAGGCGATCGACTCCGCAGTTGCCTCTGAAGGATGGAAAATAGTGCTGCTGACGCGGCTTTCTCCCATTTTTCCGTTTAATTTGCTTAACTATGCTTTTGGAGTCACGCAGGTATCTCTAAAAGACTATTTTTTCGCATCTTGGATCGGCATGATTCCGGGAACTGTCATGTATGTTTATATCGGTTCCCTCGCCGGGAGTTTGGCTGCACTCGGATCTAGCGGGCGATCGCGCACTGCTGCTGAGTGGGCTCTCTACGGCATTGGTTTGCTAGCAACGATCGCCCTCACCGTTTATGCAACCCGCTTGGCAAAAAAAGCTTTAGACGAAAAAATTTACCCGTGAGATTATAGCGCAAATGTGTAATTTTGTCAACAAGTATTTACCTCTACCTTATAATACATTGCTAATTTAAAAAACTCCGTATTTTCTCTGTGTTATTTACAATTATTTTGTTATACAAACGAGATAGATATTAAAGATATCGTCAAGCACTAACCTCAAGTAGGTAAACCGAAGGTCCAAATATAAAGCTGATGCCAAAATAGAAGGCGAGCGTGCGATCGGAATAAGAATTGTTTGCAGTCAGGAATGCAAGTCATACCATTTTAAATTTTAGATTTTAGATTTTAGATTGGGAATGACTGATGACTACCAGGGTTGGGAGGACCGGTCTACAGTTGCATTATTTTCTGAAACTGGTCTCACGACTTGGCTGATATTAATTCTGCCGAATGACCAATACCGTTTGATGAATTTGATTCGGAGAGAACATTTGATGATGCAAAACCCAGCAAATCAAGCCGGATCTGTGTCTGCGCCACCGCCACACCAAGCAAAAAAGCTGCGCCACTTTTGGGAAAACATCAGCAATTCTGCTCAATCGCGGTGGCAGCAAGCGCAGAGTCTTTGGCAGCACAGACGGCAGCGCCGCCATTTGCTGACCCTGCTAATTCTTGGCACCACCGCTTTAACCATTAGCACAACTGCTTGCATCAGCTATTTTTTTGTGCGCGGACTAATCCTCGACAATTTAAAGCAAATAGCCCTATTAAAACTAGAAAAAGGCACCGACGAAATCGACCGCTGGCTAAGCAGCCGCAAAGCAGAAATAGAAACCATTGCTTACGATCCTAGGGTTGGCACTCTCAATTGGCAATTAGTCGAGCCCCGGTTGCAAGGAGAAATATACAGATTAAAAGAGTATTTCGTCCTGTCATTAACTCAACCCGACGGCTCATTTATTAACACTTTAGGCAACCGCGGGAACAGCAAAGACCGCCAACACTTTAAAAAAGCAATCGCCGGGCAGATCAACGTTTCCGACCCGCTGATCGGCCGCACTACAAAAGTTTCGACGATCGTCATTTCAGCTCCTATTTGGGCTTTACCTCCCGCTCCCAATCAAGTAATTGGAGTCCTCTCGGGCAGCATTAAATTAGACCGAGTAACATCTGTCGCTAACAGCTTGCTGTACGGTTCCGACAGTTATGCTTTTGCACTCAATTCGAAAGGAGTGCCAATTGTTCATCCCAACAATAACTTAATCGGAAATACCGACCGCCCGGCCCCAAGCTTTTTACAGTCACAAGACCCCGCACTCTCCACAATTGCGCGGCAGATGATCGACCGCCAGACGAATATCGAACTGGTAAAAATAGATAACAAATGGGTGTATGTAGCCTATGCTCCCCTCAAGGAAGTTAACTGGTCGATGGCTTTAGTAATTCCCCGCGAAAATATTGAATCCCAACTGCAAGCATTAAATTTGCTGACATCCGTAGTGGCCGGACTGCTCGTCCCGGCAATGCTAGCAGCAATTTGGCTAATTTACTCTTCCGAAAACAATCGCGCTCAAGCGGAGCGAGAAGCCATGCTCAACCGGATTGCCGGACGCATTCGCGCTTCCCTGGAATTAGACAAGATTGTGCAAAGTACAGTCGAAGAAATAGTAAGTTTGCTGCACCTAGAACTGGCGGCTTTTGGTTGGTACAAACCGCAAGAAAAAATCTTGCAAATCCTGTGGGAATGTTGCCCGTCTGATTCTGCGACACAAGCCATAAAGTTTGAGCCTTACTTTCTAGAAAATGTGTTAGTACGGAGTGGTCAAGGCGAACCAATTCTTCTTTCGAGCGACACTTGGGCGAAGGGTGTAAGTCAACCGCCGGAACTTAAAGCTAATAGCTATTTAGCCGTACCTGTCCAGACTCAGAACCAGCCGCAGGGTTATTTAATTTGCAGCCACGCTACTCATTGGCTTTGGAGCCGGGAGGAAATCCAACTATTAAAAGCTGTGGCCGACCAATTGGCGATCGCAATTACTCAAGCTCACCTTTACAGTCAAACGCAAGACCAAGTAAAACTGCTTAATAGTGCCTTAAATGAACTGAAAAAAACTCAAACTCATTTAGTGCAGAGCGAAAAAATGTCATCCCTAGGTCAAATGGTGGCTGGAATAGCGCACGAAATCAACAACCCTGTTAACTTCATTTCGGCTAATTTGCCTCACACCAGCAAATATACTAAAGATTTATTAGAGTTGGTGAGTTTATACAAAGAAGCGTTCCCAGAGGTTCCCCAGGAAATTGCAGATTTTACCGAAGAAATCGAGTTAGAATTTATCGAGGAGGATTTGCCGCATATATTGAATTCTATGAAAATAGGAAGCGAACGCATTCGCAGCATAGTTCTTTCTTTGCGAAACTTTTCTCGCCTAGATGAATCTGACAAAAAGCTAGCGGACATTCACGAAGGTATAGAAAACACCTTGCTGCTGCTCTCCAACCGCATTAAAAATAGAATTTATATAGTCAAGAAATACGGGAAAGTGCCTTCAGTCGAGTGCTATCCCTCTCAGCTAAATCAGGTGTTTATGAACTTGCTGAGTAATGCGATCGATGCCTTGAACGATATCGAACGCCTGGATAAAATTATTACTATTTCCACGGGAGTAGTTCGCGAACATGGCGCTAGATTTCTGAAAGTGGCGATCGCCGACAACGGCCCCGGCATTGCCGACAGCGTTAAAGACCAAATTTTTAACCCATTTTTTACTACTAAAGAGGTGGGCAAAGGCACGGGTTTGGGGTTAGCAATTAGCTACAAAATTGTAGTAGATGGACACGGAGGCAGCATCACAATTTCTCAACCTCCGGGCGGTGGTACGGAGTTTGTTGTAAAAATTCCTATTAGTAACGGAAAGTAAGACGATTTTAGATTTTAGATTTTAGATTTTAGATTTTGAAATACTTGAGAAAACAAGCTTTTGAAGCTGGTATATAGTTGCATTTTTTATAAAAACTGGTATAAGAAGGAAGTGGAAAGGAAGCCCAGGGATTGTGTAACGTTGTAACGCAGGTAAGGGATAGAGAGAAGAGGGAAGAGGGGATCAACTGTTTTAATGAATGCTAAATTTACGCCCGTTGGCTAAAATTAGAAGAGTTTTTGTTAAAGGTGTTTTATGGCTGTTGGCAAGGATACAATTTTCGAGCGCTTTTTGTCGCCCCTGATGCGACTGGCGATCGACGAAGAAGCACTGAAACGACTCTACGAAGGTATCGACTGGGAAAGAGCGGGCGATCGCTACCGACAACCCAACCTAGTTTATCCCGAATATTACAGCAGCCAAAACTTTCACGGCATTAAAGGCGGCTACCTCAACCCCAGTGCCGCCGTTTCCTACGATCCAATTACCCAATATGTTTTGCCTCCCCACGAAACAGTCGTCAGGCAAGGTTTAATTGACGCTGTGCGGGTGAAACCGCGCCGAATCATCGATTTGGGATGCGGCACCGGTTCGACAACGCTCATGCTCAAGCAAGCTTTTCCCGAAGCGGAAGTTGTCGGCTTGGACTTGTCGCCTTATATGCTGGTAGTTGCTGAAATGAAAGCCCAAAAAGCCGGCTTAAATATCCAGTGGTTGCACGGAAATGCCGAAAGCGTTGCTTTTCCCGATGCCAGCTTCGATTTAGTCGCAGCTTCCTTGCTGTTTCACGAGACGCCGCCTGCTGTATCGCGGGCAATTTTGCGAGAAAGCTTCCGACTGCTGAAGGTTGGGGGACAAGTGGCAATTTTGGACGGAAACCAAAAAACTTTGCGGCAGACAGAGTGGCTGACTGATATGTTTGAAGAGCCTTATATTAAGTCTTACGCGGCTGGCAGCCTCGATGCTTGGGCGGGGGCGGCAGGATTCGCGGCGGTGCAAACTCACGAACACTGGTGGGTGAATCAGGTGACGCAGGGCGTGAAACCTTTGCCTGGGGAAGATTTGGAACAGGCAAAGGTGGCGAGGGGGTGGAATTGGGGCGATCGAACTCCTGATTTTGATGGCGATTTACCGGGCATTCCAGCTCCGGCTTGATTTACAGAATAACCACCGAATTGAATTCGGGGCTACACAAACAAAGTCCGCCTTCGCGGACTGAATAATAACTAATAACTAATAACTCATAACTCATAACTAATAACTCATAACTCATAACTAATGACTCTAAAAGCAGTTTTATTTGATTTTAATGGCGTGATTGTTAATGACGATCCGATTCACGAGAAATTAATCGAACAATTGATGCTCGATGAAAATCTCCAGCTCAAACGTGGAGAGTTTCGAGAAGTTTGTTTGGGAAGGAGCAATCGCGCTTGCATTACCGCACTGCTCGAGCGCCGGGGACGATTTTTGACAGAAACATACCTCGATCGGCTGCTGCAGCGCAAGGCAGAAGCTTACAAAGCTCAAATAGATACTTTGGAGAAACTGCCAATTTATCCGGGTTTGGCAGAATTTATTGACAAAGTTCGGGCCGCCGGACTGAAAATGGCCGTAGTTAGCGGGGCAATGCGATCGGATATAGAATTGGTGTTAGATCGGGCCGGTTTGGCAGCAAATTTTGAGTTAATTGTCGCAGGCGACGACTTGACGGCGAGCAAACCAGCACCCGACGGCTATCTATTGGCTGTGGAACTTCTCAACCAGAAATATCCCCACTTTAACCTGCAACCGATCGAGTGTTTGGCGGTAGAAGATACTTTTGCGGGGATTGAAGCGGCGAAAAAAGCCGGGATTCAGGTAGCGGGGGTGACTCACACTTACCCGTTTCACATGATCCAGCGCCAAGCTAATTGGACGGTGGACTATTTTGCTGATTTAGAGTTGGATAGAGTGGCGGCACTTTGCTCGATCGCCCCCACTGAGCCGGCTGCGAAAAACACTTGACCTTTTTAGCAGTTACGTGCTAGTGTAAGTGACGGTCTGCGAACGTGAGAGCAAGCAAGACCTGTAAGCCTTTTAGATTCGGCAATCCCGCATCTAAAATGCTAAATTAAAACTCAATCAGGGGAATTAGCTCAGTTGGTAGAGCGCTGCGATCGCACCGCAGAGGCCAGCGGTTCGAGTCCGCTATTCTCCATAAATCAGGGGCATTTCTACAGGTGACGATCGTACTCAAAGCGAAGTGCGATCGTCACCTGCTTTGACAATCGCCTATGCAAGTGCGATATACCCTGTTGCCGCCTCACTCCTAGCATCAACAACCTGGGGAGAACCAGAAACCGGGTTTCTATGTTTCTATTTTGTGCCATGACCCGATTGCTGCCTCACTCCTAGCATCAATAAGATAATTTATCTTTTGAAACCCGGTTTCTAATGTCACACTAATTGCTGAAAAGACGTATTTTGGTGTCTAAACCCGGTTTCAGAACAGAATGCAACGGTAGGTAAGCTGCAAAGCGTTATGTCATCAGCCAATCTAAAATCTAAAATAATTAGGACTTACGCATAGGGAATCAGAAACCGGGTTTTTTAGGAAAATACAGCATATTCCATGTATATGTGGTACACAAAATCTTGCGACGCGAGTAAGGTGCGTCGCCACCCGGATGGCGAGCAATCTTTATCAAATTAGAAGCAGCGACGCACCCTACCGATTAACACCACATAATATAGCTTTATAGTGTACTTCATGAACCACCGAATATGCTGTATTTCGTTCCCCCCCGCAGATTCGGTGAAAAACCCGGTTTCTAGGCGTCGGAATGCGTAAGTCCTGATAATATCAGCCCAGTTTTTGCAGCAGTTGGCATCAATCCCCAGAAAAGTTTCTTTTTGTCAATAAATAATAATTTTTGTATCTAAAAATACAACAGTCTTCAGAAGCCAGTCTTAATATCAAGTCGCTATGTGTTATTATTCTCAATCATCTGACTCATCTATTGAAGAGTAACAAGAAAAAATGACAAAGCGATTCGATCGGCGGAAATTTATTTTATACAGTTCTGCTACCCTAACATCAAGTTTATTTCTAAAAGCTTGTAGAACTCCCACTCCAACAGCAACTCCAACCGCTTCTCCAACACCAACAGGAACTACACCAGCAGCAAGCAGTGGAAACACGATCAAAGTAGGAATTTTGCATTCCTTGAGCGGCACGATGTCAATTAGCGAAAAAAGCGTTGTTGATGCCGAACAATTAGCGATAGAAGAAATCAATAAAGCTGGCGGCGTCCTCGGAAAACAAATCGAAGCAATAGTAGAAGATGGCAACTCAGACTGGCCGACTTTTGCAGAAAAAGCCAAAAAATTGATCGACCAAGATAAAGTTGTCACAGTCTTTGGCTGCTGGACTTCCGCCAGTCGCAAAGCAGTATTGCCGGTATTTGAAGAAAAAAATCATATGCTCTGGTATCCCGTACAATACGAGGGTCAAGAGTGTTCCAAAAATATCTTTTACACCGGGGCGGCACCGAACCAACAAATTGAACCAGCAGTGGACTGGCTGCTAGAAAATAAAGGCAAAAAATTCTTCTTGGTCGGGTCTGACTACGTTTTCCCCCGCACGGCAAATACCATTATCAAGGCACAGCTAACTGCCAAAGGCGGCGAATTAGTTGGGGAAGATTACATTCCTTTGGGCGGGACAGAAGTCACGCCAATTATTACTAAAATTAAGGCAGCTTTGCCAGACGGCGGCGTCATTTTCAATTCCCTCAACGGCGACAGCAACGTAGCATTTTTCAAACAGTTGCAGGGTGCAGGTTTGGGCCCGGACAAATATCCGTCAATGTCGGTCAGTATTGCGGAAGAAGAAGTAAAGGCGATCGGCGTAGAATATCTTAAAGGCCATTACGCCGCCTGGAATTACTTCATGACTGTGGAATCTCCGGCCAATACAAAATTTGTGGAAGCTTTCAAGGCAAAATACGGCAAAGATAGAGTGACTAACGACCCGATGGAAGCAGCTTACATCATGGTTTACCTGTGGAAGCAAGCCGTCGAAAAAGCAGGGACAGCCGACGATTTGGAAAAAGTGCGGGAAGCAGCTTTGGGTCAAAGTTTTGAAGCGCCGGAGGGCAAAGTTACGATGGAAAACAACCACCACATCTCTAAATTTGTGAGGTTGGGCGAAGTGAGAGACGACGGTTTGTTTAACATCGCTTATGCTACGCCACAAGCAGTGCAGCCAGTTCCTTGGAATCAGTTTGTCGCTGAAACAAAAGGCTTTTCTTGCGATTGGTCAGATCCCGCAAAAGGTGGAAAATTCAAAGCTTGATCAGGGATGAGAATTAAATAAAATCCACTTTTCATGACTGTTGTGGGATGGGCGTCCCGCCCGTCTATCGGGGACGGGCGGGACGCCCATCCCACAAGAAAAAAGGGAAATTATTTAATTGACGATCCTAAGTAGGTAATACCAATTTCAATACCCTTGGGTTAAGCCAGATCCCCCCGGCGCCAAGGGCGGGCACGGGGGCACCGCCCCTACGAAGGGGGGGACAAGAGCGTTCTTGCCTCACCCCCTACTCCCCTTAATAAGGGGGAACTGGACTCTTCAAAGTCCCCCTTATTAAGGGGGATTTAGGGGGATCTAGACTCGGCTACAAGCGAAATATACACAGGGTTTTAGTTCTAAGTTGACACCAATGGGATAAAATCCGCCCCTAATTATCCGCAAACAAAGTTGACCGAGTTGATGCAGGAGTAACAAAAGTGGCGATATTAGATGGTTTATTTAACGGCATTAGCATCGGCGCAGTTTTACTAATTGCAGCCCTGGGATTAGCTATTATTTTCGGGCTGATGGGCGTGATTAATATGGCTCATGGCGAGTTGATGATGCTGGGGGCTTATACAACTTTCGTGGTGCAAAATGTCTTCAAAGGCATGGGAGGATTTGCTTTTGAAACCTATATTTTATTTGCAATTCCCCTAGCTTTTTTAGTCGCTGCATTGGTAGGATTGATTCTCGAACGCGGAGTGATTCGCTATCTTTACGGGCGGCCGCTAGAAACTCTGCTGGCAACTTGGGGCGTAAGTTTAATTTTGCAGCAGTTTGTCCGCAGCGTGAGTTGGGTGTTGGTAATTGGGATTGCGGTGTTTTGTTTGCTGTTTTTTGGCGGTTTGCGGTTGCTCAAATCTCGCCTGGATTTCGATCGCATTCGCAACAAAATAATCGCCCTAATTTTACCTCTGTCTTTGGGTATTTCCTGGGCGGTGAGCGCATTTTTAGGGCAAACTTACAAACTGGCAGTAACTCAACCTTGGTTTGGCGCTCAAAATGTGGACGTAACTGCACCGCAATGGTTGCGGGGCGGCATACCGCTGGGCAATTTTCAGTTGCCCTACGCCCGAGTTTTTATTATTGTGCTGACAGGAATTTGTTTGGCGGGAATTTACCTATTTTTGCAAAAGTCTGTGTGGGGATTGCGGATTAGATCCGTGACGCAAAATCGCAGCATGAGCGCGTGTTTGGGAATTCCTACCGAACAAGTAGACGCGCTGACTTTTGCTTTGGGTTCGGGGCTGGCAGGTGTCGCTGGGTGCGCGATTAGTTTGATCGGTTCGGTAGGGTCAAATACCGGACAAAATTATATAGTCGATACGTTTATGGTGGTGGTTGTGGGCGGTGTCGGCAAGATTGTGGGGAGTGTAGTTGCTGCGATCGCGATCGGCACTGCAAATTACCTGATCGGTTCTGGAACCTTAGCATTAATGTTCGCTCCTGTCAAGCCTTTAGCCGACTTCTTCACATTTTTCGCCACAACCAGCATGGCAAAAGTAATGGTATTCGCCTTAATTATGGCTTTTCTGCAAGTGAAGCCGGGAGGGATTTTCCCGCAAAAAGGGCGGACGGTAGAAAATTAAAAATTACAACTGCGAGTGTAGCGAAAAATGCAGAAAACACATCAAAAACCCTGGCTAAAAGAAGCGGCAATTGTCAGCGCGATCGCCCTCATATTCATCTTACTCATCCCAGGAATACTCCCCGACGTTCGGCTCAATCAATTGGGGAGATTTTTAGCACTAGCAATTGCAGCCCTCGGCATAGACTTAATTTGGGGATACACGGGTTTGCTTAGTTTAGGGCATGGGGTGTTTTTTGCGATCGGCGGCTACGCCTTAGCCATGCACCTAAAATTGCAAATTCCCCCAACCGCCAGCAGTCAATTGCCAGAATTTATGAACCTCTACGGCGTTACCGAACTCCCCTGGTTTTGGCAACCATTTTATTCATTTCCTTTCTCAGTATTCGCAGTAGTTCTCATCCCCGCTATATTGGGCGCACTTTTGGGTTATTTAGTATTCCGCAATCGGATTCGAGGCGTTTACTTTTCAATTCTCACCCAAGCAGCAACCATTGTATTTTTTAACTTCTTTAACGGTCAGCAAAAACTGATTAACGGAACCAACGGACTCACCGACTTTAAAACCCTGTTCGGAGCCACAGTCAATGACCGAGATACTCAATATATTTTCTACATTCTCACCATACTATTTCTAGCAGCAACTTACGCCCTCTGCCGCTGGCTGACCAGCGGGCGTTTCGGTCGCCTGCTAGTAGCAATTCGCGACGACGAAATACGCCTGCGTTTCTCAGGTTACAATCCCACAGGTTACAAAGTTTTAGTCTTTGCAATTTCCGCCGGTTTAGCCGGGATTGCAGGCGCATTATTTACCGTACAAACCGGAATTATTTCGCCAAAAGCAATGGATATTGCTTTTTCAATTGAAATGGTAATCTGGGTCGCGGTGGGAGGTCGCGCCACATTATCGGGAGCAATATTAGGAGCGCTGCTAGTCAACTTTGGCAAGAGTTTCTTGAGCGAACAATTCCCCGAAGTGTGGCTATTTTTCCAAGGCGCGCTATTCCTAATAGTAGTCACAGTGCTGCCCGACGGCTTAGTCGGATGGCTGCAACATCAAGGTTTCGACAAAATCCGCAGCTTGTTCAGAAGACCCAAGTACGCATCTACTTACCCCAGCCTGGAACAAGACCCCCAAGTGCAGCGCGAAAAAGAAGAACTTGAACATTGAGTGCAAAAATATCGTGTAATTTATAAGTAGGCTGATCTAAACAAATGTCACCTACAACAGACAAACAAAGCAATCCCAATAGACTGGGGAAAAGCTGGGTTTCTGTCTGAGGAGGCGCAAGATATATGTCCACCTACTTATATATCTTTAGCAAGTAGCTTCGTTCTTTAACTTGAGGGGCAACATATGGCAGATATTATTGACTACAAAATCTACGGCGACGATTTGCAACTCATCGAGATTGAACTCGACCCCAAAGAAGGCGTGAGGGCTGAAGCTGGAACCATGACATACATGGAAGGCGACATCCAAATGCAAACATCCACAGGCGGCGGCTTATTTCAAGGTTTCAAACGGATGCTGACAGGAGCGGGTTTTTTCATTACCACCTTTGTCAACGCCGGAAACCGCAAGGCCCGCGTCGCTTTTGCCGCCCCCTATCCGGGTAAAGTAATTCCCCTAGATTTAGGCCAACTTGGCGGTAAATTTTTGTGTCAAAAAGACTCATTTCTCTGTGCGGCCAACGGCATTGAAATTGAGGTAGCTTTCACCAAGCGGCTAGGTGCCGGTTTCTTTGGCGGAGAAGGTTTTATTCTGCAAAAATTGCAGGGTGACGGGCTAGCTTTTGTTCATGCGGGAGGAACAATAGTGGAGAAAAATTTGGGAGTTGGCGAAGTGTTGCGAGTAGACACCGGTTGTTTGGTAGCTTTTGCGCCGACTGTAGATTACGATATTCAGTTTGTTGGGGGGTTTAAAAATGCTTTATTTGGAGGTGAAGGCTTGTTTTTGGCAAAGATGACTGGGCCTGGAAAAGTATATGTACAAAGTTTGCCGCTCTCGAAATTAGCCGAGCGAATTTTAGCTGCTTCTCCACCTCCAATGTCGAGCAGTTCTAGCAGTTTTAGTTGAGAGCAAAATAACCGTTTACGTGCTTGTGTAGGGTGCGTCAGCCCGCAGATTTCCTGGCTTACCCAGAGACTGTTAACTGACGCACCTTATCAGAGAAAATCACCGCTGTCAGTCAGGTGCGTCAGCCAACAGATTTTCCGGCTTACCCAGACACTGTTAACTGACGCACCCTACCCGAAAAAATAACCTATGAATGGCAAAGTATTAGAAATAGAAAACTTGACTGTGAGTTTTGATGGTTTTAAGGCCATCAACGGTTTAAATTTTAGTATGGATGCGGGCGAACTGCGAGTTATTATTGGCCCCAATGGTGCGGGGAAAACAACTTTTCTCGATTCAATTACCGGGAAGGTGCAGCCGACAGAGGGCAGGGTGTTATTTAAGGGACAAAATTTACGCAAGTTGTCGGAAGATAGGATTTCTCGCTTGGGAATTGGCCGCAAGTTTCAGACGCCGCGAGTTTACTTAAATTTAACGCCGCGCGAAAATTTGGAATTGTCTTGCAGCCGCCATAAAAATGTTTTTTCGACTTTGTTCAAGCCTGCTTCTACTGCTGAAAAACGCACGGTTGCGGGTTTGTTAGAAACAATTGGTTTAGTTGCTAAAGCTGATATTTCGGCTGGTTTGCTTTCTCACGGGGAAAAGCAATGGTTGGAAATTGGAATGTTGGTGGCTCAATCTCCTGATTTGTTGTTGGTAGATGAACCTGTGGCGGGTTTGACGGATGAGGAAACGATGTTAACTGGAGAGTTGCTGATTTCGTTGGCCGAAAGTCATTCGGTGCTGGTAATTGAACACGATATGGAGTTTGTGCGGCAAATTGCGCGGCAGGTGACGGTGTTGCATCAGGGTGCGGTTTTGTGCGAGGGGACTATGGATGAGGTGCAAAATGACGATCGGGTAATTGAGGTATATTTGGGAAAACCTGACAGTTGACAGTTGACAGTTGACAGTTGACAGTTGACATATCATCTTTGGTAAATTAACCACAAGATTTGTAGGGGCGGGTTAACCAACAATCTTTCATCCTCACCGACAATCTACAGAAACCCGCCCCAGCGACCAAATTTGAGCGCGGGTAATTCAACGGACACGATGCCAATTACCAATTACCAATTACCAATTACCAATTACCAATTATTAAATATATGCTGCAAGTCTCTAATTTGAATGTTTATTACGGCGAAAGTCACATTTTGCGCGATGTCGATTTAAGTGTCATGGCGGGGCAAATGGTTTGCTTGATCGGCCGCAATGGTGTGGGCAAAACTACTATGCTAAAAACGATTATGGGGTTGCTGCAACCGCGCAGTGGCACTATTGCTTTTGGCGGAGAATCTATTGCTTCTAAGTTGACTCACCAGCGGGCTAGATTGGGAATTGGTTATGTGCCTCAAGGGCGTGAAATTATTCCCCGTTTGACGGTGAAAGAAAATTTATTGTTAGGTTTGGAAGCGAAACCAACCAAAATCAAAAATCCTGAAGTTCCTGATGAAATTTTTGATTTATTTCCTGTTTTGAAAACTATGCTCGATCGCCTGGGAGGTGATTTGAGCGGGGGACAGCAGCAGCAGTTAGCTATTGCTAGGGCTTTGATGGGTGAGCCGCAGTTGCTGGTTTTGGATGAGCCTACGGAGGGGATTCAACCGTCGATTATTTTAGATATTGAAGCTGCGGTGCGCCGCGTGGTTGCGACTAGGGGAATTTCTGTTTTGTTGGTGGAGCAACATTTGCATTTTGTGCGGCAAGCTGACTGGTATTATGCTATGCAAAAAGGCGGGATTGTGGCTTCTGGAAGCACTAGCGAGTTAAGTGATGAGGTGATTCAGAGGTTTTTGGCTGTTTGAATAGAATTGAAGGAAGGCACGACACGGATTTTGACGATGACAGCGAGCGCCTCAAAGAGCAAGAAGGGCAAACGTTTAGATTTGAAAAATGGCTTATTCGTCTGGGTTCGCTTGGTATTCTGCGATCGCAGTTTGGATTTCCTCGGCGGAGACATTTGCTTGTTCTGATTTCGAGTAAATCAGGTGTAAAACAACTTGAGTCGGTGATTCAACTTGATAAATCAAGCGATAACCGCCGCTCTTACCAACTCGGGCATCACTGTTTTTAGCCCGGACTTTGTAAACGGTGTATTGAGTCCCTGTAATCTGGTTTCCTATGAAGTTTCCTTGGATAAGCTCATCAAGGACTGGCTGAATATCGGTTTGATTTGGCGATACTTTTTAGCGAGTCCTTTGAGGCGACTTTTGAAGAGTACCGTGAATTTGACTTGGACTGACATATCAGACATTGATACCGTCCCAGAGTTCCGATACGGGAAAGGTTTGTCCCGCTTTGGCTTGGTGGAGGGAGGCTTTGAGATCGGCGAGGATTCGATCGTTGGAGTCGGTATCTGAGTCAAAATCTGAGTCGAAGTCTGGGGCGATCGCCGATTGTGTCCGACTGGTCAAAAATTCCAGAAATGCCAGCGTTTGCTCTAAAAGTGGCTCAGGAGTCCGTTCGATCGCTTCGAGAAGGCGTTGTTTAATCGGCGACATAAGACTACCTCTATTATTAATTATTTTTTCTGCCGTCGGGCATTGTGGTGCCGGCCATACTTGCTCGATCGATACTAGCGCCATCTATATTAGCATTGCGGAGGTTGGCATCGGAAAGATTGGCATCTCTCAAGTCGGAAAATCGCAAGTCTGCACCGTCTAGATTTGTCTTTGTCAAGTTAGCTTTTCTGAGGTTAGCGTTGCTGATTCTCGCTCCAACTAATTCTGCTCCGCTTAAGTTTGTGCGAGCTAGATTGGTGTTGACAAAATCTGAGATCTCGAACCGACTACCGCTGAGGTTGGCATCTGATAAATCTGCTCCTGTAAGGATGGGGTTTTTTAAGTTAATGTTAACTAATTTTACGGCTCGGAGGTCGCAGCGGGAGCAGCTTTGAGTTAGCAGCAGCGTTTCGACGTTGGCGTTGATTTGGTCGATTTGTTGCTGGGAGAAATTTTCGGCAAATTCTGGGGAGACGTAGCCGAGCTTTTTGGGGTCGTTTGCTTTTGGTTGGGGTGTTTGTATTGGGGGTGTTTGGATTTGTTGGGGTGTTGGGATTGGTTGGGGTGTTTGTGGTTGGGGTGTTGGGATTGGTTGGGGTGTTGGGATTGGTTGGGGTGTTGGGATTGGTTGGGGTGTTTCTATTTGCCCGATCGCACTTAGTTGCAGCCCCACCTTCGGCAGTTCGAGAGTTGCTGCAAAAATTAGTAGGGCGATCGACATGATTGTGAGTTTTTTCATAAATCTATAACTTTTTGTTTGCAAAAATACCATTTATAGGGTATAATACCTCGAAAAGTAAACAGCCTACATTTCGCTAAATAAATCAAAATTTAGATAAAAAACTTCGGAACCATCAGGTGCGCGAATTAACTTTTCTATTACCGGAGGCAGTTGCTGTTGACGGTACAATTCGGGAATCTCGCAGAAGCTTTCTTCGGTAATTTCCAAAATTTTTGGCATATCAGGAAGGGGAATCCCCAACCGATCGCTTTTATTTAAGGTACAAATAATCAGGTATTTGCACTCAGCAATGCTCGGGCTCCTGGGAAATATTTTGGATAAATTAATTATGGTAATCAGTTCTTCTTGATGCCGCAGTAAACTATTACCGTTAGGTAAAAGGCCGTAGACATTAAAGTTTTTAACAATGCGTTCCACTCGTTCAATAGGAACAGCATAGTAAATTTTTCCTAGTTCAAAGGAAACAATTTTTTTAGGGGCAATTCTAACAGTGACTTGTTTCTTGCTCCGAAAGCGGCGATTGTAATTGGCGTGAGTCATGCGATTTTAGATTTTAGATTTTAGATTTTAGATTGAAGATTGATAGATTGATAGATTGAAGATTGTTGGATTTGAGATTTGAGATTGAAGATTGAAGATTGTTGGATTTGAGATTTGAGATTGAAGATTGAAGATTATTGGATTTGAGATTGAAGATTGATAGATTGAAGATTCTTGATTGGATTTGAGATTTGAGATAGAAGATTGATAGAAGATTATTGAATTTGAGATTTGAGCTTTGAGATTATTAGATTTTAGATTATGGGATTTTAGCAGGTAATTCGGCTGCGTAGCTTCCCAATATTATTCGGTGGTGCAATTATTTTTGGCATAATTTTTGTTTGAGATTAGGGATTATTTGATGGGAAATTTGAGATTTTGGATTAAATTCTTGAGTGGTGGATTAATTTTGGGATAGCTTGTAAAAGTTGGGCTTCGCTGTAAGGTTTGGTGAAGTATTTATTTGCGCCTAATTCCATTGCCATTTGCCGATGTTTTTCCCCGCTACGGGATGTTAGCATGGCTACGGGAATCTTAGCAAACCGCTCGGTCGATCTGATCGATCGCAACAATTCAAATCCATCCATCCGGGGCATTTCAATATCCACGATCGCCAAACTGCAATCAAGACCATTTTGCAACTTTTCCAGGGCATCCAGCCCGTCTTTAGCCTGTACCACCCGGTAGCGAGCACGGGTCAGCGTCAGAGACAGCAACTGGCGAATTGTATAGGAATCATCCACTACCAAAATCTGCGGTGACTTACTAGAACTCGGCGGTATCTCATGCACTTTACCGGAGACAGCGGCGATCGAACTATTTACCACAGGTTGGCCCACCAAATCGTCCACATCCAGAATATTCACCACGCGCCCGTCCCCCAAAATCGTAGTCCCCAAAACGCCGCGAGGCTTGGATAGAGGCGGTGGCAAAGGTTTAACCACAATTTCCTGCTGACCGATCAGCCGTTCCACTGCCACCGCCAGCATTCCTTCGGTAGAAGCCAAAACCAGGACGGGAATTTCCTCTTGGGTCAAAGGGTCAGGAGACGGGGCATCCGGCGGGAGGACGCTGTATTCGAGCAAATCTTGCATCCTCACCAAACGAATAAATTCCTCCCGCCACCACAGCATCGGCTGATTGCCGGCAATGTGAACTTCCGAGGCTTTAATGTGCAGAATTTCCTCGACTGCATCCAGCGGCACCGCTATTTTATTGTGATCGGTCTTCACCATCAAAGCATCAGTAATCGACAGCAGCAGTGGCAGTTTGATAATAAAACTCGTACCTTTTCCGAGGCGAGAGTCTACCTTCACAGTCCCCCGCACAGTCCGCAAATTTGTTCGCACCACGTCGAGCCCGACTCCCCGCCCCGAAAGGTCGCTGACCCCTTCTGTAGTGCTGAAACCCGGCCAAAACAGAAAATCGTAGAGTTCGGCAATGGAAAATTCTTGAGCTTGTTCCTCCGTAGCCAAACCCTTTGTGACAATTTTACGGCGAATCATTTCCGGGTCAATTCCTTTGCCGTCATCGGCGACAGTAATAATAGTTTGGCCGCCTTGGTGGCGGGCTTCTATTTCTATTTGACCGCTGGCCGGCTTGCCGCTTGCTTTCCGAACTTCAGGCATTTCGATGCCGTGGTCGAAAGCGTTTCTCACTAAGTGTATTAAGGGGTCGCGCAAAGCGTCGAGCAAACTTTCGTCAATTTTGGTATCTCTTCCCACTAGCAGCAGGTTGACCTCCTTATCGTATGTGAGGCACATCTCCCGCAGCGCTCTGGGCAAGTGATCGACGGCGCGACTGAAACTCACGACTCGCAACTGCATGACGCGGCTGCGTAGTTGTTCGGTAATGCGGCGCAGTTGGTCGGTACTGCGCTCGAATTTCATGGCTAAGGTGTCTAATTTGGTGGCGGATTGAGAAATTGCTTGGGCAGTTTCGATGACTTCTGCGGCTGTCGAGTGGAACTCTGTATAACGATCCATCTCTAAGATATCGAAGTGAGCATGAACCGGAGAGGATTTGCCGCTAGCAATCATTGGGGATTCTGTTTCTGCTGCTGCAAGTTTTCTCAATCCAGAGTTCCCGTTTCCCCCTCTCCAGTCTGCAAAGCTCAGTCTGTCGTATTCTTCTCGCAACTGACCGCCAAATTGGCTCAAATCTACGATATTGCGGCGGATGCGCTTTACTTCGTCGCGCAGTTCGGATTCTTGAAGTTCTAAATTTGTACGGTTGATGACTAATTCCCCGACTAGATTCACCAATTCAGTTAAGCGTTCTAAGTCTACCCGGATTGTCGGCCTTTGCGGGTTGGGGACTGGGAGAGTCGAGGAGGGGGGGACAGTCGGGGAGGGGGAGATTTCGGGGGGAGTGGGAGTGGGGGAGAGTGGGAGAGTGGGAGTGGGGGAGATTTCGGGGATGTCGATCGCCCTTCCTTCCAATATTTGTTGGCGTGCGGTTTGCAAGTTTTGGGCGATCGCCCAACCGTCGGATTGCAACCGTTGTAAAGTCAAGTCTGGAGAGTCAATCAAATCTCTCAGGGCTGCGGCGACTTTCCCAAAATCCGGCAATTGCAGCATTCCAGCCAAACCCGATAGTTGGTAGTAAACCTGGTTGAGGGCGGTGACGCTTTGTGCCAAATCTGCCTCGGAAGCTTGAGAAAGCTCGGTTTCTAGGCGATTGAAGAGTGCCGGCACTTGGTGTTCAAAAATCAGTTTCAGGGTTTCCGGGGCAGCAGATTGGCTGACTGCGGGGACTGACGGCTGTTCTGACTTGCCGTACTTGGCCTGGAACTGGGCGAAAATTTGGGCGATCGCCTCCAAGTTTTCGGTTTGATCGGGAGTTGTGACATCGGAGTGTTGAACTGATTCGATCGTAATCTTTTTGAGAGCATCCACCCCCTGCAGCAAAACACTCACAGTAGTCGGTTCCAGAGCCGACAAGTCTGTGCGATCGCGCAAAATGACAAAACAGTCCTCCAGCCTGTGAGCCGCCGCCGATACGTTTTGAAAGCCCAACATCGAACCCGCACCTTTAATCGAGTGAGCCGCCCGAAACATTTCTTTAACTGCCGCTTGTCGCTCTTTCAAACCCGCAGCTTCCATCGCCAGCAGATTCGTCTCCATTGACTGGAGAAACTCTTCGCATTCTGCGGTGAAAGCATCTATTAATTCGTTTAAATCGTCATCATTCATATTAAATTAGTCATTAGTTAGCAGTCATTAGTCATTAGTCAGTTCTTAGATTATGTCCGGTTCATTTCAACCCGCACCACCCAAATAATCTGGTGAAACCGGGTTTCTTCCTAGATTTATCGTACTCAACCCAAATTTTTCGGACCAACCCGGTTTCTTGCCCCAACGACAGAAATGCGATCGCACTTTTTGCGTTGGGAGGGGGCGGGTTTATGCAGATTGTCGGTAATAATTCAAGATTTTTGATGAACCAGCCCCTACGGAATTGTGGTATTTAACCGGATTTAATATGACCAATGACTAATGACTAATGACTAACTGCGGAAATTCGCCACCGACTTTTGCAATTGGCCCAGAGAACCAGACAGCTCGTCCAAAGATGCTTTGACATCCGCACCTTTTTGTGCGGTCGTATTAGCAATCTCGTTGACTTGCTGCATACTGTTAGCAATTCCCTCAGCCGAAACAGTTTGCTTGGCAGATGCGATAGTAATATTCTGCACCAAAGCATTCATTTCTCGACTAACTTCGATGATGGCATTGAGGTGAGTTTTAGCTTCGCTTGCCAGCTTAGTGCCTTCCACTACCTCCAGCGTCCCGGATTCCATTGCCTTCATCACGCGGCTGATTTCTTCTTGAATTGTACCGACAATTTCCGAGATTTCCTCCGTAGCGCCGGCGGATCTTTCTGCTAATTTCCGCACTTCTTCGGCAACAACTGCAAAGCCTAAACCTTGTTCGCCGGCTCGCGCCGCCTCAATAGTAGCATTCAGAGCTAATAAATTAGTTTGCGAAGCAAGTTGAGAAATCGAAGTCACAATTTTGCCAATTTGCTGCGAAGATTCGCCCAAACGCTTCATCATTTTCGAGGTAGAGGCGATCGTCAACCGGAGCCCGTTAATGCCTTCGACAGCTCGATCGACCGCCATACCCCCGACTTCAGCCGTTTGAGAAGACTGCTGGGCAACTGTTTCGGCGCGCACCGAAACATCTCGCACCTCGCGGATCGAATTCACAATCCGCTCGATTTCGCGCATGATGGCCGATATTTGTGCTGCTTGAATTTCCGCCTGTTGGGTGAGTTGACTGGTATTGTTAATTGACTCGCCCGTGGCAGATGTTACCTGTTCGGCTAAAGTTTGAATTCCCGTTACCACCTTCCGCAGAGAACCGATTAAGAAGTTGAAAGAGTCGGCGACAGCACCTAAAACGTCGTTAGTCACTTCCGCCCTGACTGTCAAGTCGCCTTGAGCCGCGCCTTTAATTTCTCCCAACAATTTAAGGACTTGCTGCGTCAGAGAATCAGCTTCAGCTTTGCGTTCTGCTGCCAATTTTTCCAGTCGTTCTTCTGCTTCTTTGCGCTCGGTGATGTCAAAGCGAATGGCGATATATTTGACTATTGTGCCGCTGGTATCAAAGATGGGGGAGATCGTCGAATCTACCCAGTAAAACGAGCCATCTTTGCGTCGGTTTTTGATTTCCCCTTTCCACACCAAACCGCGAGAAAGTGTCACCCACATTTCTTCAAAAAATGATTTAGGATGGTAGCCGGAATTGATGATGCGGTGGTTGCGGTGCAAAAGGTCTCCCATGCTGTAACCGGAGATTTCAATGAATCTGTCGTTGACGTAGGTAATCACGCCTTGGAGATCGGTTTCGCTGACGATCGCCGATTCGTCGAGAGCATTCTGCCGAGTTTTGAGTTCTTGCAGCAAGCGTTCCTGTGCCTCGGCCAACTGCTGCATTCGCTGCTGGGATGCTCTTTGTTCGGTGACGTTGCGGCAAACGACTACGCCGCCTTTGAGCGCCCCGGTTTCGTCTTTGAGCGGCCGGCCGTTAATTTTCACCCACAGGCCCTCTGGCTTGCCTGCGTGGCGGGTAAACAGCTCTACTTCGTCAAAGGCTTCTCCTCGAACCGTGCGCGCTAAAGGTATTTCGGCTGGGGGGTAGGGAGTTACGGTATCGGGCAAGAATAAACCGTATCTTGCTGACCATTCGTTGAGAAGACCATCTGTCGCACCCATGCCAAAGATATCTTCGGCGGCGGGGTTGAACAAAAGAAAATTGCCTTTTTCGTCGGCAGCAATTATGCCGTCGCCAATGCTGTCTATTAGCAGTTGCAAGAGATTGGTTTGCTGGCGAAATTGGTCTTCGGAACTGGCTAATTGGGCTGTTGTTTTTTCCAGTTGCACCATCGCCTGTTTGGTTTCAGTAACGTCGCGAGCGACTGCATACATGAGCTTTTGTTCGGCTTCAGGTCGCACTTTCCACGACAGCCACTTGTAGGAACCGTCTTTGCACCGATACCGATTTTCAAAGAACTGTACTTCGGCGCCATCGTATACTTTTCCCGCTTCGGCTGTGGTTTCTTCGCGATCGTCTGGATGGACGAAATTGATAAAAGGTTGGTTTTCGACTTCTTCTAGGGTGTAGCCGAGGGTTGTTCCCCAAGCGGGATTGAGGCGCTTGAATTTCCCTTCAAAATCTACAATACAAACCAAGTCTAGGGAAAGGGTAAAAAATCGATCGAGCTCTTCTTCTGCTTTTTTGCGATCGGTAATTTCGATCGCCACACCGCCGACACCGATTGGTTTGCCGTCAGATCCGGGCAAAGGAAAGTATGACGCCAGCCAATCTCGCACGACGCCCGGTTTGTTGACGGTTGTGCCCGACACCTCAACGTTTAAAAACGGTTGGTTGGTGGCGAGAATCTGCTGCAACATCGGCTGTAGGGTATCGACCATTTCGGGTATAACTTCTCTCACCGTCTTGCCGAGGTGTTCGGCAACTGAGACGCCGGTGGTTTCCGCTAATTTCTCGTTAACTTGGACGAAGCGCAACTGCTCGTCAAAAATAAACATTGAGGCCGGGGCGGCTGTGAAAAATGCGTCAAAGCGGGTTTGACGCAAAACTAATTCTCGTTCTAGGGCTTTGCGATCGCTGATGTCGCGAGCTTCTGGAATCAGCAGCACGACTTTGCCGCTGTCGTCTACGATCGGCTTGAGGGAGAAGTCCACAGTTATCACAGCACCCCCAGCAACGAGCACGTCGGCTTCGTAGCGGACTACCTCGCCGGCGGCGGCTTTTGCGAGCGCAGCTTGAACTTTTTGCTTGGCTTCTGGGGAAATTTGCCACCACAAATTATCTACAAACTGCGTGCCTAGGAAGTCTTCTCGCTCCAGTCCGGCGACGGCGAGGGCTGTTTGGTTGACTTCCAAAACGGTTCCGTCCGGTTTGAGCAGACCTATTAATTGGAACGATTGGTCGAAAATGGCTCGGAACAGTCTTTCGCGATCGCGCAGCATCTCTTCTGCGCGTTTGCGATCGCTGATGTCGCGAGTAACTGTTGCCAACCCCATAGGCTCGCCGGTTTCCGGGTTTTTGACGGTAAATAGGGTGAAGTCAACCGGGAAGTTTTCGCCGGTTTGAAAGTTCCTCAAGCGGAATTCACCCTGCCAAAAACCGTCTCGCACAGTAGCTGGCAGGATTTCTTCTTTTAAAATCTTAACATCTTCTGTACAGAAGATGTCATAAACACTTTTGCTTTTGACTTCTTCAATATTTGCCAATCCTGCTAGTTTCATTCCAGCGGCATTCAGGTATGTTGCCTCTCCCTCCAGGGTTGCCGTCCCAATAAAATCCGAGCTGCTTTCTACGATCGAAATCAATCTTTGCTTTTCGATTTCGGCTTGCTTGCGCTCCGTGATGTCGTTGTTAGTTTCTAAAATTGCTTTGGGTTTTCCCTGTTCGTCTCGCTGTAAATTCCAGCGGCTGAATACCGTGATATGGGTGCCATAATTGGTGGTGTGAATTACTTCTCCTTCCCAATAATTATGCTCTTCTAACTGTGCCGAGATAGCTGCTAAAGGCTGGGAAAAGATGCTGTGCAATAGACTGTGGGTGAGTTTCCCCAAGGCTTCTTTTTTTGTCCAGCCGTACATCCGTTCGGCTCCCTGATTCCAATAATTAATCGTGCCGTCCAGATCCCGAACGATCAAGGCGTCGCTTGCCAGGTCGAGCATTTGCAAGTTCTGCTGCAAGGCTTCTTCTGTGCGCTTGCTTTCTGTAATGTTGCGGGCGATCGTTGACAGAAATTCAATTTCTCCCTTCTCGGATTTGTGAGCAATAATTACTTGAGAAACTGGTATTTCTTTGCCGTCTAAAGTTCGCCACATTGCCTCGCCACTCCACGCCCCCTCCCGGCAAGCTGCGGGGATGCCGACGTCGATCAGAGTGTCGATACTTTTGGGCGATGTCAGGTCGGAAATGCTGAATCCGGCTAAATCTGCGTTTTCGCCAACTCTCAACATTTCTCTGGCTGCGCGGTTGAGATAAATGGTGCGCTGTTGGGAGTCGGCGATCCCTACCCAGTCTGTTGTGGTTTCTAAAATTGCTTTGAACCGCAATAGTTCTTGTTCAGATTTGCGGCGCTGTGTGATGTCGCGCGCGAAGCCGACCATTCCTAAAATGTTGCCTTCTGCATCTTTGAGGGGCAATTTCTGGGTGTCGAAGGTGTGTATTTTGCCGTCGGCTAAGGTGGCTAAGTCGTTGGAACCGGGCGCTAGGTGGTTGCCGGCCCGGAAGTTTTGGATTTGGTTCTCGGAATCGCTTTGGGCGTGGAAGTTGGCGAAAATTCGATCGACCGATATGCCGATTTCTGCGTCGTCTTTGCCGATAATTTCTGCTTGAGTTTTGCCGAAGGCGGCGGCGAAACCTGCATTGACTAGGGTGTAGCGCAAGTTTCGATCTTTGACAAAGATGCAGTCTGGCGTAGCGTCAATGACTGTCCGCAGCAAGTTTTGGGAGCTTTCTGCTTCTGCCAGTGTCTGCCGCAGTTGTTCTTCCATTTGCACGCGCTTGGTGATATCTCTCATCGCGGAAACGAGAAATTTCCTGCCGTCGGTATCTACAAAAGTAGATTTTTGGGCGGAGAGAAAGCGGGTGTTTCCTGCTGGGTCTGTGATAGTTTTTTGGATTTCGATGCTGGTATTTGTCAAGAAAACTAATTCGTCTTTTTCGCGATATTTCTCTGCTTCTTCTTTGGACAAAAACTGATCGTAGCATTTGCCAATTAGTTCTTCTCTGCTGTAACCTATGTATTGACAAAAGGCATCATTTAAGGTGATCCACCTGTGCTGTTGGTCTTTGACGTAAATCGGGTCGGGGATGCTGTTGAGGATGTTGTTTAAGAATTGTTCTGAGGCTTTTAATTGCTCTTGGGCTGCGGTGCGATCGATAATTTCCTGTTCCAATTGTGTGTTAGTTTGCCGTATCTGCTCGGTTCTTTCATTCACTCGCTGCTCTAGTTCTGCGCTTAGCTGCTGCAAGGCGGATTCGGCCTGTTTGCGCTTGGTAATCTCCCGACCTTCTGCGAGGATTTGAAATACTTCTCCTGTTTCATTTAACAGCGGCTTAAACGACAAGTCAATTACTGTTACCTGGTTGTTAGCTCCGGTGATTTCGTATTCTTCCCGGACAAAATTACCGGCAGAAACTTGTTGAATGTTTCTTTTTAGGCGCTGCTGGTTGGTTGGAGATGATGCCCACCCTGATGTCAGCCAAAATTTCAGCCCCAGGACTTCTGATGCTGGGAAATCGCCCAATTTTATTGCTGTCTGATTGGCTTCGATCACAGTACCGTCTGGCTCCAATAATGCGATCGCTTGAAAAGCTTGGTCGAAGATTGCGTGAAATCGCTGGTTAGTTTCGCTCAGCGCTTGTTCTGTTTGTTTTTTAGAGTTAAGGATTTGGGTGGAACCTACTAAGAAGTCGTAGCGGTTGGACAAACTCAAAAAAGCGATCGCCGGAATTACAGTTATCCAATCCCACACTGTTTGCGCCACCGGAGAGTGCGGCAGTCCCAGGTATTCGGCGGCGTGGCCGCTGTGACCGAAAGCGCAGCTCCAAAATATGCCTGCTGTGACTGTGGCGAAGATGTCGAACCCGAATTTACGGTTTCGCCACAAACCTAAGCTGATTAGCCAGGCGATGGCAAAGTAACACGCACAAATGATGCAATTAGCAGCCCCAGCTACCACCGATTGGGAGAAGTCAGGCAACGTGAGGGTGAAAGTCGTTGCGATCGAGGTATAGAGAATTTTGATCATAAAATTAAGGATGGGCAAATCGGATGCGGGCGATCGTTAGTTAAAATTATTGATGCAAAGCGGTTGCAGACTTATCTGTATTGTTGATTTTTACCAGCGTTCGGAATGGGCGATCGCTTCTACATCGACAATCATTAGCAAGCGTCCTTCGGAATTGTACAGACCTTTTAAGAATGGAGCTAGGTCGGGACTGACATCTAGTGCTGAGACAATGCGATCGGGATTGAGAGTTAAAACTCCTTCGACGCGGGAGACGGCTAATCCCAGCCGCATTTTCGACAACAATCTCACGTCTCGCGGATCCGACGCTTCTACAACTAAGATGCGGCTGTTTGGGTGGTAGGTGTCAACCGACTCAATACCGACAAACACTCCGAAGTCTGCTGCTGCTAAGATTTCGCCTCGCAAGTTGGTTAATCCCAGCAAAAATGGCTGGGTGTTGGGAACCAGGGAAATCGGTTGTTCCCTGAGGGAAAGGACTTCCCGCACTGCCTCTAACTCTATGCCGAACAGACTGCCTCCTTGACCGAACAGGAGAAATTGCTTTGTTGCACTTGTCTGATTCCCCCCTGGGGGGGGAGCCGTTATTTTCATGGCTTATTTTTAGTTCCTAGTGTAGCTTACCAATTAAAGTTTGGCTTTAACAGGAAAGGCGATCGGCGATCGAGTTTTGCAGCATCACTTTGGGTGTCTCAAATGTTTCCGTTAAATAAATCGCAGCGGGGCAAATAACCAGGTTTTTATCATTAAAGATCAACTTTTATGGTATTCAAAAACCCAGTTTATTTAAAAAAAACGGGGTTTGTCGGTATAATATTTTTTGGGAAGCGGCCGATCGCTTTATATTGGGTTTACGCTAAAAGCAAGCGCTGCACTATGTGGACGAGTTGCTGAGGTTCAAAGGGTTTGCTGACGTAAGCGTCTGCCCCTAAATCAGTTCCCCAAGCTTTATCGATCTCGGTGTTTTTATGAGTACAAAATACTACGGGCAATTTGGCAGTTGCGCGATCGCCCCGCAATTCTCTGATCACTTCAAACCCGTTCATTCGCGGCATCACTACATCTAAAACGACCAAAGCCGGACACTTTTTTCGGATCATGGCGATCGCCTCTTCGCCGTCGCCAGCCCGGATCACCTCCAATCCGGCATCTTGAAGAATGCGGCAGATGATTTCTAGTTCGCTCTTTACGTCGTCTACTACTAAAACTTTTGACATGATTCCACACTTCCTTGCTGTTGTTGACAGCGGACTATATTTATTTAGAAGCTGACGCGATCGGCGGCGATGAGACGAGACCGCTTTGCGGACAAATTAATGTACTTCCAAATACAATATAGCCGATCGTATGGCTGAAGGTTAGATGTCAGCGATAAAAAGCGATAAAAATTTACTTTACTAACGCAATCGCTCTGAATAAATTAAGCGGCAATTAGTAATTTATGCTTGGTAATTCGCTGTTTTAAAACCCACAGCTCTTAGTATAGCAATCCTTGCAGGAGTTGTAAATCTTCACCCCAACCCTCCCCGAACCGATCTGAGAGAGTAATAATTTTACCAATGATTGAGGATTTCAATCTAAGGATATATTGGATAAAAAAACCGGAGTTTCTACTTTTTATTTAGCTTTTTTTCAATAGTTTAGTTTTATGTGATACCTAAATAGTGCTATATAAATTCTTTTCTCAGCGCCATAAAACGCAATTTAAAAGTAGCTATAGCGGTGCTAATATGGAAAAAAAAGGGTAAGGATTCAGGCAAAATACAGCACCGCATCGCTGACCAAGCGCTGTTATTTTATGAATGAGACAAGTCAAACAGGAGTATTGTAGCAATGATATTTAAAATTTTATGCTGCCATCCAATTATAATTGGATGGCAAATTAATATGAATTACGGTAGCATCGGAATAGTAAATTAACGTCAACAGTTAACAATCTAATTCATCTGCGTTAATCTGTGTTGCATCTGCCCTCATCTGCGGTAAAAAAAAAATAATTTATCGAACCGCCCCGGACAAGGGATTGACGCAGATTCACGCAGATAATAAGAGAGATAGGAATAATTCCCATGCCAACAGATTTGATATCAATGGGCCGATAGAGAGTCCCATTTTACCCAGTAGAGAAGTGTTGGGTTCCCCAAAACTGCTACCAGCAGGCGATCGCCATCCTTGAGCTTGATTGTGGGCCCAGCCGAAAAGACTGCTGCAAGATGCGGTCAATCGATTTGAGATTTGAGATTTGAGATTTGAGATTTTAGAATAGAAGAAGCGCTCCCACTGATAAATCCGGGGGCTGGTGATGAGCAGTCGGAGCTTTTTTCTCGCTTCACGGATGAATCCGGCGGCTGCAGACAAAATTGCTTGATTATGAAATTAGTCGGTGAGGGAGAGACGGCGATCGGCTATAATAAAGGGCTAGAGGAAAAGAACACCGAAAACCCGAAAATATGGTTGCCATCGAAAGAAATCTCAACATTGCCGCCCTAGAAGCAGAATACAGTCAAAAAACACCGCGAGACATTCTCAAATTTGCCCTAGAAAATTTTGACAATATCTCCATTTCTTTCAGCGGGGCTGAAGATGTAGTTCTGATCGATCTTGCCTCAAAAATCACCAATAATTTCCGCGTTTTCACCCTAGACACCGGACGACTGCACTCAGAAACTTATCAGTTTTTGGATCTAGTCAGAAAACATTACGGCATTAAATTAGAAGTAATGTTTCCCGATGCTGCAGAAGTACAAGCCCTAGTAGAAGAAAAGGGATTGTTTAGTTTTTATCAAGACGGTCACAAAGAATGCTGCGGTGTGCGGAAAGTCAAGCCGCTGCGCCGCAAATTAAATACTCTCGATGCTTGGATTACCGGCCAGCGCAAAGACCAAAGTCCCAGTACCCGCAACGGTATTCCGGTCATTGAAGTTGACACGGCATTCTCAACTCCCGACCATGAATTAATTAAATTCAACCCCTTAGCAAACTGGTCTTCGGCAGAGGTTTGGGAATATATTCGAGCTTTGGATGTGCCTTACAACAAGTTGCACGAACGCGGTTTTGTAAGCATTGGTTGCGAACCTTGTACGAAGCCGGTATTGCCGAACCAACACGAACGCGAAGGTCGCTGGTGGTGGGAAGAAGCGACGGTAAAAGAGTGCGGTTTGCACGCTGGTAACGCACAAACATAGTTTAAATCACTTAAGGAGTAAGGTGCGCTAGGCTCACCAAACAAATAGTAGGGTGCGCTGGGCGCACCTTACCCAAGAATAAATGCACTTCACATAAATCGTAGCCGAAGAATTCGCAATTAAAATAAACACACATTAAGCAGAGCTTGCTCTTAAACATTGATAGAATGATGAACATTCAGAAAAGTTTTTAAAGCAGGTACTATATGCTCGCCTCAACTAGCGAATTGCTGAACACTGCATTGAGAAATGGTTATGCGATCGGCGCTTTTAACGTCTACAACCTCGAAGGAGTAAAAGCCGTCATCAATGCGGCCGAAGCGCTGCACAGTCCTGCTATACTGCAACTTCACCCCAGCGCCCTCCAATACGGAAAATCGCCTTTAGTCGCGCTGTGCATCAAAGCGGCCCGCAAATCTTTAGTGCCGATCGCAGTACACTTAGATCACAGCACCTCAGAAAAAGACATTCACCTCGCCCTAGCCGCCGGTATCAAATCAATTATGGCAGACGCTTCTTTTTTGCCCTACGAACAAAACTTAATATTTAGCCGGGAAATGACTAAATTAGCCCGCGCTAACGGTGCGGCAGTTGAAGCAGAAATCGGCAGAATTAGTGGCAAGGAAGAAGGTTTGACAATCGATGAGAAAGCGGCAAGGATGACCGATCCCGTAGCAGCAGTAGAGTTTATCAAAGAAACTAAGGTGGATTTTTTAGCCGTAACAATTGGTAACGTCCACGGCAAATATTTCAGCGAACCGAAACTCGATTTTCCGCGTCTGGCAAAAATCCGGGCTGCTGTTTCAGTGCCGTTAGTTCTTCACGGTGCTAGCGGTTTGCCGGAATCAATTATTCATCAATGTATTCAACTCGGAGTATCGAAATTTAATGTGAATACAGAAGTTCGCGAAGCTTATATGGACGTGTTAAAAAGTAGCATTTCTTTGTCAGAACCGGATTTGTTGGAAATAATGGAAAAAGCTATCGATGCCATGCAATCGGTCATTTCTGACAAATTGCAACTTTTTGGTTCTGTCGGTAAAGCTTATTTGCATCAATCTCCCTACGCGGATGACTTGACCCCAAAGAGTACCAGCAACAAGCAAACCAGCCGCAACCAATCAAGTTTCGATCAAATGTTAAAGCCTGTGTGTGTATAGTCAGGCCTTCAGTCTGATGTTGAAGTAAAAAAAAACTCAAGTTCTGACTGCGAACCAGTTTTTAGTCAGGACTTGAGTCCTCTCTAACCGTTTAAAAATCGATCGGGATCGATGCCAGATTCCCGCAGCCGCCGAATTAAAGACTGCAATTGAGCTTCCGCTGACTCGGCCCGCTGCCGTTGCTGTTCCGCTTCAGTCAGAATCCAATTGCCATCAACATCATACCAGCGCAACCACAGTCGATCGATTCCCTGAAACTCTCCTTGCCACAAACCCAAGCCCAAACTTAGGTCAGGAATCCACACTCGCGACTCGGGCAATTCTAATTCTTGATAGTGTCCGCCCTTCAATTCAAACACTCGCAATTTGTTAGTATAGCGGCTGAAAACCGCATAAACAGGAACCCGCAAAATTTGCTCGTAAACCTCCCATTTTCTCGGCGGTTCCTCCTTCGCCTCCGCCTCCAAAACTTGCCCGTTACCCGCAGCGTTTCCCGACTGAGGTGGCAACTTTTCCTCATCGGTATTGTCGCCTAAATCTTCTTTTTCCGTTCCCGGCGACAGCAGTTCTACAATTACAAAAGGATTCACGCCTTCCTGCCAAGTAACATAACTCATCCGCAGTTCGGATCGATCGTAAAGTCGGGGAACTCCCACAACTGCAAACCAATCCGGCCGCTTGTGCCACAGAGTGTGATGCACGTCATAATAAAGGTTCATGTCGGTGCCGCTAAATATCTCAGAAGCCGGATAATTCCGAGGCCGAAACGTCAGGCTCAACAACTGCGGCTGCAAATCGTGAAATTCGTCAGGCAAACCAGGTTCCTCCGGGTCTTCGCTGGGTAAATCGTACATCGTCGGCAGCGTTTCTCTGGGCGATCGCGGCGGATCGGTTTGCGGCACAGGATATTTAAAAGGCAACATATAATATTGAGAAATTACTGCATTTATGCTAACATCACCAGAGCATCCCAATCAGGCTTTCACAGGAGTGCAAGCCGGAGAGCTAGAAGCGAGATATATCGGCTTTGCTGTGCCCGACGGTCGCACTCCTAGAAAACGATTTTAACAAAATCGGGACGATCCATTTTCTTCCTCTCGTCTGTGAAGTTAATCTAAAATCTAAAATCTAAAATCTAAAATTGACCAAAAATTTGTTGATGGTACCCGCCACGTAATTTATCCGTGGAATCAATCCAAAATCTCAAATCTAAAATCCTCACGCCCCCGAATTTATCCGTGGAATCAATCCAAAATCTAAAATCTAAAATCTAAAATCTAAAATCTAAAATCGAATGACTGTTCCGAAATTCTGCACTATGATCGACATTCCTCAACTGATTGCTCGAGAACTTTCCATTAATCTGTCTCAAGTCAATAATGCTCTGGAACTTTTCGCCGAGGGAGCAACTATTCCGTTTATTGCCCGCTACCGCAAAGAACGCACGGATTTGCTGAATGAAATTCAGTTGCGGGATATCTCCGATCGCTTCACATATTTGACGGAAATTGAAGAGCGGAAAAAGTCGATTTTAGATACGATTAGCTCTCAGGGGAAACTCACTGAAGAACTGCAAGCAAAAATCGAATCGTGTTTGCAAAAAAACGAACTAGAAGACCTGTATCTGCCTTACAAACCAAAGCGGCGGACGCGAGCGACAATTGCTAGGGAAAAAGGTTTGGAACCGCTGGCAAATTTTATCCAATGTCTGAATTTACCGACGGCTAAACCAGCAGATTTTGAGGCGGAGGCAGCTAAATACATTTCGGAAGAAAAGGGAGTGAAAACAGCAGAAGAAGCTCTCAAAGGTGCTGCGGATATTTTGGCGGAAGCGGTTTCGGAAAAAGCTGAATTGCGGGCTTACTTGCGAGAGTTTTTGATGAAAACGGGAGTTTTTGTCTCGAAAATTAAAGAGGATTTCCCGGAAGGAAGCACTAAATTTGAAATGTACCGCAATTACCAAGTTGCAGCGAGAAGCGTTCAGTCGCACAATATGTTAGCGCTGTTTCGCGGGGAAACGGAAGGGGTTTTAGATTTGGAACTGGGCTTTGATGAATCCGCAGTGATGGCTTATTTGGAATCTCAGGAAATTAGAACTAGGATACCGGAAGTTAAAGAGTTTTATCAATCGACTTTGAAGGATGCCTTCAACCGACTGATGAAGACTTCGTTAATTACAGAAGTACGATCGCACAATAAAGCCGCCGCCGATATCGAGTCGATCGCCACTTTTGAAACCAACCTCCGCGAGTTGCTGCTGTCGGCGCCGGCGGGAATGAAACCCACATTGGCGATCGATCCGGGATTTCGCACGGGCTGCAAAGTTTCCGCCCTAGATGAAACCGGGCAATTTTTAGAATATCAAGCAATTTTTCCGCACCAAGCTGCAGCTCAGCGACAGCAAGCTGGTAAAATTGTCAAGCATTTAATTGAAAAATATAAAATTGAATTAATCGCGATCGGTAACGGTACAGCTTCCCGGGAAACAGACGAATTTGTTTCGGAAGTTTTGGCCGAAATGGAAAGAAAACCGATTAAAGTCATGGTGAATGAATCCGGTGCATCGATTTATTCAGCAAGCGAGGTGGCGATCGCCGAATTTCCCGATCTCGACATCACCGTCCGCGGCGCAGTCAGCATCGGACGGCGCTTGCAGGACCCCCTCGCCGAACTCGTGAAAATCGACCCGAAATCAATAGGAGTCGGTCAATACCAGCACGACGTTGACCAAAAACTGCTCAAAAAGAAACTCGACGAAACAGTCGAAAGCTGCGTTAATTATGTCGGAGTTGACTTAAACACAGCCTCCAAAGAACTGCTGACATTTGTGTCGGGAATGACGGCAACAGTTGCCAAAAATATCGTCAATTACCGCAACGAAAACGGCGCATTTAAAAATCGCCGCCAACTCCTGAAAGTTCCCAAACTCGGGCCAAAAGCTTTTGAACAAGCAGCGGGATTTCTCCGCATTCGCGGCGGCGAAAACCCCCTAGACAATACAGCAGTTCATCCCGAAAGTTATCCTGTAGTGCAGGCGATCGCCAAGGATTTAGACTTGCCGCTGACAGAAATAACACAAATATCGGAAAAAATCAAGACTGTAAACATCAAGAAATATGTCACAGAAAAAGTCGGAGAACCCACACTCCGAGACATTATTTCCGAACTAGAAAAACCGGGCAGAGACCCGCGCGCCGAGTTTAAATATGCCACTTTCCAAGCAGGAATCAAAGAAATCTCCGATTTGCAAGTTGGGATGGAATTAGAAGGCATAATCACAAATGTAGCTAACTTTGGAGCCTTTGTTGATGTGGGAGTGCACCAAGATGGTTTGGTTCACATTTCTCAATTAGCCGATCGATTCGTGGAAGATCCGAAACAGATTGTTAAAGTCGGACAAGTTGTGAAAGTGCGGGTTTTGGAGGTGAATGAGAAGTTAAAGCGGGTTAGTTTGACGATGAAGCTGCAAGAAAAACCGCAACCGCAAAATGGCAATAGCGCGAGGCTTCCGGCCCCGCGCCGACGTTGAAACTTTGGGGGAAAGCTGAAAAAGGGCGATCGCGTCCCGCCCCGCAAGCTACGGCTATAATTATGTAATCCTCACCAACCTCAAAATTATATGGTTGCAAGTAAAAGCGACACCTACGTCTCTCCTGAAGATTATTTAGCAGCCGAGAAAGTCAGCCCCATCAAACACGAGTACAGGCAAGGTGAAATCTATGCAAAAGCAGGGGAAAGCAAACCTCATGTCATTATTACGGGAAATGTGTTTGCACTGTTGAGAAATCATCTTCGCGGAAGTGGCTGCATAACTTATATGGCAGATATGAAAGTTCGGATTGAGGCATCAAATTTCTATTACTATCCCGATGTCGCGGTGACTTGTGATGAACGGGACAGAAATGCTGCTGAAGATTTCATTCGCTACCCGCGCTTAATTGTGGAAGTTTTATCGCCGACTACAGCGGCTTTTGACAGAGGGGATAAATTTGCTGATTACCGTACTTCTGAAAGTTTGCAAGAGTATGTATTAATCAATCAAGAAAGAGTTAGTGTAGAGTGTTTTCGCCGGAATGCAGAGGGTTTATGGGTGCTTTATCCTTACAGTCAAGGGCAAGAGGTTCAGTTTACTAGCGTTAATTTTAGCTGTGCGATCGAGACATTGTATGAAGATGCGATCGGGATTGGTTGATTTTAATTACTCCTGAATCACTGGAAGAATTCGTAATTATATAGCAATCCTAAATTATTGGTGAATTTCTTACTCCCTCCCCTTGGTAAGGGGAGGGTTGGGGTGGGGTAAAAAATTTACGACTCCTGCAAGGATTGCTAGATATTGATATGATTGACCGCGAAGAGGCTAAGGACACGAAGGAAGAGAAAAGAAGAACAAGCTGGTAATTGTTATTTTTTCTTGCTAGCTTTCCAAGTGCCGCCGTAGAAGTAAAAAGGATTGTTTTTACTTACCGATTCCCAACATTTAAGACACAAAAAAAACCACTGCCCCGACTCGTCATACCGGGCGCGGTAGAGAGTTGGGGCAGATTGGGAACAGCGATCGCAAAATTTGATTCTGATTGCCCTGGCCATTGTTACTCAGTTTCAAAAGTCAGTTTCAAACAATAACGGACTCTTGAGGGCGGGCGAATATCATGCGGCCTGCGCTGGTTTGCAGGGCGCTGGTGACTACGACTCGGGCTTCGCCGCCGACATAGCTGCTTCCTGCTTCTACGACAACCATTGTGCCGTCATCCAAGTAACCGATTCCCTGAGAGGGTTCTTTGCCTTCTTTGCGGATTTTTAGTTCGATCGTATCTCCCGGCAAATAAGTCGGGCGCACCGCATGAGTCAAATCGTTGATATTCAAAACCGGCAGTTTTTGGACGGTAGCTACTTTCGATAAGTTGTAATCGTTGGTGAGCAAAATGCCGTCGATATCCAAGGCGAAGCGGACTAATTTAGCATCCACTGTGGCAATATCTTCGTAATCAGCCGAGTGAATTTGAATCCGTTCGGGATATGTTTCTTTGATGCGGTTGAGTACATCTAAGCCGCGGCGCCCGCGCACTCGCTTTTGGTCGTTGGCGGAATCAGCTATCAGTTGCAGTTCTTGGAGCACGAATTGCGGGATAATAATTTGACCTTCGAGGAAACCTGTTTCTAGCAGGTTTTCAATCCTGCCGTCAATAATGCAGCTAGTATCGACAACTTTGGCAGAGGCTGGTTTGAAAGTTCCTTCGGCTACCAACACCGTGTCTAAGCTTTTGGGGTTGATCAGGCGCAAGAAAGCCCGGCCGTGAGTGTCGGTCAAACTGACGCCTGTGAAGCCGAACATGACGCTACCCAAGACTGCGACTAGAGGTTTGATGAAGCCGAACTCTCGGGGAATTGGCAGCAGGAATAGCGGAGCCAGCATTAAGTTTGCTACTAGCAGTCCGATGATTAAGCCGATCGCCCGCGTCAGCAGCATCTCCACCGGCATATCGCGGACTTGTTTTTCCACCCGGCGGTAGGTGGTTTGAGCCACTAATCCGAGTACGAACCCGATTAATGCTCCAAAGGAGCCTAGTACAGAACTTAAACCTTGTATATTTGTAACTTGCTCGAGCAGATTGCTCGGCAGGAGTTCGACTCCGTAATAGCCGATGCCTGCACCTGCGACTATGAATGAGATAATTATGATTGCGTCTAGCATTAGTTCTAGGTTAATGAATTTATTCACATTATATCTTTCCAGTGCTGATACTTGTTTTCATGCTTTGGTCGGATATCGCCCTATTTACTCAGGGATTTTCATAAACTTATATTTCGCGGTTGTACCCTTTAGGGGATCTGCCAGGGAGTCGATCGGCATTTACCACGCCCCGCCGAAAGCAGGCACTAGGTGCGAATAAACCGCCCTGCGAGCTGTTCGGGAATTTGGGCAGATCGAAATCGGTACGAGGTTAAATTAAAAGAGCCGTAGCACGGGCGAGGGCGGGACGCCATCGTTCGCAGCGCTTTTTTGGTAAGAAAATGTCATAATATACATAATTATTCATGATGGTTTAATTAAAACTTTAGATTTGAAGTTGCGCTTTCGGCGTCAGATGTAATGAACCCTCCCACAGATTATTTAACATTTGAATTAAAAAAAAGTGTGCAAGTGGCAAATTCCGGCATTCCGAGTTCGGCTTACCTGCACATACCTTTTTGTCGCCGCCGCTGTTACTACTGCGATTTTCCGGTTTTTGTGGTGGGCGATCGCAAAAATGGCGAGAATTCCGGCACCATAGTCCAATACGTTGCCGTACTGTGTCAAGAAATTCAAGAAACTAAAAATTTAGGCGCATCTCTGAAAACAGTTTTTTTTGGTGGCGGCACGCCTTCGCTGCTTTCTGTCAGTCAGTTGAGCAATATTTTAGAGACTCTCGACGGCAAATTTGGGATTGCTGCTGAGGCGGAAATTTCTATAGAAATCGACCCGGGTACGTTTACTTTAGAACAGTTGCGGGGATATGCAGCGGCGGGAGTAAATCGAGTGAGTTTGGGAGTGCAAGCTTTTCAGGATGAATTGCTGCAAGCTTGCGGCCGATCGCACTCTGTCGCTGATATTTTTGAAGCTGTGGAAATAGTGCGATCGGCTGGTATTGTCAATTTCAGTTTAGACCTAATTTCGGGACTGCCGCACCAAACTTTAGAACAGTGGGAAGCTTCCCTGAAATCGGCGGTGGAAATTTCCCCGACTCACCTGTCGAGTTACGACTTAATTGTTGAGCAGGGAACTGCTTTCGGGCGCTACTTTGAAGCAGGCGCGCAGCCGCTACCAGCAGATGACACCGCTGCTGGAATGTACCGTTTGGCGCGGGAAATTCTGACGGGGGCTGGCTACGAACATTACGAAATTTCTAATTACGCTCGCGATGGCTATCAGTGCCGCCACAACCGCGTTTATTGGGAAAATCGCCCTTATTACGGTTTGGGAATGGGGGCGGCGAGTTACGTGGAAGGTCTGAGGCTAACAAGGCCTCGGAAAACTCAAGAATATTATCAGTGGGTGCGATCGATCTCTGACCTCAATTCCCCTGCTACCCCAAAACTTGGAGGGGAAACCCAGCCGGATATTTACCCAGCAATTGAGCAAAATTTTCAAGTCTCAGAAAATGACGTTTTGTTAGAAACCCTGATGCTAGGCTTGCGTTTAGCAGAAGGAGTTAGCCTGTCGGCGCTGACTGAAAAGTTTACTCAACAAACGGTTGATAAAATTTGGCGTTGTTTGCAGCCCTACTGGAGACAAGGATGGGTGGAAATTATGAGGGAGGATAGGGCGAGCGCAACTTTAGGCGAGGGAGCAAAACTGCCGCTTTCCGGCAATTTGAGGTTGAGCGATCCCGAAGGTTTTTTATTTTCTAACACAATTTTAGCCGATTTGTTTAGCAAGTTAAGCGAGGATAATTAGCTCTGTCTGAAGAAGTATACCCCCTGGCAAGCGCGATCGAGCCTAAAGCCGGGACCGCCAATACGACGGAAAGGAAATTCAATTGCTCCCTACCTCGATCATCTCAAAAATAATATATTTTCTATCGATCCCTAAACAAAACTTAAAGGGGAACTAAGCCTTGAGATAGACGCCACGACTGCACTCCAGCCGTCATACTTAAGACTGAACATTTAAAAAGTAATTTAATGAACACTTTAACTATCGAGCGCAACCAAACCGAAAACCAGCCCTGCCTTGTAATTAGCGAGCGCGTTTGCAATCCGGCTTCCAAATGTAATTTTTGCGGTCACTACCAACAGGCAACAGGTTCAGTCGGTCACTGTCAATTGTTGAACGCACCTGTGAGGGGAGGGTGGAAATCTTGCACTTTAGCAATGCCGGCTTTTGCACCTTCTTGGGAATACGTGGAAGGCGCTGATGTTTCCCGGCGAAATTTATGAATTAACCCAAACAATGTAAAAAAAAATGTGTTTTAACTGGTAATATGGTATATTAAGTTTAGGCTTTTCGCCGATCGCTCGCACAATTGCACAAACAAGTTAAAAAAATGAATTTGACACTAAATCAGGTAATTTCCGAAGGTCATACGCGCATTTTGTGTTGGTATCTTAATAATACTGGCAAAGTGCAAATCGCTCGCATTACAAATATTCCTAATTGGTATTTTGAGCGGACAGTGTTTCCGGGAGAACGTTTTTTGTTTGAAGCGTTGCCGGAAGCTCAGTTAGAAGTTTGCAGGAGTGCGGAGACGGGTGCTATTGTGTGCGAGCGAATTTTGTGCGATCGGCTGCGAGTTGAAGAATTAAGCACGGCTGATTGAAGATAATTCCTTAGAGTGACCAACGAGAGGTAGAAACCCGGTTTTTTTTTCAGAAACCGGGTTTCTCTGTATGATTATAAAAGCTCCGTTCGCGAGCGCACTCGCGACATCAAAAACCCCGTTTCTTTCTATACTTCTGGTTCCTCGTCGGAAAATTCGTAGAAACCTGGTTTATAACCCTCATGCGTCAGCCCTGAAACTGTCGCAAATGTTAATCTAAGCTAAATTATAAAATATCAACCACTGTTTAATATTAAAACCCGATGTCCCTCACCGAACAAATCCTCTCCCAAGTGCCAGGAGACGCCCTCGGAGGCCTGAGAAAAGTCGATCGACTCTGGGAAAACCTCAAACAAAACACCGCACCAGCGCCCCAAGCAGTCAAACACAGCCAACAACCCCTCAAAAACCTCGACTTCGACATAGTTATCGGCGGCGGAACCCTAGGAATATTAATCGGTACAGCCTTAGCCGTGCGGGGTTGGCGAGTAGCCTTGCTCGAACGCGGCACCCTGCGAGGCCGCGACCAAGAATGGAACATTTCGCGCAAAGAATTAGACGCATTCTTAGAACTAAACTTACTATCTGTTGAAGAGATAGAAAAAGCCATAGCCACCGAATATAACCCAGCCCGCATCAGCTTTGCCAACACCCCCGACATCTGGGTGCGCGACGTACTCAACATCGGAATAGACCCAGTTTACCTCCTAGAAACCTTGAAACAGCGATTTCTCCAAGCTGGAGGAAAGCTATTTGAAAATACACCATTTAAAACAGCAACCATTCACCCGGATGGAGTCTTGGTAGAATCGGCAAATACCGATACACAACCTGCTACAAATTTATTTAAAACCAGATTATTATTAGACGCAATGGGACATTTTTCCCCCATTGTCCGCCAAGCAAGACAAGGAAAAAAACCCGACGCCGTATGTTTAGTAGTCGGCAGTTGCGCTCGAGGATACCCCAAAAACGACACTGGCGATATATTTGCATCCTTCACCCCAATGCAAAATCAGTGTCAATATTTTTGGGAAGCATTTCCAGCCAGAGACGGCCGCACCACCTACTTATTTACCTACATAGACGCCGACACAGAAAGATTCAGTCTAGAAACATTATTTGAAGAGTATTTGCGCTTGCTTCCCCAATATCAAAACGTCGAACTCGAACAGTTAAAATTCCAAAGAGCACTCTACGGATTCTTCCCCTGCTATCGCCAAAGTCCTCTAAAAACGCCTTGGAATCGCATACTCCCAGTCGGAGACAGCAGCGGTAGCCAATCTCCCCTCAGCTTCGGCGGTTTCGGGGCAATGGTGCGCCACCTGAAACGCTTGACTCTAGGAATTGACGAAGCTTTGACAAGCGACAGTCTCGACAAAAATTCCCTCGCACTTTTGCAGCCTTACCAGCCGAATCTATCAGTTACCTGGTTGTTTCAACGTTCGATGAGTGCTGCAATGAATCAAAAAATAGACCCCAATCAAATCAATCAACTTTTGGCAGCAGTATTTCAGGTAATGGAAGAGTTGGGAGAACCGGTACTCAAACCGTTTCTTCAGGATATCGTGCTGTTTCCGGCTTTGTCAAAAACCTTGTTTAAAACAGCAATTAGCCATCCCGGATTAGTTATGAAAATTATCCCGCAGGTTGGAATAGCTAATTTGCTAGATTGGATGGTTCATTATGTAAATTTAGGAATTTATACGGGGTTGCAGCCTTTGGGGAAAGCCGTAGAACCGCAGGTGAAAAATTTAGCACCGGAACAGCAATACTATTTTCACCGATTAGTTGAAGCGTGGCAATACGGCGCTGGAGGCGATTATTGATTAATTAACTGTGGCACGGGCATCTTGCCCGTGGCGAATACATGAACAGGCTTTCGGGGCTGTTCCACAACACAAGATAATTTATAGATTAATTAATTGTGGCACGGGCATCTTGCCCGTGGCGAATACATGAACAGGCTTTCGGGGCTGTTCCACAACACAAGATAATTTATAGATTAATTAATTGTGGCACGGGCATCTTGCTTGTGGCACGGGCATCTTGCCCGTGGCGAATATATGAACAGGCTTTCCGGCCTGTTCCACAACATAATTATATAAATCATGAGTTATGAAGGAGCTATAACTGCTAAAGCTTGGGGAATCACTCGGAATTTTGCAGGCGTGTGAGTTGTGATTTCACCGTCGGTATTAATCGGACGGCGTTTGCTAGTATTAACCTCAAATTCTTGAGCGTACAAGGCGCGAACGTTAGGCCAACTGGTATGATTTCCTTGCCTCATGGCCGGCAGCAAAGCAATGATTTCCCACCAGTTTTTTGTTTCCAAACTGTACAAATCCAGTCGCCTGTCGTCGATTGTGGCATCCTCGGCAACTGTCATGCCACCTCCGTAATAGCGGCCGTTGCCAATGGCAATTTGAATAGTTTTAACATTAAAAGATTGGTTTTTTATCTTAATTTCTGCTCGGAACGGTCGCGCTGACAAAATTGTCTGCAAAGCAGTAAAAGCATAAGCTAACACTCCCCAGCGCTGCTTCACTTTTTTAGTCAGTCGCTGGGTAATTTCCACGCTCAATCCCAAACTCGCAACATTAAAAAAATGCTTGCCGTTAACCCAACCCAAGTCTATTAGCCGAACTTTACCGCTGGCAATTACTTGACAAGCTGCCGATAAAGCTGTAGGAATTTTCAGAGTGCGGGCTAGGTCGTTAGCAGTTCCCATCGGCAAAATACCCAAGGGTAACTTGGTGTCTATCAAACCTTCTATGGCGGCGTTGAGAGTGCCGTCGCCACCCCCAATTATTACTAATTCGACTCGATTTTGGTAGCGGCGAATAGTGTCGGAAATTTCGCGGGCGTGGTCGGTAGATTCTACCATTAACTCAAAACCCAGTGCTTCTAATTCTACAGTGGCTTGAGATAATAGCTTTTGCCCTTTTCGGGAGTGCTGGTTTACTAAAAGTAGAGCTTTCTTCATTTGTTGATTTTTAATGAGGAATATTGCATATTTTATATTACAAAAAGTATAGCTTGATGCCTTAACTTCATGAAATTAATGCTTTACTTCTATTTTACCAGTTATGATGGATTGACAAAAATGTTAAAAAATGGATAATTGTAGCAAAAGATTCGTAAAAAGTAGCTCCCTCCCGCTCTGACCTAGCAGCAAAAAACCTCAAAAAACCTCGCTTCTCGATCGAACTTAATTTAAAATCATGTATAATTTTTTACAAAAAGCGCAAGTCGCTGCCGATCGCCAAAACTGGCCCTTGTTAGTTGAATGCTTGCAGCAAGTGACAGCCGACGGTAGCAAGCCGCAGGAACAAGACATTTTAGAGCAAGCTGTCAGTTTAGCAATACAAGCCTTGGAATGGGGCGATTTTCAAGACCGCTGGGAAATTGCTAAAGTATTGCCCAATCTGGGAAATGGCGCGATCGCACCTTTAATTGCCGTGCTCGAAGACGAAGACGCAGACACGGAACCCCGGTGGTTCGCCGCCCGCATTCTCGGAAAGTTCGTGAAGCGAAGCTATCCCGTAGGGAATCGCCCGGAAGTGATTCAAGCTTTAGTAGAATTGGTCAAAAATTCCGACGAAGAATTGAGCCAAATCGCTGCCGAAACCCTAGGGAATTTCGGCCCGACAGCCATAGAATCCCTCGCAACTCTCCTACTCCAAGAAGACTCGCGACAGTTTGCCACAGCAGCACTCGCCCAAATTCGGCGCACCGAAACCATAGCACCGCTGTTAAGCGTAGTCGGAGACTCTCAAGTTGCGGTGCGGGCGCACGCAATCGAGGCCCTGAGCAGCTTTCACGATTCCCGCATCCCGCCGGTACTGGTAGCAGCACTCAAAGATCCGGCAACAGCAGTCAGAAAAGAAGCCGTGCGAGCTCTCGGTGTGCGCGCCTATTTAGATGCAGAATTCGATTTAGTTAACTTGCTCAAACCTTTGCTTTCGGACATTCGATTAGAAGTTTGTCAGCAAGCGGCGATCGCGATCGGGCGAGTGAAAACCGATGCTGCAGCGGCTGCTTTATTTGAATTGCTGCGATCGCCCACAACTCCGGTTGAATTGCAAATCGAAACTGTGCGCGCCCTAAGCTGGATGGAAACTGCAACCGCTTTAGCATATTTACATCAGACATTGATAACCGAATTTATTAACATAAATTCTACTGTTTATCAAGAGATAATCACTGTTTTAGGGCGAGTAGAAAAGCCGGAATTAAAAGCTGCTGCTGCTGAAATTATGATTGATTTGTTGAAAACCGATCATCCTGCCGTGCAGGAGGCAGTTAGCAAAAAATCTTTAGCTTTAGGTTTAGGAAAATTAGGAGATATGAGAGGGCTAGATGCTCTGATTTCAATGTTGGGCGACGCAGACAGCAGCGTCAGGCTACACTGCATGGCAGCGCTCAAACAGCTAGGTGCTGCCGAGGTCAGGCAGAAATTAGAAAACTTAGTGAAACAAGAGAGTCTCGAACCAAGATTGAAACAAGGAATTGCGATCGCCCTGCAAGAATGGCAATAAAATTAATCAAAAGATAGAATACCCAAATCCCCTACTTCTTGAAAAATTTAGGGATATAATAATAGCGCTCGCATCTTTCTTCTTCCTGACCGAGACAATTTTAGATTTTAGATTTTGGATTTTAGATTAAAATCTAAATCTAGAATCTAAAATAAAGGTTTCAAGCCTCTCCGTTCACGGAGAATCAAATAAAAAAATCAATTTTCAAGCCTCTTCTTTACAAGGAGAGGTTAATCCAAAATCGTAAATCTAAAATCTAAAATCGAGTGGCCTCCGTTACATCCGTTAGAGAATCTGTTGCCGAACTTTCTTCGGCTATATCATCGATTTTCTTTGTGAATTTGGGCGATCGCACTTGTCACCCGATCTAAATCTTCATCAGTTAAATTAGAGCCAGAAGGCAAACAAAGCCCGTACTCAAACAACTCTTGGGCCACGGCACCGCCCATACATTCGCAATCAGCAAATACTGGTTGTAAGTGTAAAGGTTTCCAAACCGGACGCGCTTCTATTTTCTCTCGAGCAAGTCCTAGGCGAACTTGTTCTCTATCTGCACCGAAAGAGGCTGGATCGATCGTCAAACAAGTCAGCCAGCGAGTAGCTTTGCCAAAAGCAGCTTCCGGCATAAATTCAATTCCCGGCAAGTTTCCTAAAGCTTGTTTGTAAAAGTCAAAATTGCGCCGTCTCGCTTCAACTCGCTCTTCCAAAACCCGTAGTTGACCGCGACCAATTCCAGCCAAAACATTGCTGAGACGATAATTGTAGCCAATTTCTGAATGTTGGTAATGAGGAGCGGGGTCCCGGGCTTGTGTTGCCAAAAAACGAGCTTTTTCTACCAGTTTTTGGTCATCGGAAACTAACATTCCGCCGCCGGAAGTGGTGATAATTTTATTGCCGTTGAATGAGAAAATGCCTATTTTACCAAAGGTTCCAGGCGATCTATTTTTGTAGCTAGCCCCTAGAGATTCGGCCGCATCTTCTATTAGCGGAATTTCATAAGCATTGCAAGCTTCCAGAATTGGGTCGATATCGCAACTTTGACCGTAGAGGTGTACGATAACAACAGCTTTGGGTAATTTACCAATTTTTGCTCGTTTCTCAAGCGCTTCTCGGAACAAGTCGGGGTTGAGATTCCAAGAAGTGCGATCGCTATCGATAAAAACTGGTTTGGCGCCAAGATAAGTAATCGGGCTAGCAGTTGCAATAAAAGTTAGAGTCGAGCAAAAAACTTCATCTCCCGAAGCCACACCAATTAATTGTAAAGCCAAATGCAAAGCTGCGGTTCCGGAACTAACAGCCGCTGCGTGTTTAGCGCCAACTACTTGGCAGAATTCTTGCTCGAAAGCGTCTACATGGGGACCAACAGGAGCGATCCAGTTAGTATCAAAGGCTTCTTTGACGAACTCCTGTTCGAGAGAACCCATGTGAGGTGTTGATAGGAGGATTTGTTTGAGCATGACTTCTAACCAGGCTTATTTACTACGAGCTTGCTGTTATGGTAAAGCACGATAGGCAGGGAAAAACCCTGAATTGAGCAGTGTTGCAGAATCCGTCTCCAAAGCGCTTGCTTGCAACTCAACTAAGTGATGGTATTTCTCTACATTTGTAATTAATCGGAATGTTAAGAAAGTATAAATTTGTTTAGAAAACCCAGCTTTAAAATTGTATACACCATCTTTAGCGCCCCCATATCCACCTCCCAGGTGCACAAATTTATTACCGCGTTCTTTGGCCCAAAATCGGACATAATTAAATAGTAACTTGTCAGGAGATTGTTTTAAAAACTTATTTTTTGTCCCGCTCAAATAAGATTGAACTATTCCAGAACACTCAGTAAATAAGCAAGCACACATCACCTCATCATCAAACTTAACAATGCCTAAATGTATATGCTCTTTTAAATTATCTAACCAAGAGGAAAAAAAATTCCGGTCAAAATAATATAACTGTTTAGCATTTACACGCTCCATTGTTTGATTGTAGCAGTCAAAAAATTCATCAAAATAATCTTCAAATGGAACCATACTTGCTATCAATCCAGACCGTTTATGTCGATTAATATCTTTACGATGATCTGACCTAGTTTGCGACCATATTTCTTCAATAGAAAGACTTATATCGACTCCAACAGTATGTCCAGAGACTTTACAGATATCAGATGAATAAATTTCATTTAATCCTTGATTCAAAATCGGATGCATCCGCAGAAAAGCAGAGCATACATTTCTTTCCCGCAACTTAGATATAAACTCGGACATCGCAGACTGTAAAAACTCTGGTGTCATGGCTGCTGATTCGCTCAACAGAATTCCCGGATAGCCATAAGGCGACACTACATCACAAACTTCTTGGGTTGTTTCGTTCTTAACTAACTTTTCACACTGGCGGAGTAAATAGGGTAAAAAAAACACTTTTTCACCATCATCTATCACAATAGCCTCTGCCGTCGCATTAATTCTTTTTGCCTCTAAATTAACATATTCAGGCAAATGATAAATATCATGGTGTAGTTTTTGTAAAATTTCCCGCCATAAAGGGTTTAACAAATTAATGATTTGAACGTTCATGTAATAATTTTGTCCTGTTACTTATGAAATTTGACTAAATATTTAATGGTACATGACTTTGGGTGAACTTAGAGACTTTTTCTGCCAGGCGCTCCATATCGTTGTAGGAATAACGATGGTCGGTTGGGATTGTCAGCAGGCGATGGGATAAATCTAATGCTTGGTAATCGTTGCCGAATAATTGATTTGCTGGTTGCGACCAATGAACAGGAGCAAAAATATTGTTGCCTATCAAAAAGCGACGTAGTTCTTGTCTAATTTGGTGGTTTTTGCAGAGGATAATACTATTAAAGGGAACATAATTTGTAGACCAATTTGTAAAAAGAGGTTGGTAACTTTGAGGTTTTTCTTTTAAGATCATATCTACAAAATCTCTGGTATTGGTTTCTCGCTGTTGTCTCATTGCGGAAATATTTAAACTTCCCAGAATATTTTTTGTCAGGGTGGAAACAGACCGATCCCCATCATTACTTAGATCTTCCTCGCTTTCTGTTTGTAGGGTTCGATAGCTATCTTTGGAAATATCCGCACCCATCAAATAGGCTCGCTTTAGCAACATGGCAGTGAGTTTTTTTGCGGCGGCGGATGATTCTGATTTAGAAGGTCGAGGCAGTTCCATTTTCTGCCCCGACCAAATCATTGCTCCGTCGGGAATTGGTAGTGTTTTGCGTAAAGATGCGATCGCGTAGTGAGCGGTAGTTTGTCGTGCCCAAAGGGAGAACGGATCGTGGCTGTGGTCTTCAATCAAGACAATATGTTGATTTTGAGTCAGCCAATCTTGCCAAGCTTTCCCTTCCCGCACGCCAAACAAATTAACTGCCAACACCAAATCACCTGGTAAGGGGTGAAGGGTATTAAAATCAGGGAGTGGTTCGGTGGGCAAATCGCGATACCAACACAGCTCAAAAAATTTACTGATTTTGGCGGCAACTTCCATGCAGTAATATGTCGGTAAATGCAGCCTTAATCGACGTTCGCTATCCCCTTTCAAAAAACGCTCTATAGCCAATAAAATGCCAGTAGCAGTGGAAAATAGTTCGTAGGTTTCGGGGAATAATTTTTCCGATGATGATGGTGTCAGGGCATCATCCGACCAATGAAATTCTGAGCCGACTTCCCATCTAGCAATCATTGATTTGAAGTCCTTATTGATTACCTTTAAACTCTTCACCCGTAGCCTGGCCTTCTTGACTAATTTCTTTTTGTCGTAAGACTTTCCATACTGTTAGGAAAAGTATTTTTAAATCTAATAACAGGCTCCAATTATCGACATACCAAACATCCAGCCTGAATTTTTCGGGCCAGTTTCCATCTAGAAGTCGGCGACCATTTACCTGGGCCCAACCGGTGATTCCGGGCATAACATCGTGGCGGCGTGCTTGTTCCGGACTGTAGCGTTCTAGATATTGCACTAATAGGGGGCGAGGGCCAACAAAGCTCATTTCGCCTTTAAGAACGTTCCACAGTTGGGGAAGTTCGTCAAGACTTGTTTTACGCATAAATTGCCCGAGCGCTGTCAGGCGTTCATTATCGGGGAGAAGATTGCCATCAGCGTCGCGATCGCTCGTCATGGTGCGAAACTTGTAGAATTGGAAAACCTCGCCGTTTTTGCCCGGCCGCAGTTGGCTAAAGACAATTGGGCTACCCATGCGGATGTAAATGGCGATCGCAACTATTAATATTACGGGAGAGAACACCAAAAGGGCGATCGCTGCACATAATCTATCTAATACCCGCTTAACCAATTGGCTGACTTTGTTGGGATTTACTCGTTGATTAAGTTGCGATATTTGTGAGTTTGATTTGATCGGTAGTAATTCGTAAATACTCATGATTGTACACCTCAACAGCAATTTACTGTACTTCCCTGAGTCTTGCACAATCCGGGTTTATACGGTAATCACTTCTGTTAGCTTTACAGAAAATTTAAATAACTTCGGTGCTTTATGAAGCTTTTGTGAACCTCTGGTTGGGGCGATCGCTTACTTTTACAGCAATAGTCCGGACTGTTTTTAGATCTAGCGTCTGAAACCATTGATTTTCCGTTGGTAGCAAACTTGCCTTGGAGCCTTGAAACCCTTATTCTACGGTTGGCAATCAAAAACTGTCCGAAGTATTGTTACAGAAACTTTAAAATTTGGGCGTTGCATATTTGCGGGACGATTTTGAATTTTATCAAAGCTGAAAACCCTTATTTTTTTGGGATAAATCTGGGGGCCAAACCACAAGATTCATCCCAAAATTATGCAAGTCCTAGCTTCTGCTAGGGCGTTGTTGCTAATAGACTCCAAATATAGATATTCAGGCAAATGATAGATATCGTGGCGAAGTTTTTTCAGAGTCTCTAACCACAAAGAGTCCGATCAACCAATTACTTGAATATTTAGGGCTTGCTGAATAAGTTAAGAAAAATCGCGTAGGCGTAGCCAGCCGTAGGCATCTCACTTAATGGGTGATTCAAGCTCGACGAAACATAATTTTTGGTTTTCTATAACTTACCCAGTTATAGCTTTTGATAATGGTTGACCCGTAAGCAGGTGTGATTTTCGGTTTTTGACATAAAAACACACAAAAAACCCGTCTTAACCAGGTAGAAAGGTTGATTACTAAAAAAGTAATAGCAATGGCTGTCTGTGAAGTATTATCAAGTTTTGCCATCACCCGATTCAAGCTGAATCTTCGTTTTCGCAAGTCCCAAATTTGCCCTCAATAGAGTTCCGAATTCTCTCATCTTCTAAAGCTTGTTTCTTTGTTTCTTTGCTGACATTTGCTGGGGGTCTTCCTAAAGGGGGACCACTAATTCTAATTCCTCTTTCTTTACACCAGGATCGATTTTCTCTCGTTCGATAAATGCGATCTGCATGGACTGATTCTGGGTAGTATCCTGTGTAATTCTTAAATGCTTCAAATGAGTGCTTTTAAGTCTCCTGATTCGTTAAAATTATCCCAACTTATCCTGTCTAAAAATACATATCCTTCACTGCAACTCGCTGACAGTTTGGCTCCAAACTCTACGGGTTTCCCTGCTTTTCCTCTGACAATGGGACGGATGTGCGGTTGGCTTAAACTTACTATTCTGTCCGATATAATCTGTTTGTTATTTTCAAATAACCAGAGTTGTTGGCGATAGACTTCGGTGAGGACTAGCAAAGTTTTATACTGCTTTTGGCTCAGACTTTGTAGGGTGGCTCCTGACTCGATTAGTTGTTCAATATGAGCGAGGTTTCTTTTGACATATTGCAGTTGTTTTTTAATTGCTTGGATTTTTTTGTTTCGTTTAGGTCGTCGTTGTTTGGCTAATGCTAAGTAATCTTTTCTTGCTAGTTTTCGGTAGGTTCTGGGTTTTTTCTTTATTTTTACTTTGAGAGAATTATAGAGAATGTCGATGATTTTTTCGGTATGAACTCGGACTCGATTTAATAGTCCTAAGTCGGTTGGATAGCTAATATCTGCTGGGGCACAGGTCGCATCTATGATTAATTTTCCTTGATTGGGTGACTCATTTTTTGCGTCCGAATCCTTTTTTTTTTCAGGCGGCTTTGGGGTGGTTTCCCGTATTTTCTTGACCATTCGTTCGTTCACTTTATTGATTAGATTCACACTAATTCGTTGCCGAAAGTGAACTAATAGTGATGGGTCAAATGGGAGTTCATTACTATAGGTTAATTGACCGATAAAGTATTGCAGGTATGGGTTTTCGCGAATTTGTTCTACTGTTTCGCGATCGCTAATTCCCAGTTTTTCTTTGATAATTAATGCCCCCAATGCCATCCTAAATGACTTGGCGGGTGCGCCCATTTCGGTGGGGAAATTTTCAGCATAATCTGATTCAAATTCCGACCAAGGGATTAGTTCGGCCATTTTTACCCAACGGTTGTCAGCAGACAACCTTCCTCCAAAGGGGAGTTCAAAGTCGGATGGGGGGCTTGGGGCAAGCTCAGCTTTTCGGTACACGAGCGCAAATGGTGATGCACGGGTTTTGAGTCATTATACCTGTTTTTATTGCACCATTACTACCTTTCTTCGTCCGAAAATCCATACACTGTTTACTTGAACCACTTATTCAGCAAGCCCTATTTATTTTCTGATCTGCCAAACAAAAATTTATCTCATGTTCGGTTGAATCGCGAACGGTAGCTGCATCTGTCAAGTAGGTTAAGTAGGCCCTAACCATACAAAGACTGCACCCATTCCCATTCTTGCCTCAATCCTTCCCTCAAAGAAACCTGTGCCTGATATCCCAATATTTTTTGAGCTTTGGATACGTCAGCGCTAGTATCCCGCGCATCTCCTTTGCTCGATTGTAGGTAATTGATGCGAATCGGGCGATCGACAATGTTTTCCATTATGTGAATAACTTCTGCTAAAGCAACTCGACTTCCCCCTCCTATATTGAAAATTTCGCCCACAGCTTCTGGAACTTTAGCAGCAGCTACATTAGCAGCAATGCAATCGCTGATAAACGTGAAGTCTCGGGTTTGCTGTCCGTCTCCGTAAATTGAAATCGCTTCGCCGCGCAAAATTGATTTAAAAAATATGTGGAATGCCATATCGGGACGCTGGCGAGGCCCGTAAACGGTGAAATAGCGCAACATGGTTGCCGGAACGCCGAAATTGTGATAATAAAGCGAACACAAACGTTCAGCGGCTAACTTAGTAATTCCGTAGGGAGAAACTGGTTGAGGGCAGGCAGTTTCACTGGTAGGGAAAGTTTCAGCATTGCCGTACACCGATGATGAAGAAGCTAGTACAAATCTTTTCAGTTGCGGTGCATTTTTTGCTGCTTCTAAAATGACCTGAGTTGCATTGATATTGCGCTCGGTGTAGCTGCGGAAACCTTCTCCCCAACTAGCGCGCACGCCTGCTTGCGCTGCTTGGTGATAAATGACTTCTGTATTAGCTAAGAGCGATCGCCAATCCAAAGATAAAATATTGTCTTCCAGCAGTTGAAAATTTGGATGTTTGGTAAAAAGAGCGAGATTTTTTCTCTTCAATTCTGGATCGTAATAATCGTTGACTTCATCAATTCCGATAACTTTCTCACCTTGCTTTAACAGAGTTTCTACTAAGTGAGAGCCGATAAAACCTGCCGCGCCTGTAACGATATTACTCATTGGTTAATGGTTAATGGTTGATGGTTGATGGTTGATGGTTGATTTCAGCGTACAAAGCCTCGTGTTGCTTCAGGATATTCTGGAGTTCGTAAGCAAGTATGCTTTCCCTACCGCGCTGTGCCATTTCGCGAGCTGCAACCGGGCGATCGAGCACCCAAGCCATAGCCTGAGCCAACCCGTCGATATCTCCTAACTTGACAAGAAGGCCGCAACCTCCTTCAAGCAAGTCGCGAGTGCCACGAATATCTGTGCCGATCGCCGGAATTTCTAGCGACAAAGACTCCATAATACTTCTAGGCAATCCCTCCTGTTCCGAAGCCAGCAGAGTCGCCACAGAAGCTCGCATTAAAGTCGGAACATCTCGGCGGTTTCCGAGAAAATGTACCTGATTTTTCACACCCAAATCCGATGCCATTTGCTGTATTTCCGCCAGCATGGGGCCGTCTCCAGCAAAAGCCAAATCAACATCAGGTCGAGCCAGTTTAGCAAAAGCCTTTAAGACATCCTGGGGGTGCTTGCGGGGAATGAATTCGATCGCGGAGAGAAACAGTTGAGTTTCCCCGTTAAGGCTCATTTCCTGACGCACTTGCTTGACATCAGCTTCAGAAACAGCACTGGGGCTGTAGCGATCGATATCCACTCCAATTCCCGGCATATAGCGGACTCTTTCAGGAGGAAGAATTTTGTAGCGCTTTGCTGCTGATTCATCCTCGCGATTAATTGTGACTAAATAATCAGTCCAAGGCCCAGCCAGTTTTTCCAAATTCATAAAAACAGCATTTTTTAACGGTTTACCTAGAGGATGAAAATGAAAACCGTGAGCCGTGTAAATGACCTGAAATTTTTGCTTCTTTTTCAAATCTTTGAGAGCGTATCTAGCAACAAAAGCAGCGACTGGGGTATGTACGTGAATTATATCATATTGTTCTGTTTTTACCACTTCTCGAATCACTCGCGGAGCAACTAAAAAATTTCTCGTATCTAGAGGATTCCGCGACCATTCTACCTCCCAGACGCGATCGAATGCCTGCAAACATTCAGCATTATCTGAAATTCCGCAAGCCATAGCATCCACTCGCCAACCCAGCTCACGGAAGCGCTCGGCAAAAGGCAGCAAAAAAGCGTGGATAGTTGCTGGAATAGTAGTGATAATTAGAAGACTGTTCATATGAGGAATTTATTTGCGTTTTTTAGCTAGCATTTAAGGTACTTTCATACAATTTATCGTACTGAGCTACCACAGAGTCTAAAGAAAAGAATTCAACAATTCTATCTCTAGCTGATTTTCCTAAAGTTTCCCTTTCCTCCCAATCTAGAACGATTAACTCTTTCCAAGCAGTTGCCAGCGCTTCAGCATTTTTTGGAGGTACTACTTTTCCGGTATTAGAAACAATCCAAGCTGAATCACCTACATCTGTAACGACGCAAGGCACCCCGCAGGACATCGCCTCTCCTACAACCAAAGGAAATGCTTCACCGTAAGCAGAAGCGACAGTAGAAATATCTAATGCAGCAGTTAAGCGAGGGATGTCAGTGCGCTCTCCCAACAGGTGAACGCGATCCCCTAGTTTCAACTCTTCAATTAATTTTATTAGACACATATTTTGTCGATCTACTTCAGTGCCAATTAACAAAAAATGTACATCTGGATAGGTTTTTAACAGCCAAGCAGCAGCTTGCAGAAAGTTAGCATGGTCTTTCATCGGATGATAGCGACCGATCGCGCCAATTATTATCGTTTTTTCTGCTAATCCTAGCTCAGCTTTCACCGCTAATTTCTCTTCTAGTGATGGCACAAATAAGGAAGTATCAAAACCGTTGGGAATGACGCAATTATTTTGACGGTTATAACCTAAAGCTTCATGTTGTAGCTTGCTAGCTTGAGACACAAAAATCACCTGAGCAGTTAACCGGGATAGATAAGCACACAATTTAATAATCTTAACCGTTAAACTTTTTTCTGATTCCAATGAACTAATTGAATGATGAATGCTCCACAAAACAGGTGTTTTCAACAGGGACAGCCAACTCGCTAATTGTGCGGCTAAATTGCCGTGATACATCCAACCTTGAATTAAGTCTGGCTGGAGTTTTCGCACTAGGCGAACTAATTTCCATATTGCTGCTGGTGTAGCCATTCCGGGTTTCATATCCGTAGTATAGACGGGGATGCCTAAAGATTCAATGCGATCGCCCCACGTCCCCCGATCCATTAAAGAAACCACAGCAGGAGAAAACCGCTGCCGGTTTATTCTGGACAACAAATTGTAGAGCATTCTCTCTGCACCACCTGTTGACAGTCCGGTAGTGATATATATAATTGACACCTTTTTCTCAGAACTACTGTCATTACCCATAGTTTTAATTTCCATGAACAGAGCTTATTTTTTGATCGCGCCGAACTATCAAAATTTTGCTGCCTAAAGCCATCAGCAAGAAACTTGCTGCCAATAACATAAAATTAGATTGGAAAAATGACTCCGGATCGCTCCCTTGAAAGAAAACCCATATTTGAGCTACTAAAGCATAAAAATACGGCATCCAAAACACATCTCTTAGATGTTTTTCCAGCGTAGATTGTAGGCAGCCGCCAATCCATCCATAAGTTAAGCAAACTATCACCAATCCGGGCCACCACAAACTATATATACCGAAAGCCAGAAAGCCAGTCGGTATCGCATAATCAAACGAGCCCACAATAAAGACAGTATTATAATACAGAACGGTTTCTGGTGATTCGCTACCTAATAAACGGTCGGGAACCAAACTCAAAATTCCGTATAATATATCTATAAACCAGCGAAGGTCGTAACTTTTGCTAAAAGCCGTATCCAGTGAAAAAACTGTATAGTAAAAGTTGCTCATAAAACCATAAAAGCTAAACCCTTCATCCCTGGCATTATCTTGTATAGATTGGTTAAACCTATCTATAACAGCATCAAATCCATCTGGAATTGCACTCAGACTAGAAAATAAATTTTTACCATAAAATAAAAATAAAGCCGTAAATATAATAAAAATAGCACTTGATATCCGGGGAATTTTTTTTGTTTTTAGTATATAAATCTGGTAAAATCCCAGAATGTAGTAAATAATGTTTAATCGTCCTGCTCTCAACATAAAAGAAATTAATGCACTAGCTACAGATCCCAAAAATAACACAACCTTCAACAATTTGTGTTTTCCAGTATTCTTTTCAAACACAAAAGCTGCTAATAAATAGGATGAAAAACCAGTACCAGATAAAAATCTCATAAAGAAACCTAGCGCCCCAGTTGACACCCAACCCGATCGTGCGGCTAATCCTTGCGTTATGGCATTGGAAATTCCACCAAAAGCTGAGCTATATATCTGTATTGATGCCAATGAGAATAAAAGTAAAAAAATTGTATAACAAAAAATAATTCCACTGTGACGAGATTTAATAACAATTTTCTTTCCTAGCGTTCGAGCAGACGTTGAATAAAATCCTTTAACTACAATAAAGTAGCCTATAAAAATTGCTGTAGCAGTTTGCCAGCTATTCGTATTAGCGAGTACACTTTCCCAGTCAGCCCCCACAGCTTTTTGAACATCAAAAGCTATTAGAAATCCAGGCAATGGATACCAGAGTATGAAAGCCAGATTAAACATACTTAAAAAATCTATTTCATTGTCTTTTTTTCTGATAAACTCTATAATTATTATCAGAACTATCAATACTAAATAAACACTTTCAAGCATCTAATAACTCCGAGTTTTCAATTATTTTTCTTAAAACTGTTTCGGTTGTCTCATGAAGTTTTTTGGTAGTAAAATTATCGATAATACGCTGCCGCGCCATTATCGATAATTGTGGGCGATCGCTGCTTAAAATTTGCATCCACGAAAGAAACAAAGCCTGAGGATTACTTAGCGGTACGACCATTCCCGTATCGCCAACAATTAACCTCGAATCCCCATTATCTGTCACCGCACAAGGTACGCCACAAGCCATTGCCTCTCCAATTACATTAGCAAACCCTTCGCCGTGGGAAGAAGAAGAACAAGCAATATCTAGGGCATTATTTACCGCCGGCATATCTGGGCGTGCTCCTGCCCAGATAACGCGATCGCCAATGTCCAATTCATCGGTCAAGCGATACAATTCTTGTGCGTAGTTTTCCGGCCCGATACCAACACAGACAAAACGCACATTCTGTCTTTCTTGACACATTAGTGCGGCTGCCCTAAGAAAAGTGGGATGGTCTTTCATGGGTGCCAATCTGCCCACCAAACCAATTAAAATCATGTCCGGTGAAATCCCCCATTCCTTTCTGACTTTTGCCCCTGCTTTTGGATCTGGCTGAAAACGTTCAACATCTATACCGTTGAGAATGACTACCATCTTTTTGGCGGGATATCCCTGGGTTATATAATAGGTTTTTCCAGCATAGGAATTGACGACTATTAAGTCAGCAAAGCACGATAAAATCGGCGTTATCTGAGAGAGAAAACGCCCTAGCCAACCATAAAGATTGGGATCGGTGTTAGATTCCCGTATTCCCCAGACTATCCGGGTTGAAGTAAAAAATGGCTTGACAAAAATAGCGACTAAATTGGATTCGCCCAAGTATCCGTGCAGCACATCCGGCTGGATTTGCCTGAGATATTTAACAAGACGCCAAAAAAAGCCAAATACATCCCAACGCTGTCGTTTTTCCAGACAGATAGATCGCACTCCACTTTCATTTAAGTCTTTTTCTAAACCCCCCCCTGGGTAAAAGTATAATAAGGTTATATCAAAGTAGTCTTTAAGACCTTTTAGTAAGGTCACTAATTGCCTTTGAGCACCACCGTAGTTTAAATCGCGGATGAGGAATACAACTTTTTTTTTCATGGCTGCTGATAGTGGGCAAAGAGATAATACTATCTTCTCATATATTCATTGTTTACACAACAATTTTCATTCTTAATTTACATTAATTAACTTTTTGTCTGACTCGCTTCTGTTATTTTTCTTAAATTTTGCTGAGCCGAAACAAACATATATAAAAAAGAAAATAGATAGACAAAGCTGGTGGACAAGGCAATACCTTTGATTCCTATCCATTGCATAAAAATATAATTCAAAGTTATATTAAGAATCAAGTTAAATGCCGACACTCGCATCAAAATATAATTAAGTCTCATGGATATCATTAACCGGGCCAACAAAATATTTCCAATATAGAATGGTATTTGAAAAGCGAAACAGAATTGAATTTGAGCTACTAAATGAGTATCATTAGCTGTAAAAGAGCCTCTTTGGAAAAGGAGTTGGACTATTAACTCAGAAAATAAAATTAAGAATCCTGTTAGCGGCACGGTCAATGCAAAAATTAGTCCCAGATAACGATTAAGGGTGTGACGTACATTTGCCCAATCTTCGCGGGCAACCATTTTAGAAAAATACGGAATTACAGCCGTGCTTAATGCTGTGGTAATCAAGGTAATTGGCAAGGCAATTACTCTGTTACCGTAGTTGAGAGATGCTACGCTGCCTGGCGACAGCATTGCTGCCATTGATTGATCTACTATAGTTGCGGTATTCATTAACAGTGCTCCCGTAACTGCCGGGATATATTGACTTGCTACTTGTCTCAGGTGAGGATCAAATCCATACCATTTTGGCATCAATGAAATACCTTGTTGGTGCAGCGATATTCCGATCGCAACCATTTCCAATACTACACCAAAGACAAGTCCTGCTGCTAAGTTAAAGATTCCCCAAGAATGAAGCACTAAGAGGAATAGGATAGTCATAATCGGAGTAAAAATTGGAGCAAGAGCGACTAAGGCGAAACGCTCTCCTGCATTCAAAGTAGCACGCCAGCTAGTCATAAAAGTTTCCAGCAGGACAACAGGTACGATCGCGCACAACAACTTAAAAGTCAAATCTAACTTTTCCCGACTGAACCCTCCGGCAATTAAGGGTAAATATATCGGTGCAGTCACCACCATTAATATAGTTGCAATTGCTAACACTACAAAAATCCAGACTGTAGCTCCCGAAAAAAGTCTTTGAGCTGCGTTTGTACCTTCCCGATCTCGCACACGAATATAAGTAGGTATAAGGGCTGCATTAAAGGAGCTAGATACAACATTTGTAATAAAAGCAGGCACCAACAAGGCAATTAAAAACGCATCTAAAGTATCGCCAGTACCAAATTTCCATGCCACTACTAATTCTTTAACTAAAGCTACTGCTTTAACAATTATCGTTCCTAAAGCAACTGTAACAGCCGCACCAAAAATTTGGCGATTTACAGAGCCACTTGTCTGTTGATGCCAAAAATCAAGTAATTTTTGAGGAGACAAAATTTTCATATGGGAACACTTTTGATTTGTCAACTGTAGCAACATAGGCTACTAATGGGACACCTTTTGACGCTGTTTAAAGAGTTGTTCTCCGGAAGACTCATCTCCTGCTACTCTTGGCTCGATAATCACGCTTTGCAATAAAGAATTATAGCCTGTGGATTCTTCCCAGACTTTTTGATTAGCAAACCTGATAGAATATTCCGGTCGGTTATATAATCTAGGAGCTGGATCGGGTAAATTTAATAACACTTCATATTCTCCTGAAGGCATGGTGACTGGAATGGCGCCCTTAATGTTTATGCTTTTGTCAGTACCGGGCATCCACATTCGAGGATCTTCTGTGACTGCCAAATAATATTGCGCTTGCGTTTGCCGATCGCGCAACATGACTTCTACTAAACGCTTATTGTAAGGACTAGCCCACCCATCATTAGTAATTTTCAAGTCCATTGAAAATGTGCGACCAGCTTTTACCTTCACTGGAATGACGGAATTCAAAAGGCGGAAGCGATAGCCCAAACGGCGTTGGATTTCTTTCATGCAGCCTTGTTCTTCCCAGCCTCTCAATACTGGCAGTCCATCATATAGGTTAGTGTTTAAGGCACTCCAGCGCATTCTTTCCAGATCGGCTAAAGCATTTGGACAATCGTCATATTCGCTAGGATTGCAAGTTTCACCACCCTGTACTACATATCGGTTATCTAAGTTTAAATACGTTTTCTGAGCATCTACAATTTTTGGATCGGTATGGTTATATGTACCCCAGTCATCAATAGCAGCTAAAAAACAATTGTTGTGAGCTCCGGTTCTGGATCTATAGCTGCCATTGAATGCTTCTTGAGAAGTGAGAGGATTTTTATTATTGAAAGCATCTCTTTTGTAGTAGGGGTATCGTATAGCAACCATCCGCTCAGTAGGAACCGCAGAGAGAATTTTAAATAGAATAGTTCTCCGGGCTTCACTATTTTTATCTAGACCGTTTGTAGAGCGGTTCCACTCTCCCCAATAACCAATAAAACCAGCTTCTAAGTAAGCGATAGTATCGGAGTTCGCTGCAAATATTGGCTTTAACTGTTCTATATGGGAAAGTATTCGCTCTTGCGGAGCGTCCGGCCCACCTCCCAGCCAGTTATACGCAAACCGGATAATAATTTTTAGACCTGCTTTTCGGACTATTTCACAGTCATTTGATACCTTTTGCAGAAATGATTTGGAAAGGGGTCTATCTCGAAAATCCGCAATAGTATAAATTCGGCGAACTAAACTCATATTTTCGCTTCTAACTTTCTCTAGGTCGGCTACCTTTAAGGGAGAACTTTCATATTTACCGAGTGGGTTAAACGGAACAAAAAAACCTCTTTCGGGATTTGGAAAATTCTCATAACTGTTTTCATACAGTGTAGTTTTATAAGAAGTAGAATTAGCAGCACAGGGTTGGCATGATGTCGCTGACATCAGCACAAGCCCAATTACTGCTAATTTTTGTGCGATCTTTCCCATCTCAAATGCGTTTCTCCAACTAGCTTTCATCGTTAGTGCGGTTGCGCCGCCATCACTGAACCGATTCTTTAGTGCTCAACCGATAAGTTTGACAAATGCCCCATTAACTTTTAGCACCCTTAGCCCCAATTAATCTCCCTACCGCCGCACATTCCACAGGCTTCGAGAAAAAGTATCCCTGTCCGTAGATGCAGTTCATAGATTTTAGCTGAGCTATTTGCCATCTCGTTTCTACTCCTGTGGCAATCATGCCCATACCTAAATCCTGAGCAATCGCCATAATTTTATGAAGAATTTCTAAGTTGTCGTTGTTAGCATCCAGCCCGCTGACTAGAGAGCAATCTAGCTTCAAACTGTCGAATTTCCCATACTTAAGCCGCGTCAATTGGTAGAGGTGAGTTAATGATACATCACTGAGACCGCAGTGGTCTATTTGTACTTGCAACCCTAAAGTTTTAAGTTTGAGAAAAACAGACCCAGCCAACTCGGAATTTTGCGTCACAACATATTCAGGAATTTCTAATCTCAAACTAGAAGCATCGAGATTTGTTTCTTGCAATATTTTGGCAATCGTATTGATTAAGTCAGCTTGGAAAAACTGTTTGCCAGTCAGATTGACGCTTACTGTTAAAGGAGACTCAAGACCAAATTGCGACTGCCAAATTCGCATCTGGCTGCAAGCTTGCCGCAGTACCCACTCGCCAATAGGAAGAATCAAACCCGTTTCTTCTGCCAGTGTTAGGAATTCGTCTGGCCAAAGCAAACCTCGATTGGGGTGCTGCCAGCGCAACAGCGCTTCAAAACCACTAATTTGATCGGTTTCCAGGCAGACGATCGGCTGATAGTGAATCCGAAACTCCTCATTGGCAAGAGCCACCCGCAAATCATTCTCTAACTGCACAGATGCTGCACTGCTAATCTTTGCCGGAGCGGTTGTTTCTTGGGCTGTAATTGCGTGCAAGTTGGCTGTTGAATATCCTGGTACGTACTCAGGCACTAACTGCTGTAACATTGAGACTATTAAATTGGTATCATTGCGATCGCCCGCTTGACAAAGAGCTTCTACCTCCCGGTTAATATTTTCTTTCACTATGCGGCTGGCATTGCCCAAACTGAGAATTTTTTTGTGTTTAGTGCGGTTGTATTTCTCACCGGGAATAAACAGTTCTTCAAACAATTTTTCTCCCGGTCGCAGCCCCGTAAACGCGATTTCTAGGTCTTTACCAACTTCATATCCTGAAAGCCGAATCAAATCTTTTGCCAAATCAAAAATTCTGACTGGTTCTCCCATCTCAAGCATGAAAACTTCCCCGCCCTTGCCGATTACTGCTGCCTGCAAAACCAGTTGAACTGCTTCGGGAATTGTCATGAAATAGCGAGTGATATCTGGATGGGTAATTGTGATCGGCCCGCCCTCAGCAATTTGTCGCTGGAAAGTAGGTACGACACTACCCCGGCTGCCAAGAACATTACCGAAACGAACCACTACAAAGGGGTTTTTGCTTTTTTTGGCTGCTTGCAGCACCAGCATTTCGGCAACTCTTTTGCTAGCTCCCATAATGCTAGTTGGATTCACCGCTTTGTCGGTGGAAATCATCACAAAGTGCTGCACATTATATTTCAATGCCAGATCCAGCAGATTTTTCGTCCCCCGCACATTGTTAGTAATCGCTTCGGGCGGGTTTAATTCCATCATGGGTACGTGTTTGTGAGCGGCCGCATGAAAAATGATGTCTGGTCTCATTGTTAAAAAAACGTACTCTAATCGCTCCTGCAAACGAATATCGGCGATGAAAGCTGTCAGGCGAGTAATATCTGTTTGGGTTTTGCTTGTCTTTTTGAGTTCTGACAGGACTTTTGTTAGTTCTTGTTGAATGTTGAATACAGAATTTTCTCCGTGTCCGACGATGATGATTTCCGCAGGCTCGCACTTTAATATTTGCCGACAAAGTTCGCTGCCGATGGAGCCGCCGGCACCAGTAATTAGAACTTTCTTGCCTCCAATCAATCGCAAGACTTTGTGGATATCGGTTTGGATGGGGGCGCGGCGGAGCAAGTCCTCAATCTTTACTTCTCTGAGACTACCTAAACTGACGCGACCGTTGATGATTTCATTGAGGCCGGGGAGGGTGCTGGTTGGAATTCCTATTGACTGACAAATTTCTACGATCTCCCTAATCTCTTTTCCCGGAGCTGAGGGGATGGCAATCATAACTTTGTCGATATTTAGCGATCGAACTACTTCCGGAATGTTACAGCGATTGCCGACTACAGTCAGTTTGCGAATCTGCTTGCTGATTTTTTTGGGGTCGTCGTCTATGAAAGCGATTGGATCGAGTCCTACCTCTGGGCTCCTCTGCATCGTTTGCACCAGAGATGTGCCTGCACTGCCCGCACCGACTATCAGGACGCGATCGCGTTGCTGAACTTTCCACGGTTTTTGGTTCCATCTTTCTAGGGCTGGAATGCTGAAACGAATGGCCGCCACTAACAAAAAGCTGATGATAGCGTCTAGTAGCGGCAGCGATCGTGGCAGATTGCCGATCGGCGAATTATTTAGCTGGTAGAGTGCTTGGAACAAGATAATTTCTCCTGTTAGGGATATACCTATCAGCATCGTTATTTGTGCCATTTCTTCCAGACCCGCATACTGCCAGTAACGCTTGTAGAAGCCCCCGGCATAAAATACTGCTAATTTGACTGCTACAAATAATACTGTAACTACCGCTAGACTGTTTAGGTAGGGAGCCAGAGTCAATGTATCATCTAAACGAATTGCCAAGGCCAGTAATGGTGCGATCCCCAAACAAATTGCATCGATTATCAAAAAATGACGGGTTCTTAATCCCACCAACACTTTGCTGATTTTTTTGACTATCATATTCATCACAACCCTATTACCCAAAAACTTTACTAAAACTATATCTAGTACCTAATACTGAGGTACTTTTTTATACCACCCTGCCCGCTGAAATTAATCAGCCTTTCTTTTAATCCGGCATCACTCAAGTGATATCATTAAGACGATTACCAAGAATATTTCCCGCCTCCTAATTGTTTTTTATTATTTTTTGATATTAAATCGTGAACTCTTAATGCTGAGTCTATCTTCTCCTTATACTTATTCCATTGCTCGGAAATTTATAATTCTTTACTTTTGTTTAACAAAAATATATATTTTTTTTGTTCTGGGGAACACAAATATAGTTGCTAAAACCATGACAATGCTAGACTTAAGTGATACAATAGATATCCTCAATAATGATTTGAAAAGCCTAGGGTGTTACTGTTTACAAAAAATCATTTTTCGGGAGTAACTGATGGAATCAACTGAAAATGGTATTGGATTTCAGGAATACTGGCAGATTCTCAAACGCAGGTGGCTGCCAGCCTTAGCTGTGTTTGCCTCGGTTCTGGCACTCACCGCCTACACCACGCTGAAGCAAAAAGCAGTTTATGAAGCAGAAGGAAAGCTGTTATTTAAGAAAACAACTCCTGGATCTGCTTTAACAGAATTGGGAAAAGAAATCGGACAGTTGACTCCTGCGGCGGAGCAAAGTAACCCTCTGACTACGGAGATAGAACTGATTCGTTCTCTAGAAAATGTAGAAAAAACTATAAATATACTTCAGTTAAAAGACGAAACAAATAATCATTTGAAAGCAAAATTTTTTTTAAAAAACCTGACAATAGCTACTATTCGTGGAGCTGATATCCTAACGGTTTCATACAAAGACCAAAACCCAAAAATAGCAGCGGATGTCGTAAAAAACCTGATGAACTTTTATATTGACAACAATCAAAAAGTGAATCGCTTAGAAGCTGTATCTGTTCGACAGTTTATTGAAAGGAAACTGCCTAAGTCCGACAAAGCTATGCGGAAAGCAGCGGCAGAATTGAGCAAATTTAAAGAAGATAATAAAGTGGTAAATCTTGAAGAAGAAGCTAAATCAGCAGTGGCAGTTATGGCAGGACTCGAAAGTCAAATCGACCAAGCTAAGTCAGATTTGCTCAAGGCAAGTGCTAAGTCTAAAGCATTTGAAGATGAATTACAAATGAATCCCCAGCAAGCATTGACCGCCAGCAATCTCAGCCAATCTAGCACAGTGCAGGAAGCTCTCAAAGAATACAAACAAATAGAGCGGCAGTTAGCAATTGAGCAAAATCGCTACGTGGAAACTTCGCCTGTGATAACTAGGTTAGAAACTAAGAAAGCTACTATGAAAGCTTTACTAGACCAACAAATACAACAAGTTTTAGGCGGACAACAGCCGTTGCAAAATCCAAGTTTACAGATAGGAGAAGTGAAACCAAAACTGATCGAAGAATTTATCAAGGTAGATGTAGAACGCCAGGGTTTGGCTGAGCGAGTTACTATTTTATCAAATGCTCTAGCTGGCTACAGGCAGCGGGTAAAACTTTTGCCGAAGCTAGAGAAGGAAAAGCGGGAACTTGAAAGGAAACTCCAAGAAGCCGAAGCTGATTATGAAGAATTGCAGAAAAAACTCCAGCAAATTCGGATTACTGAAAATCAGCAAGTGGGTAATGCTCGGATTATCCAACAGGCGAGTGTTCCGACAGAACCAGTGCGTTCTCGCAAGTCTTTATTGCTGGTATCGGGCGGCTTGTTGGGAACTCTGCTGGCGATAGGTGTGGCGATGCTTTTAGAGTCTCAAGATAAGTCTGTCAAAACTATTGAAGAGGCGAGGGAATTGTTTGGGTTTACTTTGTTGGGGGTGATTCCTTTTCATAAAAAGCCTGACAAAAATCCTCGGCGTAATTCCCGCCCGCTTAAGTCTGCAGCACAGGATTTAGAGCTCTCTCCCCGACAGATTGTGGTTAGAGATACTCCTCATACTTCGAGCAGTGCTGCTTACCGAATGCTTCAGGCAAATCTGAGGTTTTTGAGTTCGGATAAAGAGCTGAAAGTGATTGTTGTCAGTAGTTCGCTACCGCAAGAAGGCAAGTCTACTGTATCGGCTAATTTGGCTGTAGCTATAGCTCAATTAGGAAGGAAGGTTTTGTTGGTAGATGCGGATATGCACTGTCCTGTTCAACATCGGATTTGGGAACTTCCCAATCAAGTAGGCTTGAGCAACGTGATAGTCGGACAAGCTGGATTTGGGGATGCGATCGCCCAAGTTATGGATAATTTAGATGTGCTGACTTGCGGGGTGATTCCGCCTAATCCAATGGCTCTGTTGGACTCGCAGCGGCTCACTTCGTTAATTAAGCAATTTTCGGCTACTTATGATGCAGTTATCGTTGATACTCCTGCTTTGAATGTTGCTGCTGATGCTCTGATTCTCGGAAATAAAGCCGATGGGATTTTATTGGTAGTGCGACCTGGAGTTCTTCATTCTGGTACTGTGGCTTTTGCGAAGGAGCTATTGAAGAAATCAAATCAGCACGTTCTGGGCTTAGTGGTGAATGGAGTAAGTCC